>NZ_SOGF01000040.1:0-37585 GCF_004402355.1 Cryobacterium sp. TMS1-20-1 | reverse complement strand
GGACGGTCGGTACGCGGAGCACGGTCACCATAGGACGGACGCTCGGTACGGGGAGCGCTGTTGCGGTCACCATAGGACGGACGGTCGTTGTTGTAGGCCGGACGGTCGGTACGCGGAGCACGGTCACCGTAGGACGGACGCTCCGTACGGGGAGCGCTGTTGCGGTCACCATACGACGGACGGTCGTTGTTGTAGGCCGGACGGTCGGTGCGCGGAGCACGGTCACCATAGGAGGGACGCTCGGTGCGAGCCGGACGGTCGTTGTTGTAGGTCGGGCGCTCGTTGCGCTCGGTGTTGGTGCGGCCGCCGTTTTCGGGGCGAACGGAACGCGAGCCGTAGGCCGGACGTTCGCTCGAGGGACGCTCGTTCGAGCGCGCGGCGCGCTCGTCTGCATTCCAGCGCTGCTTCTTGGGGGCACCCTCGTCAGCGCGGTATCCGCGGTGTCCGGGGCTCTTGCTGCCGGCGTTGTTGGAACCGCCGTGGCCCGATCCGCCCTTGGAGGCGTACTTGGGATCGAAGTTCTTACCGCCACGACCGACGGTGGAGTTGTGCGAATTGCCTTGAGGCATAAAGATATCTCTGGGTTGTGTTCAGTACATGGCAGAACAACATCGCACACGCGACGTAACTGAGAACCCGAGCAATCTGTGGTCGGGGCCGTTCACATACAGTGATTTTTCACCAGCGGATTACTGGGAAACCGGCCCAACTTGACTTACAAACCCATCCGCGCACAGCGCGGTGTCAAGAGCCGACCTATTGACGTTACCCTATGCCTCCTGAAAAGTCACGCAGATAGGTACACATTGCCTCGCTCTATTCTGAGGACATGACCATTTCGATCAGTATCGAGCCGCCGCGTCAGGCCGACGTTGAGGCGCTGTTGGCCGCCGGCACCGTCTTCGCGCACTCCCTCTACCCGGAGGAGAACAGCTTCCTGCTCAGCACCGACCAGCTCGAACTCCCGGGCGTTGCCGTCTACGTGGCCAGGAACGAAGACGGCGCAGCCTGCGGCATGGCCGCCCTGGTTCCACTCGGCTCCGATCTGACTGCCGAGCTGAAGCGACTGTTCGTTTACGACGAGGTTCGGGGGCGCGGTATAGCCGGCCGCCTGCTCGACCGCATCGAAGCGGATGCCGCTGGCCGCGGTATCCGCTCTCTCGCCTTGGAAACCGGCCCACTGCAACACGCGGCTATGGCGCTGTACCGCGGTCGCGGCTACGAACAGATCGACTTGTTCGGCCAGTACGTCGGCGAAGAGTTCAGCGTCTGCTTCGCCAAGAGCCTGTAACTCAGGCGGCGCTTTCGAGCACCCAGGCGGGGAACGGGTCGGCCAGGGTGTTCCAGAACATGGGTCCGGCGAGAAATTCAGCGTCGGTGAGCAGGCAGGCATCGAGGTTGGCGCTGAGTAGACGGGCGTTGAGGTCACGTCCGAAGAAGGCGATCTCCTGGCCTAGCGGTGAATCCGGGTCATGGCTCTGCATGCCGGTCGGTTCGAAGGTGATCGTGGGGCCGGCACTGCTCCACGAGCCGACCGTCGACGGCCGAGTGGCGAGGCGAAACAGGCCACGGGAACGCAGGATCTCACCCGACTCCTCGGCGCGGTCACGAAAGAATTCGGCCAGGCGCAGCGGATGGAACGGGCGCACGTCACGGTAGACGACACAGATCAGCCCCTGCGGACTGCGTGAGAGCAGGGCGTCACCGTTGAGCTGGCGTACCCAGCCGGGACTGCGTTGCAGCCAGGCGAACATGTCCCGGCGCGGCACCGGCCAGCCCTCGGCGCTGCCGCGGCCGTGTTCGGCAAACACGACGTGACTGGCCGGGTTGAGCAGGCGCACGAAGTCCCGAATATCGGCAGCGTCGCGGGCGTGCACGAGGTCGGTCTTATTGATCACGACGATGCTGGCCCACTCGACCTGCTCGATCAATACGTCGCCGACGGTGCGGTCGGGATCGTCGTGGGTATCGGAGAAGTTGACGTCGTGTTCTTCCGGGACCGGCGCGAGGGCTTCGCTGCGCAGGTCAGCCCAGAATCGCCCGGCATCGAGCACGGTGATGAGGTCACCGAGCCGCACCGCATGCCCATTCGCCAGCCGCTCCGGCGAGTCGCCGGTCTCAACGAGGGAACTGGCAATTTCCAGCGGGCCCACCGCGGTTGGCGCTTCGACGAAGACATCAATGGCGCACGCCTCCCCCCGGCCGCCCGGCACCGCGTCGGCAACCTCGGTGAGCACCGTGCGCAGGGCATCGGACACGGAGGTGGTCAGGGCGAATGGCTGCCGCCCGAGGGTCAGGGCCACCGAGGATTTACCGGCGCCGGCCAGGCCGCTCACCACATTCACCCGAAGATACGTTTCTGTCTGCATGCCTGTTACTCTAATTGATATTCGTTCTCAATAAGCAATGGAGAAATAAATGAAAGTACGCAATTCCCTCAAGGCGCTCAAGAAGGTTCCGGGATCGCAAATCGTGCGGCGCCGCGGTCGCACCTTTGTGATCAACAAGCTCAACCCCCGCGCGAAGGCCCGCCAGGGCTAGCCCGTCGCAGCACCTGCAGGCGGAACCGGGCTCGTGGCACTCGTTGTAGACCGAGGCACCAAATGGAACGCGTGCCCGCATCTCTAAAAAGTGCCGCGCGGCCGGGCGTTAGCGCGGGCGGCCACCGATGCGGCGGGACAGCTCGGCGGCCGTCGCCGCCACGGTTGCAGCGAGCGCCGGCCAGTAGTCGTCCGGGAAGCGGTCGTGCGCAAAGGTCACCGCGATCGCGGCGGCGGGCCACCCCGCATGATCGCGTACGGCGAGCGCGACCGAGGCGATGCCCGGCGTGATTTCGCCATTTTCGGTGGCGTAGGTGTCGGTTCGCACTCGATCGAGTACCGCCCGCAACTCAAGCCGGGAGCGCGGGCCCCGGCCGTCGCGCTGCTCGAGCGCGGCCTGGCTGGGGTACAGGGCGCGCAATTGGGCCGCCGGAAGCGCCGCCAGCAGGGCGCGACCGCTCGCCGTGAGGTGCGCTGGCAGCCGCACGCCGACGTCGGAAACGAGCGAGGGGCGGTGCGCGGCGCGCTCTTCGACCAGGTAGATCACGTCGCGGCCGTGCAGCACCACGAGGTGCGCACTCTCCCCCAGCCGGTCGACAAGCTGGGCAATCAACGGACGACCGAGCCGGGAGAGTGGCTCCTGGCGGCTGAATCCCGTGCTCAGCTCGAAGGCGGCGATGCCGAGTCCGTAGCGGTGTTCCTCGGGCAGGTGCACGACGAACCCCTGCGCCACGAGCACATCGAGCAGCTGGTAGACGGTCGAGCGCGGCAAGCCAAGAGCGCTGGCCACGGCGGCCGCCGGTGTCGGTCCGCGCTGCGCAGCGAGGTGAGTCAGCACGCGCAGCGTGCTTTCGGCGGCCGGAACCTTCGATGCGGTCGCCATGGCGTTCCTTTCACGTCCTCGCCGAGCGGCTGCCACTTCGAGTCGAAGAAAATGCTGCTGCGTTCGTTCAGGGCGAGTACTTCGCGTCCGGTATCCCGGACACAAAGCAGCATAGCGCCCTATCGTCTGGGGCCCTGGGGGTGTCGAATCGAACCATGACCCTCACGACCACGCCTCAGACTTCCGCATCCGCGCACGACCTGAGCGGGGCATCCGTTATCGCAGCCACCGTTGTCGTCGGAACCGGCGCCCTTTCCTTCGCCGATGTGATCGCCGTCGCGAGGCACAATGCGCGCGTCAGCCTCGATCCGGCCAGCCTCCAGCAAGTGGCAGCGACCCGCACCATCATCGATGCCCTCGCGGCTGACACCGAACCGCACTACGGGATCTCGACCGGTTTCGGCGCCCTCGCGACGACGTTCATCACCTCCGACCGGCGCGCGCAGCTGCAGGCGAGCCTGGTGCGCTCGCACGCCGCCGGCAGCGGCCCCGAAGTGGAACGCGAGGTCGTACGCGCCCTCATGCTGCTGCGGCTTTCGACGCTGATGACCGGGCGAACCGGAGTGCGCCCGGCCACCGCCGAGACCTACGCGGCCGTGCTCAACGCGCAAATAACCCCGGTCGTGCACGAATACGGCTCGCTCGGCTGCTCCGGCGATCTCGCGCCGCTCGCCCACTGCGCGCTCGTCGTGATGGGCGAGGGGCAGGCGCGCGATGCCAGCGGCGCCCTGCTCGGCGGCGGTGACGCCCTCGCCACAGCCGGCATCAGGCCGGTCGTGCTCGCCGAAAAAGAGGGCCTCGCGCTGATCAACGGCACCGACGGCATGCTCGGCATGCTCGTGCTCGCCCTCGACGACCTGGCCCGCCTGCTCGTGACCGCCGACATCGCCGCGGCGATGAGTGTCGAGGCTCTGCTCGGAACGGATGCTGTCTTCGCGGCGGATCTGCAGCAACTGCGGCCCCAGCTCGGCCAGGCCGACAGCGCCGCCAACCTGCGCCGACTGCTGCAGGGCTCCCCGCTCGTCGCGAGCCACGCCGGCCCCGAGGATCCCTCGGTGCAAGACGCCTACTCGTTGCGTTGCGCCCCGCAGGTGCACGGCGCCGCACGTGACACCGCCACCCACGCCGCCCTCGTGGCCGGCCGCGAGCTGGACAGCGCCATCGACAACCCGGTTGTCACGGTCGACGGCCGAGTTATGTCGAACGGCAACTTTCACGGCGCCCCGCTCGGCTACGTGCTCGATTTTCTCGCCATTGCCGCAGCGGATGTCGCGAGCATGAGTGAGCGACGCACCGACCGTCACCTCGATGGGAGCCGCAGCAAGGGCCTGCCGCGGTTCCTCGCGCACGAGGTAGGCGTGGACTCCGGGCTCATGATCGCCCAATACACAGCGGCCGGGATCGTGTCGGAGCTCAAACGGCTGGCGGTGCCGGCATCCGTTGATTCGATTCCCTCGTCGGCGATGCAGGAAGACCACGTCTCGATGGGCTGGCATGCGGCCCGCAAGCTGCGCCGTTCGCTCGACGGGCTCGGCCGGGTGCTCGCGATCGAGATCATGACGGCGGCGCGCTCGCTCGATCTGCGGGCACCGCTTGAGCCGGGCGCCGCGACCGGAGCGGTACGCGACCTCGTGCGCACCGTGGCCGCCGGTCCCGGCCACGATCGCTTTCTCTCCCCCGAAATTGAGGGCGTCGTGGCGCTCGTCGCTTCGGGGGCAGTGCGCGCGGCCGCGGAATGCGAAGCGCCCGAGTTGGTCTAGTGCGAAGCGCACCTTATAGGCACCTTGGACTGCTCGTTTGACCCGTTGTGAGCGTGGGGCTGGCGTGCCATACTGTCGCCACGCCAGCCCGCCCGCCCGCGTTAGTCCATACCCGAATGGATCAGGTTTGCCGATGTTGTTAGCCCCAAGTCACGGTCCCGCTGCACTTCTCCTGCGAGCACGGCAGCGGGCCGCGACACATCGGGGGCCAGGCGGCCCGCTGGCGATCATTGTCGTGACCGCGCTGCTCCTCTTCGGTGCCCCGGTCGCGGCGAGCGCCGGTGAACTTCCAGCCGGTTCGACCGGCACGTCCACGCCGACCGTGAGCGCGAACCCGGAACCGAGCGCTGAACCGACCGCCGAACCAACCAGCAGCCCGACGCCCACGCCGACGGCAGAACCGACCGCGGAGCCCACTCCCGAGCCCACGACCGAAGCGATCCCCGAACCGACGCCGACGCCGGAACCCACGACTGAGCCAACCCCGGAGCCCATCGCCGAACCGACCCCAGAACCGACCCCAGAACCGACCGTCGAGCCGACCCCGGAACCCACGGTCGAACCGACCCCAGAACCGGACAACGAACCAGTTCCCGAGCCGACAGACGGACCGATCCCGCCCGTTGTCGATCTCCCCGATCCATCCAAGGTAGCGCCGACTCCCAGTGACACTGGCCTCGAGGCGCAGGCGGCAGCCCAGGCAGCGGCCGCAGTCGTTCGCGCGACAGCCGCAACCGCCCTCGCCGAGAGTCAGGCGGCCGCCGCGCTGGCGGCCGCGCAGCGCGCATCCGCTCAACAAGACTCGACACAAAGAGCCGCAGCGTTGGCCCTGGCGCTCACCCGGTCACAGTCAACGGAGGCGGTGCGGGCCACCGCCCAGCGTACGCTCGAGTCGACGCAGGCGAGTCAGACGCTCGCGCGCGGTCGCTCCGCACTGGTGCACCGGCTCGCCGTGGAGGCCACGCAGCAAGCCGCCGACTCCAAACGAAGCTTTGCCGTGCTCGCGCGCAAACTAGCGCAGCAGCAATCCGGCGCTGTCGTGACCGAGGTCTTCCTCGGCGGTAATTCCCTCGGCAACGTGCTCGACCAGCTCAGCACACTCGACCAGCTGGATCATGTCACCGACAATATCGAGACGATTCAGGCCCGCGCCGAGGCCGACGAAGCCCGAGCGCAGCGGCTGAACGAGCAAGATACCGAGACCCGTGCCGCCGCGAGCGGCCTGTCGGTCGACGCGAGCCGGGCCGCGCTCGACGCTGCCCAAAACGACGTCGAAGCTGCCGGCCTGGCTCTGGTAAACGCCGCAGCTCAGGCCGCGAGTGCCGCTGCCGGCCTGTCCGGACTGGACCTGCGTCCGATCACTCCAACCGACTACGGCCAGCTGAGCGATCAGGGCTGGGCAAATCCAGCTAGCGGCCCCACAACGGATGTCTACGGGCCCAGGCCGGTCCGCCCCCTCCCGGGGGTGGGCGCGTTCCACTACGGCACCGACATTGGGGCGGGTTGCCTGGCACCGGTCTTCGCAGCCACCACCGGCACTGTGCGCGCCGCCGGAGCGGCCGGCAGCTACGGCAACTGGATACTGATCGACCACGGCGAAGGAGTGCAGACCGGTTACGCCCATTTGGCCGACGATGAGACCCTGGTCAATGTCGGCGATCGGGTCGGCGCCGGCCAACAGATCGGACGGGTCGGCAGCACCGGCCTGTCCACCGGCTGTCACACCCACGTCGAGGTTCGGGTTGACGGCGTCAGGATCGACCCGCAGCCGTTCTTCCTCAACCGCGGAATCATCCTCGGCGGTTGAGCCCCGCAGGGACCGGTGGCCGACGTGGGCGCCGAGCGGCATTTAGACTGAATTCTCGTGACTCGTCGTGTGATTCAACTGCTGATTGGCCTGTTCCTCTACGGAATCGGCATCGCGTTGATCGTGCGCGCCGCCATCGGCGTCGCCCCGTGGGATGTTCTCGCCCAGGGCATCGACAACCACACGCACCTCGGCTTCGGGCTGATCACGATTCTGCTGAGCGGTGTCGTACTCCTGCTCTGGATCCCCATCCGCCAGAAGCCCGGTGCCGGCACTCTGCTCAACGCGCTGCTCGTTGGCCCGTCAGCCGATGTTGGACTGTGGCTAATTCCGGCCGACCTCGACCTCTGGGCCCGCATCCTCCTGTTCGCCGCGGGACTCCTGCTGATCGCCGTCGCCACCGGCCTCTATATCGGGGCACACTTCGGCCCCGGCCCGCGCGACGGCCTGATGACCGGGCTGCACCAGCGCACCGGCTGGAAGATCTGGATCGTGCGCACCGGCATCGAGGTGATGGTGCTCGGCATCGGCTGGGTGCTCGGCGGCAACGTGGGAATCGGCACCGTGCTGTTCGCCGTCTTGATCGGCCCCCTCTGCCAGCGCACGATCCCCTTCTTCGCAGTCCGCCGCCCCGCGGCCGTTTCGCCGGTGCCCGATCCCGATGCCGAGCGCGTTGCCGGGTAGCTACTGCGCGGTGCGTTAAGCCCTCGTGTCGGTGCCGAGGTAGCGTTCAACGCATGGCAACATGGCGAGAAATTGAAGCGGATGCTCCGCAGTTCGCAGCGCGGGTACGCTCACGATTCGACGCGGGCACCAACAAAACAATGGCATCCCTGCGCCGGGATGGTGCCCCGCGGATCAGCGGCACCGAGCTCGTGATCAACAACGGGCGCATCACCCTGGGCATGATGCCCCATTCGCTCAAGCTGCACGATGTGCTGCGGGACCCGCGGGTGGCCATCCACTCGCCCACCCTCGAGCCGCCAGTCGGGCAGCCGTCGGAGTGGGCCGGCGACGCGAAACTGGCCGGGGTGCTGGTGGTGACCGAGCCGGAACCGACCGATCCGCCGGATACATCCAGTTTCGAGCTGCACGTACACGAGGTCGTGCTCACCTACATCGACTCCGACAACACGCATCTGGTCATTGAATCGTGGCACGAGGGCCGGGGGTGGGAGCGAATCAGCCGACTGTAGGCCCGCAAAACTGGGTGATCGTGCCCTCAAGAATCTCGGCGAGCGCGCGCACCGACTGCGCGTCGACCCATTCCGTGTCGGCGTGCAGGCCTTCACCGTCGGCACCGAACACCACACACGGAATACCGGCTTCGAGAATAAGCCCGGCATCGGTCCAGAACGGTTCGCCGCGCGTTTTCGCCGGGGCGCCGAGCACCCGCTCGGCATTGCCACTGAGCGCGCGCAGGATCGGCCAGTGCGGCTCGGCCTCAAAGGCAGCCCGCGCCACCAGCCGGGTCAGCTCAAACCGAAACTGCGGCTCCGTGCGCGCCAGCTCGGTGAACAGTGCCCGCAGCTCGGACTCGACGCGCTCCGGGGACTCGCCGGGCAGCATCCGTCGTTCCAGGGTGAGCACGCAGCGGGCCGCGACCGTGGCGGCATCGTCACCACCGACAATCTTCGACACCCGCACGGCACCGTGGCCGAGTGTGGCATGCGCCGGGGCCGAGTTCAGCTGCTGCCGCAGCTCGTCGAGGGCACGCAGCGCGAGCCCGGCATGCCAGATGGCATCCACGCCGAGCTCCGGCTGCGATCCGTGCGCGGCCAGGCCGGTCAGGCAGAGCTCGAACCAGGCGAATCCGCGGTGCGCTGTGGTCAGTTCCAGGCTGCTCGGCTCGATCACGAGGGCGGCATCGGCGCTCAATGTGCGCAGCACCTCTTCCGTTCCGATGCTGCCGAATTCTTCGTCGGCGACCAGCGTCACGATCACATCCCCGGCCAGCCCGACAGCGGATGCCCGCGCTGCCGCCACGAGGATGGCCGCGAGCCCGCTCTTGGTGTCGACGGCCCCACGCCCGAACACCCGGCCGGCGCGAAGGTCGCCGCTGAACGGATCGCCCGCGTAAGTGGCGACGCCGACCGTGTCGAGGTGGGCGTTGAGCATGAGCGAGCGTCCGCCGCCGGTGCCGCGTTTGATGCCGACGACCGAGGGCCGCCCGGGAACCTGCTCGAGCAGGGTGACCTGAAAATCCTGCTCGAGCAGCCATTCACTGCACCAGATTGCGATCTGGGCTTCACCCGCCGCCCCGGGAACCAGGTCAGGATTGACCGAATCGATGCGCACGAGGTGCTGCAAGATCGCGACCGGGTCGCTGGGAAAACGCTTCATCCCTCGAATCTAGGCCCTCCCCGCGGGAGCGGGAAAATCGCTGCCTCCGGGGTGCCGAAGCAGCACTTTTTCCGCTCTCGTTAAATTGAGAGGTGCTCTGGGTAGGGTGCAGCATGGGTATTAGATCGCGGTGGGGGCTGATTCCGGCGGCGCTGGTGAGCGCATCCGCTGTGCTGCTGTTTGCGCTGCGGATGCCGGTGGCCGGCTATGGCGTGCTGGCGGCGGCCCTGGCGCTCGCGTTCCTGATCAATCGGGCGCTATTTCGCGATCTGCTGCTGATTGCCGTTGGGCTGGGGATCATCAGCACCATCTCGGTTGAGGCGAACATCAGCTACCCGAATATCGCCCTGATGGGCACGGTGCTCAGCCTGTCGGTGCTCGTGCCGTATCTGCTCTCGCGGTACTACTTCAAGGACCACGCGATCCGGTTTCCGATTCGCACCGGGCAACGCTGGACCCGGCTCGAACGCGCCTACCTGCCACTCGTAGTGCTGCTCGGGTACCTGATTCTGCCGAGCTACTTCATCGGAAGCGGCGCGTACCAGAATTGGCCAGCGGTGACCGCTCCCGATGAGATTGCCCGACTGTTCGTGGGCGTGGGCTTCGTGGGGATCTGGGACGAACTGTTCTTCATCTGCGTCGCCTTCACCCTGCTGCGGCGGCACTTTGCCGATTGGCAGGCCAATATTTTGCAGGCCGTGATCTTCTCGTCGTTCCTCTGGGAGCTCGGCTACCAGGCCTGGGGGCCGCTGCTGACCGTGCCGTTCGCGCTGCTGCAGGGCTACACCTTTGCCCGCACTCGCTCGCTCACCTACGTGGTCTGCGTGCACCTTTTGTTCGACGTCGTGGTGTTCGCCGTGCTGGTACACGCCCACAATCGCCAGTGGCTGGATATTTTTCTGTACTGATTGCAACTTTCAGGAACGCGATATATCGTGTCTTTCAACACACGCGATATAACGCGAGTTCACTCTCCTGAAAGGACAACCCAGTGTCATTGGAAAAATGGCTGGTCACCCCCGGGCAGACCAAAATCATCGATGTCGAATTGGTGCGGAAGCTCAAGGTCAGTCTGATCGGCGGCACGGTCGACATCATCGGCCACGACGAACCCGGCGCCCGCATTGAAGTGCACGGCGTCACCGGCAAAGACCTGAAGATCTCGATGGACGGCGACCGCCTCGAAATCGACCACCCCCAGTTGCGCTGGGATAACTTTCTCGAGGTGTTCACCTCGTTCCGCGGCACCGCCCGCGCCGAGGTGAGCGTACTGGTCCCGCGCGACGTCGCCCTGCGCTTCGGTGTTGTCTCGGCGGATGCCCTCGTGTCCGGACTGCGCAATGACGCCAAACTCAGCACCGTCTCCGGCGATGTCGTAATCGACGACGTCGAGGGTGACCTCGAACTCAACGCGGTCAACGGCGAGATCTCGGTGCGCAACCACGTCGGAGCACTGGCCGTGCACACCGTATCGGGCGATATCACGGCGAGCGGCAACATCCGTCGTTTCACGCTCGACGGGGTCGCGAGCAACGTGTTTCTCGACCTCGCGGGCACACCAGACCAGATCGTGACGAACTCGGTCAGCGGCAACCTCACGGTGCGGCTCGAGCCGGGCGTCGCCGCGCGGTACCACCTCAACACCCTCTCCGGAACGCTGCAGCTCGACGACCAGACCGTGCGCACCGCGTTCGGCAAGGGCTACGAAGGCTCCACCGGCACCCTCGACGGCAGCTGGCTCGACCTGCGTGGTAATTCGGTGTCCGGCGATATCTCGGTCGTGCGGCGGGAGAGCGGCGGCAGCGCGCCGGGCGGTGCAGCGTCGACGAGTGCAGCATCGATGAGTGCAGCATCCAGTCCAGCGGATGCCGCAGCGCCCGCCGCGGCCGACATTACCCAGGCAGACCCGGCATGAGCGCCATGTTCGCCCACGGGAGCCTGCGCCTCTACCTGCTGAGCCTGCTCGCGGAGCGGCCCCGGCACGGCTACGAGCTGATTCAGGCGCTCAGTGACCGATTCGGCGGAACCTACAGCCCCAGCGCCGGAACGATCTACCCGCGCCTGGCTAAACTCGAGGAAGAGGGCCTGGTCACCAAGCAGGCCGACGGCCGCAAGACCGTCTACGAGATCACGGATGCCGGTCGCGCCGAGCTGCTCGCCCGCGACGGAGAACTCGGCGCGATCGAAGACGAGGTGACCGACTCGGTGCGGCGCCTCGCCGACCAGGTGCGCAGCGGCGTCAACTCCGCCATGAAGTCCCTGCGCGCCGACCTGGCCTCCGCGGCCCGGCAGGCACGCGACGCAGGGGCGCCGGTTTCGCGCGGCTACGACGGCACGCCCGAGTCCTGGGATGCCCCGGATACACCAACGGCGGCCGAGGCGCCATCGTCGACCAGCGACGAGACATCCGCTCGCCTGGATTCACGTCTCGCCCTGCACGAAGCCGACATGGTGCTCAACGAGTTCCGGCAGCAGCTGCGCACAGACCTGCGCACGCAAGCGGCCCGCTCGGTTGTTCCGCCCGACACGGTGCCCACGCTGCGACGCCAGCTCGCCGACGTGCGCGCGAACATCCTCGCCACGCTGCACCCGTAGGCTTTTCGAGACCGCCAGCGCGAGTCGGTGGTGGTCTCGAAAAGTTCGACCAGCGGATGATTGTGCCGCCCAGGCCGCCCACCCGCATCCGCTTAAAAAAGCCACCCGATTTGACAGGGGCCAGCTTAGGTGTAATGTCGTCCCTCGTGACACCCGAGGCGAACGCCCCAGTACCGGAAAGCCGATCACCCAAGCGGTGGATCATCGGCGATCCGCTCCCCACCGAGCAGTTGGACGGCCAGCTGCTACCCAAGCACCTCGCTCTTCCCATTTTTGCCAGCGACCCACTGTCGAGCGTGGCCTACGCGCCGCAGGAACTTCTGATGATTTTGACCCTCGGCGGGCTCGCCTTTTTGAGCTTCGCGCCGTGGGTCGCTGCCGTCGTCGTCATGCTTCTCATCGTTGTCGTGGCGTCGTATCGCCAGCTGATCAAGGCCTACCCATCTGGCGGCGGCGACTACGAGGTCGCCCACAAGAATCTGGGCGAAAAGGCTGGCCTGGTCGTCGCATCCGCTTTGCTCGTGGACTATGTGATGACCGTGGTCGTCTCGGTGGCCAGCGGCGTGGACAACATCATCTCCGCCATTCCAGCTCTCGCCCCGCTCCGCGTGGAGCTCGCGGTGATCTTCATCATTCTGCTCGCGGCGGTGAACCTCCGCGGCGTGCGCGAGTCGAGCAATGCCTTCGCTATTCCGACCTACCTCTTCATCGGCAGCGTGCTGCTGATGATCGTCGTCGGCCTCGTTCGGGCGCTGATGGGCGACGCCCCCGTCGCCGAGTCGGCCGGGTACGACGTGCAGGGCGAGAACCTCGCGCAGGCCGCGTTCATTCTGCTGCTGCTGCGCTCCTTTGCGAGCGGATGCTCCGCCCTCACCGGCGTCGAAGCGATCGCCAACGGGGTACCGGCGTTCAAACACCCCAAGGTCAAGAACGCCCAGCGCACCCTGACGCTCATGGGCGGCATTGCCATCGTGTTGTTCGTCGGATTGACCGCCCTCGCGCTGATCTCCAAGGTGCACTACGCCGAGGCTCCCTGCGACCTGATCGGCTGGGCCGAGTGCGCCACTGCGCCCCAGCGCAGCCTCATCGCGCAGGTCGCCGCTGCCACGTTCGGCAACTTCTCGATCATGTTCTTCGTGCTGCAGGCAGCGACAGCAGCGGTGCTGTTGCTGGCCGCCAACACCGCGTTTAATGGCTTTCCACTGCTCGGCTCCGTGCTCGCGCGCGACAAGTACGCACCGAAGTCGCTCAGCACCCGCGGCGACCGCCTGATCTACTCCAACGGTGTCGTGCTCCTGGCCCTGGCCGCCTGCGTGATCATGGTGGTTTACCGGGCCAACCTGACCGTGCTGATTCAGCTCTACATTATCGGCGTCTTCGTGTCATTTACGCTCGGCCAAACCGGCATGGTGCGGCACTGGCTGAAACTGCTCAAGAAGAATCCGCCGAACCGCGGGTCGATCATTCTGAGCCTGTCGATCAACGGTTTCGGCGCGGCGCTGACCGGTGTCGTGCTCATCGTTGTCACCATCACCAAGTTCACCCACGGCGCCTGGCTCGTGTTCGTGATGATGCCGGTGCTGTTCTTTCTCATGATGGGCGTCAACCGGTATTACCGAGACGTGGCCAAGGAGATCGAGGTCGACCCCGTCACGACGTTCGGTTCGCAGGGCGATCATGCCATCGTGCTGGTCGGCAAGATGCAGAAACCGGTGCTCAAGGCACTCGACTACGCGATCGCCGCCCGCCACGTGAGCCTCGAAGCCGTGCACGTCTCGATCGACACAGCCGAGACCAAGGAACTCAAACGCGCCTGGGTGAAGCAGAACATTCAGGTGCCGCTGCGCATCGTCGCCTCACCGTATCGCGACATCAGCTGGCCGCTGATCAGCTACATTCGGGGTCGCCGCGACGATCACGGCTCCGAGGTCATCACCGTGTACACGCCCATCTACATCGTCGGCCACTGGTGGGAGAACCTGCTGCACAACCACAAGGCCCGGCGACTGCGTCAGAAGCTGATGATGGTGCACGGCGTCACGATCGCCCTCGTGCCCTGGCTGCTCGACTCGTCTGAGCTCATCTATGGTCGCCGCTCGCGGCCGATCCCCGGCCAGGATCGACGCGGTGAGCCGGTGCGATCCCGCCCGGTGTCGCGCCGTCCGCTCGCACCGCCCACCGGAGCCCCCGACGCGGCGACGAAGTCGACCCCGGTCGTTGTGCCGTCGCAGTCTCGGCCGACGGCATCGCGTCGCCGGAAGCGCAAGTAGCGTCGGGCCGGCGCCCGGGACCAGCCAGCCAGCGGCATCCGCTCGCCATGATTTGCGCGACCAGGCCGGGCCGGAGAACCGATCCACTATCCATTCTTACGGCCTGACCGGCCCGTTTGATCTTTGAGCAGCGTCAGTGGGCGGCAAGGCCCGTCATGCTAAACTAAGCTCTAGTTTTTACACATTCCGTTCGGCAAATCCCGAGTGTCTCGCGACTCGCTCGGCCTGGCATCGTAAGGGGGTCACGCATGGGGCGCGGCCGTCAAAAAGCAAAGCACACCAAGGTAGCTCGGGAGCTGAAGTACTTCAGCCCGGATACCAACTACAACGCGCTCGAACGCGAGTTGACCGGGCATCCGTCCGATCCTCGGCTCGACGAAGACCTCGCCAAGTGGCCGGAGTATGAAGCGGACAAGGCCAAGAAGGCCACCGGTGGTGACACCGTTGATTCCGCTGACGATGACGATGACGACGACGATCCGGATGACGACGACCGTTACGTCGACCACTACGCCACCGAAGACGAGCAGAAGCGCGCCTAACGCCGCCAGCGGCCTCGGTCGCGATGTCTGGTGTATCGCGCGCTGCTTGGGGTGCACGCGGGTCGTGCTGCCATTTGTGGCCCGCGCGCTCGGCACGCCACGCGCGCGATCACCACGAGGCACCCCGTGCAGCAACCGGCCACGCCGCTCTTGGCGCGCACGGACGCGCGGGCAGCGACCGGCCGCGCTGCTGCCACCTCGCGAGCCAACCGGGGGCCCCGGGCAACAAGCGAGCGGGTGAGGGCCCCGGAGGCGGGAACCCTAGTTCGCGTAGGCGCCGACGAGACGCACGGCGCCGCCGTTGACGCCCTTGGCGCCCTGCTCGAACCCGGTCAGGTCGTGCTCGGCGCGCGAGACGCGGCCGGTGACCCAGGCGGGAATTCCGCTCCGAGCCAGCCGTGCGATGACCGATGAAGCGGATGCCGCATCCACGACCGCGAACATGCCGACTCCGAGGTTCCAGGTTCCTTCAGCGCTTTCGAGCGTTGACCCGGCCATGTCGCCGAGCACCCGGAACACGGGGGCGGGCGACCAGGTGGACCGGTCAACCTCGACCCAGGAGCCAACGGGCAGCACGCGAGCGAGGTTGGCGGCGATGCCACCGCCGGTGACGTGGCTGAGTGAGTGGATGGCGCCGGCCAGCTCTGGGTCGCCGAGCACATCGAGCAGCGGGCCGGTGTACAGTCGGGTCGGTTCGAGCAGAACTTCGCCGACCACGCCGCCGAGTTCGGCGGAGGTATCGGTGTAGCCGATGCCGCGCTGGGCCAGAATATGGCGCACGAGCGAGTAGCCGTTGGAGTGCAGGCCGCTGGAGGCCATGGCGATGACGACATCACCGGAGAGAACCTTCTCGGCACCGAGAACCTGGTCGGCTTCGACCACGCCGGTGGCCGCGCCGGCCACGTCATAGTCGTCCGGGCCGAGCAGGCCCGGGTGTTCGGCGGTTTCGCCGCCGACGAGGGCCGTTCCAGTCTCGGAGCAGGCGCGGGCGATTCCGGCGACGATCGAGGCGATGCGCTCGGGCACGACCTTGCCGCAGGCAATGTAGTCGGTCATGAACAGCGGGCGGGCACCGACCACGATGATGTCATCAACGACCATACCGACGAGGTCCTGGCCGATGGTGTCGTGCTTGTCGATGGCCTGCGCGATGGCGACCTTGGTGCCGACGCCATCCGTTGAGGTGGCCAGCAGCGGCTGCCGAAACTTGGTGAGGAAAGACACGTCGAACAGTCCGGCGAAGCCGCCGACCCCGCCCCAGACCTCGGGGCCGTGGGTCTTCGAGACGGCGGACTTCATGAGCTCGACCGCAAGGTCACCGGCTCGGGTATCGACTCCGGCCGCTGCATAAGACGCGTTGGAGATACTGGACGAGTTGTTGCTCATTCTGGTCTTCCCGGATCACCGAACGGTACCTGGCCCAGGCGGGCGAGGGCTTCTTCTTGTCGTGCGGCGGGTGCCAGCACGGCTTCCAGATCGGAATCGGGACCCGGGTCGCATCCGTTTGATGCGGCCGGACGCTCGAGCAGGTTCTTGCCGAGGTGTTGCGATTCGGGCAGCGCGATCGGGTACACGCCGGTGAAGCAGGCGGTGCAGAGACGCTCCCGCGGCTGCTCGGTGGCTTCAATCATGCCGTCTTCGGAGAGGTAGCCGAGCGAGTCGGCGCCGATCGACTGGCGCACCTCGTCGACCTCGAGGCCGGTCGCGATGAGCTCGGCACGACTGGCAAAGTCGATGCCGTAGAAGCACGGCCAGGTGATCGGCGGGCTTGAGATGCGCACGTGCACCTCGGCGGCGCCGGCCTCCCGCAGCATGCTCACGAGCGCGCGCTGGGTGTTGCCGCGCACGATTGAGTCGTCGACCACGATGAGGCGCTTGCCCTTGATCACGTTCTTGAGCGGGTTCAATTTCAAACGGATGCCGCGCTGCCGGATGGTTTGCGACGGAGCGATAAAGGTGCGCCCGACGTAGGAATTCTTCACGAGACCCTGACCGAACGGAATGCCGGACGCCTGCGCGTAGCCGATGGCTGCCGGAGTGCCGGATTCCGGCGTGGGGATCACGAGATCGGCCTCGACCGGGTACTCCGCCGCGAGCTTGCGACCCATTTCGACCCGTGCCTCGTGCACGCCACGACCAGCGATCGTGGTGTCGGGGCGGGCGAGGTAGACGTACTCGAAGACGCAGCCCTTGGGGTCGGCCTTGGCGAACCGCTGGGTGCGAAGCCCGTTCTCGTCGATCGTGATGAGCTCGCCGGGCTCGACCTCGCGCACGAAGCTCGCGCCGACAATGTCGAGGGCTGCGGTTTCGGAGGCGACGACCCAGCCGCGTTCGAGGCGGCCGAGCACGAGCGGGCGAACGCCCTGGGGATCGCGAGCGGCGTAGAGGGTGGTTTCGTCCATGAACACGAGGCAGTACGCCCCACGCAGCCGCGGCAGCACCTCGAGCGCCGTGGCCTCGAGGGTGTGGTCGAGGTCGCCGGTGAGCAGGGCGGTGATCACCGCGGTGTCGGTGGTGTTGCCCCTGGCCAGCTCACCGTCGACCTTGGGGTAGCGTTCACGCACGAGTTCGAGCAGCTCAGCCGTGTTGGTGAGGTTGCCGTTGTGGCCGAGGGCCACCGTTCCGCTCGAGGTGCGGCCGAGGGTTGGCTGGGCGTTCTGCCAGCTCGAGGACCCGGTCGTGGAATAGCGGGTGTGCCCGACGGCGATGTGCCCGAGCAGGGTGCTCAGCGAGGCTTCATTGAAGACCTGCGAGACCAATCCCATGTCTTTGTAGATGAGGATCTTACTGCCGTCACTCGTGGCAATTCCGGCCGATTCCTGGCCGCGGTGCTGCAGGGCGTAGAGGCCGAAGTAGCTGAGTTTGGCCACCTCTTCGCCGGGAGCCCAGACTCCGAAGACCCCACAAGCGTCTTGTGGGCCCTTCTCGTTGGGAAGAAGATCGTGATTTAACAGTCCGTCGCCACCGGGCAAGCCGCAGCCTCTTTACTTCTCGTTGAACGTGGGGAATTCGTCATCGGGGGTGCCGGAGCCAGGCTCAGCGGCACGCAATTCGCTTGTGGTACTGACACCGTTCGTACCCAGTCTATCCGCGACGACCGACATCTTGGAGCGGCCAATGATTCGGTCGATCACGAGGGCCACCACCGCGCCGAGCGCAGTGCCGATGGCGACCCCGCCGAGCAGCAGAAAGCCGAAGATTTGCATCCGTTCGTACTCCTCGGTCTCCGGGAAGGAGACGGTGAGAATGAGCGCGACCAGCACCCCTACGATGGCGCCGAGCAACATGAAATTGCGGTACCGCGGGGCCCGGTGCAGGGTCACGGTCGCCTCGGCGCGCACGATCTCGTTCTCGGCCGACGGGTTCTGGGGCTGCTCAGAAGGACTCACGCCTCTATTGTCCCATGAGCGGATGCGAGACTGACTCTATGAACTCGATTGCGGTACTCGGAAGCGCCAACATGGACCTCGTCGTGCGGCAGTCGCGCCTGCCCCGACCAGGTGAGACGATTTTCGGGGCTGGCTTCAGCACGGTTCCCGGCGGAAAAGGACTCAACCAGGCGGTCGCCGCGGCCCGGTTGGGCGGGGCCGTGAACTTTCTGGGAGCTGTGGGAGCGGATGCCTACGGGAGCGAGCTGCGCGCGCTGATGCTGGCCGAGGGCATCCGTTCTGATGGCCTCGCGACAGCGGATGTCCCCACTGGCACCGCCCACATCTCCGTCGTGGACAGTGGCGAGAACTCGATCGTGGTGGTGTCGGGCGCGAACGCCGCGGTCACGACGCTGAGCGAGGCGCAGCGGGCGGCGATCACGGAGTCGGCGTTTCTGGTGATGCAGTGCGAGCTGCCGATCTCGGCACTGGTCGAGGGGATCGCCGCGGCCCACGCCGCCGGAGTGTTCACCGTGCTGACCCCGGCGCCGGTCATGCCGCTGCCCGAGGGGTTTCTCGCCTCGGTCGACCTCGTGGTTCCGAACCAGATCGAGGCCGCCGAACTCACCGGGGAAAGCGACCCGGTGCGAGCCGCCGAAGTACTCAGCGCTGACCAGACCTGGGCGATCGTGACGCTGGGTTCGGAAGGTTCGGTCGTCGCCTATGACGGCGAGGTCCTCGGACTCGCACCGGCCCGGCCGGTGACGGCCGTCGATACGACCGCGGCCGGCGACACCTTCGTCGGGGCGCTCGTGGCGCGCCTGGCGGCGGGATACGTCCGTGGCACGGCCGTGACGCCGGACGAGATGATCGAGGCCGTGCGTTTCGCGACCGTCGCGTCGTCGATCGCGGTGACCAGGGCGGGGGCGACCTCGTCGATGCCTACCCGCGACGAAGTAGAGGCAATCCTCGTCTAGCACGTTCGCAAAAGCGCACAAACGCCCGTTTGGCAACGAGACCTGAACCTCGCCAAGGGGCCGAAGATGGCATCTCGCGCCATCAAGGCACGCCGCTAGTGCAGGGGCAGCACGGGCACGTGGCCGGTCAGGTCGGCGCGGGCCCCGGAGGCGTGGATGGCCCCCGACGCGACACCATCGGCGAAGGCGAGGGTGCCGGTGGCGAGGCCAAGCCAGGTGGCGACATCCATTTCGACCACATTGGGCGGCGTGCCACGGGTGTGCCGGGGACCCTCGATGCACTGCGTGGCGCCAAATGGCGGCACGCGCACCTCGAGGGTGTTTCCTTCGGCCTGTTCGGCCAGCAGTTGCAGGGTATAGCGCACCGCTTGGGCGCGGATATCCCGGCTCGCGGCGCGGCCGCCCTCGAGCGCTGCCCGCACGGCCGCACGGCCGGCTCCGTCGTCGATGCGCGCTCGTGCCATGGCTCCAGTCTGCCGGATCAGGCGGCGGGCGTGTACTCCACAACGGCGAGAACGATGTTCGGGCGAACCTGGCGGAGATCCAATTGGTGCTCTGGGTGAGCGCGATGATGCGCGCGTCCGCGTATGGAATCAGCGCGCGGTGCAATGCCTCGACGGCGGCTTCCAAACGGTAGCCGGGGACGCTGACGGGGACAAGAGTCCGGGATCAGGGGCATGCCCATAGCCCAGTGCCGTGGCGGGCCCGAGGCATCGGGTAGCCTGAAACCGTGAAAATTCTGGTCCTTGGTTCCGGTGCCCGCGAGCACGCCATCATCACCGCGCTGCTCCGTGAGGAGCCGCGGCCCAGCGTCGAGTGCGCCCCCGGCAACGCCGGAATCGCGGCCCAGGTGCCGGTTGTCGCTCTCGATCCGAACGACCCGGTCACCGTGACCGACTATGCGGTGCTGCACAGCATCGAGCTCGTCGTGATCGGTCCGGAGGCTCCGCTCGTGGCCGGTGTCGCCGACGCCCTGCGCGCCCGCGGCATCGCCGTGTTTGGGCCGGACAAAGCCGCCGCAGCCCTCGAAGGCAGCAAAACCTTCGCCAAACGCATCATGGATGCGGCCGGCGTTCCCACCGGCCGTGCCGTGCGTGCCGGCACCCTGGCCGAGGCCGAAACCGCCCTCGACGAGTTCGGCGCGCCCTACGTGGTCAAGGCTGATGGCCTCGCCGCGGGCAAGGGCGTGCTGGTCACCACTGACCGCGACGCCGCGATCAGTCACGCGACCTTCTGGCTCGAACACGGCAGCGTTTTGATCGAAGAATTTCTCGATGGCCAGGAGATTTCGCTCTTTCTGCTCAGCGACGGCGAGAACGTGCTGCCGCTCTCCCCCGCTCAGGACTACAAGCGCGCCCTGGACAACGATGCCGGCCCCAACACCGGCGGCATGGGCGCGTACTCCCCGCTGCCCTGGCTCGACGCCCAGTTCGGCAGCGAGAACGCGTTCGTCGACGAGATCATCGAAACCGTCGCGCTGCCGACCGTGCGCCAGCTCTCGGCCGAGGGCACCCCGTTCGTCGGCCTGCTCTACTGCGGCCTTATTTTGACGGATGCCGGCATTCGCGTCATCGAATTCAACGCGCGTTTCGGGGATCCAGAGACTCAGGTCGTGCTGCCGCGCCTGGTCACGCCGCTCTCCGGGCTGCTGTTCGCCGCGGCGACCGGCCTGCTCGGCGGGCTGCCCCGGCCGGTTTTTTCGGCCGACGTGGCCGTCACCGTCGTTCTCGCGAGCGAAAATTACCCCCAAGAGCCGCTCGTCGAGCGCGAAATCACCGGGCTCGACGCCGCCCTGGCCGTGGACGGCGTCACGATCGCGCACGCCGCGACCCGGCTCGTTGACGGCGCGCTCGTGTCGACCGGCGGCCGGGTGCTCAGCGTTGTCGCTGTCGGGGCCTCCTTCGCCGAGGCTCGCGCCCGCGCCTACGAGGCTCTCGGGCACGTGTCCCTGGCCGGCGCGCACTTTCGCACGGATATCGCCGCCCGGGTCGCCTGAGTCCCCGCGCCGGTGCCGTCCCCACTCGTGCCGTGCATAACTGCTGCAATTTGCTGACGGGCGCCAGAACTCCCCCGTCCTTGCGGGGGCGCCGCCCGCCGAGCAGATTTTCAGCAGGAGTTGGGTGCACTGGAGATGCGGGAGAATGAACGGGTGAGCCAATCTGAGCACGAGTCCCCCGCATCCGCTGCCGCCGTCCTTGACGGGTGGACGCTCGTCTACTCGGGCAAGGTGCGCGACCTCTACGTTGAATCAAGCGGTATCGAGACAGCGGATGCCGCCCCCTCCCTCGAGACAGCCTCACGTGTGCTCGTGGTCGCCAGCGACCGGGTGAGCGCCTTCGACCACGTGCTCGAGCCCGGCATCCCGGGCAAGGGCGCACTGCTGACCACCCTGAGCCTGTGGTGGTTCGACCGGTTGCGCGACGTTCCCAACCACCTCGTCGCCGACCATGAATTGGTCGGCAACTCGGTGCGCGAGCTGATTCCCGCCGCCGTGGCCGGCCGAGCAATGCTCTGCCGCACCCTCGACATGTACCCGATCGAGTGCGTCGTGCGCGGCTACCTCACCGGCAGCGGCTGGAAGGAATACCTCCAGTCTCAGTCGGTGTGTGGCATTGCGCTGCCGGCCGGCCTGCAGAACGGCGACCGACTGCCCGAACCCATCTACACTCCGGCGTGGAAGGCCCCGATGGGTCAGCACGACGAGAACATCTCCTTCGAGCGCACGGTCGAGCTCGTCGGCGCGCAGGTCGCCGCCGAGCTGCGTGACCTGTCGCTCGCCCTGTTCGCTACCGCCAGCGCGATCGCGGAACAGGCCGGCGTCATTCTCGCCGACACCAAGTTCGAGTTCGGCGCCGACCGGCAGACCGGGGTGACCGTGCTCGCCGACGAGGTGTTCACGAGCGACTCCAGTCGGTACTGGGATGCCGAAGCCTGGAAGACGGGCACCACGCCGGAGACCCGGATGGCGAGCTTCGACAAGCAGATCGTGCGCAACTGGCTCGCCGCGCACTGGGACGGCGCCGGCACCCCGCCGGTACTGCCGAACGAGATCGTCGAGCAGACCGCGGCCCGCTACCGCGAGTTGCTTGAGCGCCTGTCACGGGCCTGACCCGTCGCGGCGCTGAGGCGTCTGTCGGCGCACGACGCCCTGCGCGCCGCAACCGGCGCGGAAGCAGTCGGCGCAGCAGCAGTCGGCGCAGCAGCAGTCGAGCCGGCCCGCAGTCGGGGGGAGCATAACTGCGCGGATCGCGGAATAGCCCAGGCGACGCCTAAGTTGTGCCTGCTGTGACCCTAACTGCGAAAGATCTGCTGGCCGCCGACACCGGAATGGGCGCCGTGACCCTGCGCGTGGGCAGCCTCGACGCCATGATCGCGTACTACCGCGACATCGTGACCCTCGACCTCATCAGCCAGGACGGCCCCGTCGCCGTGCTCGGTCGCGGTCCTGTTCCGCTCGTCATTTTGCAGCACGCCCCCGAGCTCAGGGCCGCCGAACCACGCTCGGCCGGGCTGTACCACACGGCCATTCTGTTCGACACGCAGGCCGACCTCGCCGCTGCGGTGTACTCGATCGGCACGAAATCCCCCGAAACGTTCACCGGCAGCGCGGATCACCTGGTCAGCCAGGCCTTCTACTTCACCGACCCGGAGGGCAACGGCATCGAGTTGTACTGGGACCGCGATCGCACACTGTGGAGCTGGACCCACGGCCAGGTCGAAATGGCCTCGCTCTACCTCGATCCGAACGCATTCATTTCGGAGCATATGTCGGAGCGGCCGAGCACGGGACACGCGATCGTCGGCCACGTGCACCTCTCCGTCGGCGATGTTGCCAGTGCCCGCGAGTTCTACGTGAACCGACTCGGCTTCGAGGCGACCGCGAACTTCGGCCCCTCCGCCCTGTTCGTCTCGGCCGGTGGCTACCACCACCACATGGCCATGAACACCTGGGAGAGCTCGGGCAGCGGCAAGCGCCGCCTGGCCCTCGGTCTGGGCGAGGTCAGCATTATCGTGCCCAGCACTGACGACGTGGGTGCCCTCAACGAGCGCCTGGACCACTACAACGTCGACACCCGTCACGATGGGCAGACCCTCCGCTTCGACGACCCCTGGGCCAACCTCATCCACGTGCGCGCGGCGGATGTCGCTGAAACTCCAGGCGCCCCCGCATCCGCCACGGACCCCGTCGCCATGCCGTAACTTCCCGGAGAGCAACGAGCGACGCTTCCGGTGACGTTCAGCGCGCGGCGCGGGCCGCCCGCCGGGTGAGGCCGTGCACGGTCGCCTGGTAGTCCTTCACGTTGAGCGGGCGACCGGGCAGCTTCGGCCGGGGCGCATCCGCCGCACGCAGGCCGTCGAGCACGATCGACAGCTGACGCCGCCACTGACCGGCGTAGCCGTCGCCGAGACTGCCGAGCGATCCGACCATCGTGACGAGCACGGCGAGATCGACCGCGTCGACGTCGCGGCGCAAGGTGCCGTCCTTCTTCGCACGAGCGACCAGGCTTGCGATGAAGCCGTCGAACTCGGCAGCCGGCCGTGCCGACGGGTCGAGCTGGGCCATGCGCCGCAGTATCGGCGGCAGCGACGGGTCAGCGACCAGCCATTCGGCGACCCGCTCGGTGTAGATGACGAGCGCGTCCCACGGTGTGGGCGCGGCCTCGATTTCGCCGCGCACCGCGTGTAACTCCGCCAGGGCCAGGTCGTAGAGGGTGCGCACCAGATCGTCTCTGGTCGCAAAGTTGCGGTACAGGGTAGCCACGCCGACCTCGGCCTGGCGGGCGATCTCTTCGAGCGATGCGTCGACGCCGTGCTGCGCGATCAGAGCGCGCGCGCTGATGATGAGACGGTCGCGGTTCAGCCGGGCGTCGCGGCGACGCGGCGGCGTGCTTCGCTCAGCAGCCGAGGCAGCCGGTACGCCATCCTGGGGCTTTCGGGTCGGCGAGGTCATGCGGTCCAGTCTAGAACTTCGCCCTGTGCGCTTCGCCCCCGGTGTTGCGCCCGCCGCCGCAACGTGCGCACAATTTGAACAAGCCGAACGGAACCCATGACCCTCAAAAACAACACCCGCGAGTTCGACCCCGAGATCGTCACCGATTTTCGAGAGAAGATGAGCTATGGGACCTACCTTGACCTTCCCGTGCTGCTCGCTGCGCAGAATCCGGTCAGCGTTCCGGAACACCACGATGAGCTGTTATTCATTATTCAGCACCAGACCACCGAACTGTGGCTCAAGCTCATGCTGCATGAGCTTCGCGCAGCCATCGAAGCGCTGCGCCAGGATCAACTCGCGCCGGCCCTCAAAGGCATTGCCCGGGTCAAACACATCCAGCGCACACTGACCGAGCAGTGGTCGGTGCTCGCCACCCTCACCCCGACTGAATACGCGCAGTTTCGGCACTTTCTCGGTAATTCGAGCGGGTTTCAGTCGTACCAGTACCGTGCGGTCGAATTCGCCCTGGGCAACAAGAACCGCCGCATGCTGACGGTCTTTGAAGCGGATGCCCCGGCTCACGCCCTGCTGACCGACATGCTCGAGGCGCCGAGCCTGTACGACGAATTTCTCCGTTACCTGCACCGCGCGGGCTTCGACATTCCGGCCGCCATCCGGGGCCGCGACGTCACCGAGGCCTGGACGTTTCACCCCGAACTCGTACATACTTTTCGCGGAATTTACGAGAACGCGTCCGAGAATTGGGCCGCCTACGAGGCCTGCGAAGAACTCGTCGACCTTGAAGACAACTTTCAACTGTGGCGCTTTCGCCACTTGAAGACAGTGCAGCGCATTATCGGTATGAAGCACGGCACCGGCGGTTCGAGCGGCGCAGCCTTTCTGCAAAAGGCCCTCGAGCTCACGTTCTTTCCGGAGCTGTTCGCGGTGCGCACGGAGATCGGAGCGTGACCGGCCAGTCCGTTCATGGGCACTTTCTGCGTGGGCGGGGCGCGGTCTATCGGGGCTTTCTCGACGCCCACGTGCACCTGGCCCTGATTGATCCGGGCCAGCTGGTCGACGGCGGCATCGCCCGAGTGATCGACCTCGGCGGCTGGCTGCCGGACGGCAAACGCGAAGACATGCCTGATGTGGCATATGCCTACCAATTCCTCACGGCGCCGGGCGGCTACCCGAGGCAGTCCGGTTGGGCCGAACCCGGTTGGTGCCGGGAGATTGCAACAGCCGCGGATGCTGCGGCGGCAGTCGATTTACAGGCCGCGGCGGGGGCATCCGTTTTGAAGGTCACGCTGAATGCCGTGGCCGGTCCGGTGTTGAATGCCGAGGCACTGACCGCGGCGGTCGGTCGGGCCCACGAATGCGGGCTGCCGGTCGTGGCGCACGCCGAGGGCGCCGGGCAGGCCGATCGGGCCTTCGCCGCGGGAGTCGATGCGTTCGCGCACACGCCGTTTTCGGAGCGCCTCGCCGACGATCTGGTGACGGCAATGGCGGCCAGCATGACCTGGATCAGCACCCTGGACATTCACGGCTGGGGCACGCCGACCGAAGCCTTCGATATCGCCAGTGACAACCTGCACCGGTTTCACGCCGCCGGCGGGCGAGTGCTGTACGGCACCGACCTCGGCAACGGGCCGCTCCCGCTCGGCATCAACCGTCGCGAGATCAGCGCTCTGCTCGCCGCCGGGCTGACCCCCGACGACGTGTTGGACGCCCTGTGCCCGCGCGCACCGCTCGGTCTGGCCCTCGCTGACACGCGGGTGACCTTCATTCCCGGCGAGCGACCACGCGATCCAGACGAATTCACCGAGTGGCTCGGCAGCGCCCGCGCCCTCACCCACTCAGAACTCGAGGTACTCGAATGACGCCCACCCTTGCCGGAGCAACCGGCCTGGACGCCCAGCTCACCTTTGCGCGCCGAATGGACCGCATCGACGGCCTGGCGCACTACCGCGGCCGTTTTCTCGGCACCGACGCCGATCCCGAGACCGCCAACCCCCGTTCTTATCTCGACGGCAACTCGCTCGGCCGCCCACTGCGGGCGAGCGCCGAACGCATCGCCGACTTTCTGCAGCAGGACTGGGGTACGCGACTCATTCGCGGCTGGGACGAGCGGTGGATGGAGTTGCCCCTGCAGATCGGCGACGACCTCGGCCGGGCCTGCCTCGGCGCGGCCGCCGGGCAGGTGTTCGTCGGCGACTCAACGACCGTACTGCTCTACAAACTTGCCCGCGCCGCGGTGGATTCACGTCCCAACCGCACCGAAATCGTGCTTGACAGCGACAACTTTCCCACCGACCGCTACATTCTCGAGGGCATCGCGCGGGAGCGTGGCCTCACGCTGCGCTGGATCGACTCCGATCCGGAGGGTGGCGTCACGGCCGAACAGGTGCGCCAGGTCGTAGGGTCACAGACCTCGCTGGTGCTGCTCAGCCACGTCGCCTACCGTTCCGGTTACCTCGCCGACATGAGGGCGATCACCGCCATCGCCCACGAACACGACGCCCTCGTGCTCTGGGACCTGAGCCATTCGGTCGGTTCGGTTCCGGTGCAGCTCGACCTCTGCGACGTCGACCTCGCGGTCGGCTGCTCCTACAAGTACCTGAGCGGCGGGCCCGGCGCGCCGGCCTTCGGGTACGTCAAGAGTGACCTGCAGGATGTGCTGACCCAGCCAATTCAGGGCTGGATGGGAACGCAGGACATCTTTGAAATGGGGCCGGGGTATCGGCCGGCCACCGGCATCCGTCGATTCATGAGCGGAACGCCCGCCGTGCTGGGCATGCTCGCGATGCAGGACACGATTGCCATGCTCGACGAGGCGACGATCGAGTCGGTGCGCGCGAAGTCGGTGGCGCTGACCGAGTTCGCGATCACCCTCGTCGACGAGTGGCTCGCGCCGATGGGCGTCACCGTGGCATCGCCGCGGGAACAGACGCATCGCGGCGGGCACGTGACGATCAACCATCCGCTCATGCGTCAGGTGACCAAGATTCTGTGGGATAACGATGTGATTCCCGACTTTCGCGCCCCAAACGGGCTGCGGCTCGGGTTGGCTCCGCTCAGCACGAGCTTCGTCGAGACCTACGACGGCGTGGCCGCCGTACGCGACGTGCTGCGCGGCATTCTGCTCGGCCAAAGCGGGCTGAGCCAGTAGACCGGCGGGCCCGGTCGGGCTCGACCTGTAGAATTGTAGTGATTTGCCACGACTAATAGCCCCAGACTGTATGCGGAGTGCCCTGTGCCAACGATCGTCGTCGAAGTAATGCCCAAGGCTGAGTTGCTTGACCCCCAGGGCAAGGCCGTCGCCGGCGCCCTCGGTCGCCTCGGTCAGACCCAATCAGCGCTGGCCAACGTCACCGGCGTGCGCGTCGGCAAGCGCTTCGAGATTTCCCTCGACGGTGAAGCGGATGCCACGACCCTCGCCGCCGTGCGCGAGCTCGCCGACACCGTGCTGTCCAACTCCGTGATCGAGGATGTCGTCGGCATCCACGTGCAGGACGCCCCCTCGTCAGCGGTCGCCTGATGCGGATCGGCGTCGTCACCTTTCCCGGCTCGCTCGATGATCGTGACGCTGCGCGCGCGATTCGTCTCGCCGGCGCCGACGCCGTAGCCCTCTGGCACGGCGACCACGACCTGCACGGCGTCGACGCCATCGTGCTGCCCGGCGGATTCAGCTACGGCGATTACCTGCGGGCCGGCGCCATCGCAAGCCTTTCGCCGATCATGACCGAGGTCATCGACGCGGCCAACAAGGGCATGCCGGTGCTGGGAATCTGCAACGGATTCCAGATGCTCACCGAGGCCCACCTGCTCGACGGCGGACTTATTCGCAATGAGCAGGGCCGCTTCATCTGCCGGGACCAGGGCTTGCGCATCGAGAACAACGCGAGCGACTGGACCAACGGTTTCGAAGCCAACGCCGAAATCGTCATTCCGCTCAAGAACGGCGAGGGCTCGTTCATGGCCTCGGCCGAGACCCTCAAAATGCTCGAGGGTGAAGGCCGCATCGTGGCTCGCTACCTCGGAAACCCGAACGGGTCACTGAATGACATTGCCGGCGTGACCAACGCCCGCGGCAACGTCGTCGGCCTCATGCCACACCCCGAGCACGCCGTCGAGGCCGGCTTCGGGCCCGACACCGACGCGGCGATGGCCAGCGGTATTGACGGCCTCACGTTCTTCACCTCGGTCATCGCGCGGACGCTCGTCGGCGCGTAGCCGCGCTGCGTCGGTTCGGCCAGATAGCCGCGCCCGCGCTCGCCGCATCACGTTCGGGCGCGGCATCCGCTTGGCGCGGCATCCGCTTGGCGAGCCGGGCAGCTAGCCGTTGGCGGCGATGGCGGCGACCGCGGCCAGGGCGAGGCCCATGCCGGCGACCTGCCAGCCGCCGACCCGTTCCTTGAGTACGAGCACCGCGAGCAGCACGGTCACGGCCGGGTAGAGCGCCACGAGTACCGACACCAGCGACAGCAGGCCACCCTGCAGCGCGCAGAGCAGCGTGATCGTGGCAATGACGTCGAGCGTTGCCACGAGTACGGCGAGTCCGAGAATCGTCAGCGGCGGCCTGCCCAACTGCCGGGTTCCAGTCGCCACCGCGATGACGATCACGGATGCCACGGTGCGCGCCACCACCAGCGGCCACAGCCCGGTGCCGACCTCAATCTCGTTGGTGAAGATAAAACTCAGGGCGAAGCAGACGCCGGATCCCACCGTGAACCAGGCCACCCGGCGGGTGAACCGCGGAGCATTGGCCCCGGAAACGGTGTGGTCTTCGACCCCCTTCGGCTCGCGGCTCACCATGATCACCGCGACGATCGCCAGCGCAATTCCGGCGTAGGAGATGCCCGAGGGCCGCTCCCCGATCAGCACTCCCACAATGACCGGAATTCCGGCGACGATCACGGCGGTCAGCGGCGACACCACGCTCATCGGCCCCTCGGCGAGGGCGATGTAGAACCACCACATGGCCAGGGCCATCACCACGCCGGACGCCGCGCCGAACAGCATCGACCGCCAGGAAAACTCGCCGCCGACGAACGCGGCAGCGACGGCGATAATCAGGGCCGAGATCGGATACGACAGGAGGACGACCCGGAGTGCGGCCACCCGGCGGGACGCGATGCCGCCGAGAAAGTCGCTCATACCATAGGCCGCGGCCGAAACGAGGGCGAGCACGACCCCGATCATGCCGCAGCCGGGCGGTTAGGGCGGGGCGAAAGCGTGCGCATGGGTTCACGGTAGCAGCGGCCGGGTACGGCGATGCGCATCCACTTGTAGCGCCCGAACTTGCTGACCAGCCGGAACCGATCGAGCTGATCAGCAGCGCGGCCATCATCGGGATCATCAGGAACCCCGCCTCGGTTGCGCAACTGCAAGTTTCTAGTGATGCATGTTTCTTGGCGACCGCTCAGGCGTGCCCGCCGGGGGTTGTTCAGCTGCGGCTGCGACGATGGGAATGCCCCTGCCCTGCCCTGAGTTGAAAGTCACCATGACCCCGCGCCTGCTGTTTCGTTCCGTCGCCATTGCCGAAGCCATTACCTGGGCGCTGCTGCTCACCGGGATGTTCCTGAAATATGTCCTTCAGGTCGGGGAGCTCGGGGTGCAGATCGGCGGATTCCTGCACGGCCTCGTCTTCATCGCCTTCGGCCTGACGGCCGGGTTCGTCGGCGTCAACCAGCACTGGGGCCCGAAGCTCACCGCGATCGCCATGGTCACCGCGATCATTCCGTTCGTCACGATCTCCCTCGACCGCGGGCTGGAGAAGAAGGGCCGGCTCGACGGCGATTGGCGCCGTACTCGCACCGATGATCCCCGCGATCAGACCCGGGTGAGCGCCCTGCTCCGCTGGGTGCTGGCCCGCCCGGTGCTGCTCGTGACAGCCATGGCGGTCGCCCTGGTGTCGATCATGGCCACGCTGCTCACGCTCGGCCCGCCCGGCGGCGCCAGCTAGCCTCCCCTCAATACGGATTCAATGGGGACGGGGCCCGTTCACAGCGATGGAGCGAAACGGCGGGGCAGGTCAGCCGAGAGTAGCGGGCTGCTGCGGGGTGATTCCGACGCGGGGGTAGCGGGCGGTGGCGGCCTTCAAGAGGGCAGAATCCGCTTTCACGAGGGGAAACGTCGTCCCCACCAGCGCCGAAAACGGATGCCGATGCCAGCCGCCGCTCAGATAGGTCACCGCCTGCTGCAGATCGGCCGGCGTGTAGTTGTGCACACCGCGCAGCGTAATCAGGCGGCGCACCATCGACTCCGGGTCGAGCAGCACCGGCTCCCCCGGAGAAACGCTCCCGACCAGCACGACGACTCCGCCGATGCCGATCAGATCGATGACGGTCTGCACCGCCGTTTGGGCACCGCTCAGTTCCAGCGCGATCGTCGGCTCGGCCGCACCGGTATCCTGCAACGCGGCGAGAACGCTCGCCACCCCGGTCGGCGACTCGCCGGGCGCACCCGGGTCTGCAACGGCGGCCGCTCCGAAGGCCAGCGCGAGCTGGCGCCGCGCAGCATCCGGGTCACTCACGACCACGCTGGCACCGGCATCCGTCGCCATGGCGCAGGCCGTCAACCCGAGCATCCCCGCACCGGTTACCAGCACCGTGGCTCCGGCCAGCGGCACCAAAGCGGATGCCGCAGCCAGCGCGGCGACGACCGTCGCGGTCGCGCAGGAGGCCGGCGCGAGCACCGACGCCGGAACCTGCTCGTCCACCACCACGATCGCCGTGCCGGCACACACCTGCACGTGGGTGGCGAAGCCGCCGCTGAGTTCCCAGCCCCGCTGCATCCGTTCGTGGCCGTATTTGGCCAGGTCGAGGCATTTCTGCGGGACTCCGCGGCGGCAACGGGGGCACGTTCCACAGCTCACGGTGACCGACCACACCACGCGCTGCCCCACCCGCAGAGGCATTCCATTTGCGGCATATGCCGGGTCGCCGGTCGCGACGATGCGACCGACCTGCTCGTGGCCGAGCACGAGCGGCTTCGCGGCCGGGCGGTGACCCAGCGCCGTATGCACGTCGGATCCGCAGACGGTCGCCAACTCGACCTCGACCAGCACGTCGCCGGGACGCAGCAGCACTCCCGGCACCGCCACGCACTCCAGCGGCAGGCCTGCTCCCAACCAGACCATCGCCTCGGCGGTGCGCGGCAGCACGATCTCGCGGCCGAGCCGGTAGCCGCTCACCGGCAGTACATCCCCGGCAGCGGTCGCCAGCATCCCGTCCGTCGACGGTGGCCTCGAGTGCGGGTCCGATTTCGACATGACTACTCGATCGTTTCCTCACGCAGGCCGAGCAGCTCGGCGAGGTCGGCCACGCTGTCAATGACCACGTCAGCCCCGGCATCCTCCAGGGTCTCGGTGTCATGGGTACCGGTGCGCACGCCGACCACGAGTCCAGCGCCCGCACTCAGCCCGGAGAGCATGTCGCTGGCGGTGTCTCCCACGACGACCATCGCCGCAACGCTGGACGTACCGGTGCGTAACAAGGCGGTGAGCGGCAGGTCAGGATAGGGGCGGCCGCGACCGGCTTCGGCCGGGCACAGGCTCACATCGATCAGATCGCTCCAGCCCAGGGCGTCAATCAGCGTGTCCTGGGTCGCGCGGGAGAAACCGGTGACCAGGGCAATTTTCAGGCCGTTGTCGCGCAGCTCCTGAAACAGGTCGGACGTACCATCGATCGCGCTCACCCCGACCCGATCGACGAGTTCACCGTAGGCGGTTTCAAAGGCTTCCGTGGCCGCCAGGGCATCCTCTTCGGAGTCGGTCAGTTCGCGAAAGACATCCAGCTTGGACTGGCCCATGGTTTCACGCACGAAGGCGACGGCCTCTTCCAACGCGTCGGCGGTGTCGGCGATGCCGCTGCGTTGCGCTGCCAGCACAAACGCCCGCTCGACGAGTCCGTTGTCGCTCACGGTGGTGCCGGCCATGTCGAAGACGACGAGTTCAACCTCGACGTCGTCCGGTTCGAAATCATCGAGGTCGAGGTCTGAGTCCAGGTCGGGAGAGAGCGGTGCAGTACTCATGAAATGCCTTTCAGAGAGGTGATCGCAGACAGTAGAAATGACGTGCTCGCCGAGACCGGTCGTCACACCGATTCCGGTCGTGGCCGACGCCAGCGCGGCCAGGACGTTCTGCAACGCTAGGCAGACCACGCCAACAGCCAAGGCGACCCGGGTAGCCGGCAGGTGAACGCGCCATGGCAATTGGGCTCCGTGACACTCGGTCACCGCGCCACCCGCCGGTGAACGCGCCAGCTACATCTGGCGCCGAGATCGACACTTTCGTGACATGCACAGTTTCGCGCCAGCCCCGAGCGGTACGGTGAACCGCCGCACCCGATCAAAGGAGATCCCCGTGTTCACGAGCCCCTACGCTCCGGTCGAGATTCCCAACCTGAGCATTTTCGATTTTCTGTTCGGCGATTTGACCGAGGCCGAGCTCGAGCGCACCGCGGTGATCGACGGGGCCACGGGCGAGGCACTCAGCTATCGCACCCTGGTCGACCAGATCACCCGAGTGGCTGGCGCTCTTGCCGCCCAAGGCGTCGGCCCCGGCACGGTCATCGGCCTGCTCTGCCCCAACACACCGGAGTTCACCGCCGTCTTCCACGGTATTCTGCGCGCCGGCGCCACGGTCACCACCATCAATTCGCTCTACACCCCTGACGACATTCAGCGTCAGCTGGTCGACTCCGGCGCGACCTGGCTTGTGACCGTCTCGCCACTGCTGCCCGGTGCCAAGGCTGCAGCGCACGCCGCCGGCATTCCCGACGAGCACATCGTGGTGATCGACGGCGAGCCGGGGCATCCGTCGCTGGCTGATTTGCTGGCAGCGGATGCCGCAGCGCCGGTCGTGACCATCGTCCCGGCCACGCACGTGGCCGTTTTGCCGTACTCCTCGGGCACGACAGCGGCGCCGAAGGGCGTCATGCTCAGCCACCGCAACCTGGTCGCGAACGTGCAGCAAGCGCGGGACCTGATCGGCGTCGTGCCCGAAGACAGGGTGCTCGCACTGCTGCCGTTCTACCACATCTACGGAATGACGGTTCTGCTCAACCTCGCCTTCAAACAGCGGGCCGCCCTCGTCACGATGGCGAAGTTCGACTTCGTCGAATTTCTACGAATGATTCAGGATCATCGCTGCAGCTACGTGTTCATCGCGCCGCCGATTGCGGTCGCCGTGGCGAAGCATCCGCTCGTCGAAAGCTACGACCTGTCGAGCGTGCACACGATTCTCTCCGGCGCTGCACCGCTCGACGGCACCCTCGCCGCGGCCGTCGCCGCCCGGCTGGACTGCCGCATTCTGCAGGGCTACGGCATGACCGAGGTCAGCCCCGTGAGTCACCTGATTCCGATCGACGCGCCGCACCTGTCGCGCGCCTCGGTCGGGGTGACCGTGCCGAACATGGACTGCAAGCTCATTTCGACCGAAACCGGCGAGGAGATCGAGGTGCCCTCAGCGGGGGTGAGTGAGCCTGGCGAGTTGCTCGTGCGCGGCCCCAACGTGATGCTCGGCTACCTGAACAACGAGCAGGCCACCCGCGAGACCATCGACGCCGACGGTTTTTTGCACACCGGCGACATCGCCACGGTGAGTGCGCTCGGCGAGGTGACCATCGTCGACCGCAGCAAGGAGCTGATCAAGTACAAGGGCTACCAGATCGCGCCGGCCGAGCTCGAGGCGCTGCTGCTCACCCATCCGCGCATCAAGGATGCGGCCGTGATCGGGGTAGCGGATGCCGACGGCCAGGAAATTCCCAAGGCCTTCGTCGTCACCGTGGCTGAGTCGGCGGTCACGGCCGAGGAGGTGATGGCCTACGTCACCGAGCGAGTCGCTCCGCACAAGAAGGTGCGGGCGGTCGAGTTCATCGAAGCGATTCCCAAGTCAGCATCCGGCAAGATTCTGCGCAAAGACCTTCGCGCGCAGGAGCATGCCGCGGCGGTTTAGCCGCCACGATCGGCCAGGGTCAGCCGATGCGGATGAGTTTCTTATTCACGAATTCGCTGGCACCGTAGCGCCCGAGTTCGCGCCCCATGCCGCTTCTTTTCACCCCACCGAACGGCAGCTCTGCGCTGCCTGCGCCGACGAGATTGACGTAGACCATGCCGGCCTCGATACGGTCGGCGACCCGAAGTGCCTGCTCGGGATCGGTCGTGAACAGGTAGGAGCCCAGTCCGAACGGAGTGTCATTGGCGAGGGTGATGGCGTCATCCTCGGAGCCTGCCCGGTAGACGAACGCTACCGGGCCGAAGAACTCCTCGTGGTAAGTGTCGTTGTCCCGCGTGACATCGGTGAGCACGGCAGACGGATAGAAGGCACCAGACCGCTTGCCAGTGGTCGCCAGGGTCGCGCCCTGCGCGACCGCGCGCTCTACCTGCTCCTCCAGATGCTCAGCCGCGCCGAGCGAAGAGAGTGGGCCGTAGTCTGCACCGTGAACGGTCGGGTCGCCGGGTGACATCGCCAGGATGGCGGCGGTGAACTTCTCCGTGAACTCATCATAAAGTTCGTCGATCACGATAAATCGCTTAGCTGCATCGCAGGCCTGCCCGCCATTGCGGAGGCGACCTTCGACGGCGGCATCCACTGTGGCGGCCATGTCGTCGGTGCTCAGCAGGATGAACGGGTCTGACCCGCCCAGTTCCAGCACAACCTTCTTGAGGTGGCGACCAGCCACCTCGGCAACGGCCGCGCCGGCACCCTCCGAACCGGTGAGGGACACGCCCTGTACCCGCGGGTCGGCGATCACCGTGGCGACCTGCTCGCTGTCCGCATACACATTGATGTAGGCCCCAGCCGGGAAGCCTGCGTCGTGGAAGATTTGCTCAATCGCCGCGGCCGACTCCGGGCACTGCGACGCATGCTTGAGGATGATCGTGTTGCCGGTCATGAGGTTCGGTGCGGCGAAGCGCGCAACCTGGTAGTACGGAAAATTCCACGGCATGATCCCAATCAGCACACCGAGAGATTTGGAGCGCATGAATGCGGAACCCTCGCCGCTGAGGAGGGTGATTGGTTCGTCCTTCAGAAATTCCTGTGCGTTGTCGGCGTAGTACCGGTAGATGTCGGCGGCGTAGTCGATCTCCCCGAGCGCTTCGTCGACGGGCTTTCCCATCTCGCGCACGATGATGGCGGCCAGCTGGCCGCGGCGCTCCTCATGCAGATCGCCGACCCTGCGCAGGAGCGCGGCCCGCTCGTCGGTTGAAGACTTCCGCGACCAGCCGACGTGGGCCTCGTCCGCCGATGCTATGACCTGCTCGACTTCATCATCCGAAATCTGGGGGTAAGTCTTGATGGTCTCGCCTGTGGCGGGGTTGACAACGGCGTGGTGGCTCACGAGCCACCTCCTTTCACAATCGGGGTGATCTGCCGGAGATTATCGCGTAGTACGAGCCAATCATGGTCGCGGACTTTGTCAAGGCGAATGAGGACAGTGAACATCGAGCCGGCTAGTTTCGTCGCGGAGTGGTCCTCCTGTTCTGCTGGTTTGTTGCGCTTATTCCGAGCTGCGCGAGAGAGCCCTTGAAAGCTGTAGGAGATGCAGCCAATCGGATAGCGCGTCTTCCCAGAGGTGGGGGCTTCTGTTCCATTCGAGTGTGTGCGGAGCCGGGGGCAGCGTGACGAGCTCGACCAGCTCTGTGTGGGCATCCGCGAACGCCTGCGACAGGGTGATCGGAACGGATCGGTCGCCGGAACTGTGCAGTACCAGCGTTGGGACGTTGAGGTCGCGGCCGTTGTTGATCCAGTTCAAATCCGAGAGGCGCATCGACTCCTGCAGACCGGTTGCCCGTCGCCACAAGGAGCTTCCGAGCGCACCCAGCGCCAAACGGGTAACGGGTGCCGGCACGCGCGCTCGACGGCCGGCGGCGAGAATCGTCGACCGCCAATCCACGACCGGGGCGATGAGGCACAGCCCGGCGATTCGCTTCCGCTGCTGCGCTGACCGGGTGAGCTGCAGAGCGATTATCGCGCCCATTGACCAGCCTACGAGAATGATACTTTCGGCGCCGTGGGCCACGGCGTACTCGAGGGCCGCGTCGATATCGTGCCACTCGGTCTGGCCCAGCATCGACTTTCGATCGCGCGAGCTCGGGGCCTCCTGGTCGTTCCGGTATGAGACCACGAGCGATGTGAGGCCGGCACGGTGGGCGACCGGAACGCCGCGCAGCGGGCCCGCCCTGCTCGCGCCCTGCCCGTGGATGTGGATCGCCCACGTCGAGGTGGGTGGCCGGTCGATGGGGGCATCGAAGCGGTAAGCGGGCGCAGGACCGAGCGCGGTCGGGATGATGACTGCGGTGAACGGCAGCCCGACATCCACTGCTTGCGACGGTACGACACCGCTCCACCTCGCCGAGAGGCCCGCTCGCAGCCGACTGCCGCGCGAGCTGACGACCACACGCGTGACGATGGAGGCACGCTCATCCACGGCAAGGACTCCCCCGAGCTGTGCGTAGCCGCGGCCGGAGTCGAACCAGATCGCGTAGTGCCCCGGCGCCCGTGTCGCCTCGTTCAACGACAGGGTCACGGTGGCAGTCGACGACGAGACATTATCGACCGCGAGAACGCGGAGTCGTTCGCGCCTGGGCGCATCCGTTCTCACGATCTGTCTGACGACGGCAAGACTCGCAATCATGAGACCGCTGGCGGCGAGACCCCCTGCGGTCAGCAGGTAGCCCAGTTTCACTCGGATGTCCGTTGCGCACCGATGCGCGTCTCGGTCGCTGTGAGCAACTCGAGATCCTCGTCCGTGAGCCGGTCGCGAGCACTCGGGTCGAACAGAAGAGCGTCACGGATCTCGACCAGCGTGCGGTGCACGACTTTGTCGACGTCGCGCGGTACCAAACCTGGGGCGTGGGGGTGAGACTCATCACGCAACTCAACGTGTTGGGCAGAGACCTCGATCCAGATGCGAGTGAGGTCGGGAAGAACCGCCTGCAGTTTCCGCCGGTCGATCGTATTGCTTACCCAACCCAGAATCGGCGGGAGCGATAATCCAAAGCAGAGGAGCAGAATCGCGGCCAGGTTCAGCACGTTGTAGGCACCCGCGAACAAGGCAAGCAGAGGCATCGCTCCGAAGACGTGCGCGAGATCCATGCCCACGACGCTGAGCGCGGTGAGGACGGCCGCTCCACAGCCGGTGCCCACGACACGGAATCCGAGACGACGAGCGGGGGTACTCATGCGCCCCGCAAAGCGCAGGCAGATCGTTCCAGTCAGGGCCACGACGATGCCCAAATAGGTGAATTGGACTAGAGAGTAGGCGGCAGCTGCGGGTTGATTGCCGAAATCCCTCATGAACGTTCCCGAGGTCGTGGGCGCGTCGATGAAAACAAAGGTCGTCACCATCAGGCTGGCCGTGATGATGGCGCCGATCCGAAACGGCCTGGCCGTCGCGTGCGCGCGGCTCGGCGATGATGCTCGCAGAATGGCCCGAGACAGAAAATAAACGCCTAGGAGTCTGCTGAACAACTTTGGGTGTGGTTTCGCTTTTTTTAAGGCGCGCCTGCCGGGGGTTGGCTCGTGGTCGTTAAGACTGGGGTGATGCAGGGTCGTGATGAT
>NZ_SOGF01000056.1:0-36593 GCF_004402355.1 Cryobacterium sp. TMS1-20-1 | reverse complement strand
TCACCAGCTTCACGGCTTCGTCTTTGTACTCAGGAGTGAACTCCCGACGTGTGTTTCCCATGTGAACATTCTCTCTTGTGAGGTGTCCAGTCAACGGGGGCAGGGCCACCGGGGGCCTGGCACGAATAGCTGGCTAGCCATCCGCTCTTCGTAGGTTGATGATTAGTCTGTGATGGAAGATGCGGAGTCAGCGGGGTTCGGGTTGTGAACCCGGCGGCCCGGCGGGTGCAGCGCGTCTACCTGACCCTGATGCTTGGGAACACGCTCGCGGCGTCGTTCATCTGGGGCATCAACACCCTGTTTCTGCTCGACGCTGGACTGTCGAACTTCGAGGCCTTCGCCGCCAACGCGTTCTTCACCGTGGGCATGGTGATCTTCGAGATTCCGACCGGGGTAGTCGCCGACACCGTCGGGCGTAAGGCGTCCTATCTGCTCGGCACCATCACGCTGGTGGTCACGACCGGGCTGTACTGGATGCTCTGGCTCTGGCACGCGCCATTCGTCTGGTGGGCGATCGTGTCGGTGCTGCTCGGACTCGGCTTCACCTTCTTCTCCGGCGCCGTCGAAGCCTGGCTGGTCGATGCGCTCGCCGCGACCGGCTACACCGGCAGCCTCGAGGCCGTGTTCGGCCGCGGCCTCGTGGTGACCGGAATCGCCATGTTCTCCGGCTCCGTGCTCGGCGGGGTGATCGCCCAGGTCACCGACCTCGGGGTGCCGTTCCTGGTGCGTGCCGGGGTGCTCATGCTGATGTTCGTCTTCGCGTACATCGTTATGAAAGACCTCGGTTTCACCCCGGATCGCTCCGCCGGCCCGCTGAAAGCGACCCGCAACGTGCTGACCCAATCGATCGAGCACGGCCTGAAAAAGCGCTCGGTGCGCTACGTGATCTTTTCGGCGCCGTTCGCCGGCGGGGTCGGAATCTATGCGTTCTACGCGCTGCAGCCCTATCTGCTCGAGCTGTACGGCGACCCGACCGCGTACTCCATTGCCGGGCTGGCCGCGGCCGTGCTGTCCCTGGCGCAGGTGGCCGGCGGACTGCTCGCGCCGCGCATCCGCTCACTGTTTAGAAAACGCACCAGCATGGTGTTGGCAGCGTCGCTCGTCAGCGTCGGTATCCTGGTCGCGCTCGGCCTGAACAGCCTGTTCTGGCTGGCCGTCTTGCTATTGGTCGTCTGGGGCTTCGTGTTCGCCGTCGCCGGGCCGGTACGGCAGGCGTATCTCAACGACATGATCCCGTCGAAACAGCGTGCGACCGTGCTGTCGTTCGACTCGCTGTTCGGCAGCCTCGGTGGCGTGTTCATCCAGCCGGCCCTCGGTCGCGCGGCCGACCTGCAGGGCTACGGCACCTCGCTTGTGATCGGCGCCGTTGTCGAGCTCATCGGTCTGCCGTTCCTTCTGGCCAGCCGTCGCCAGCAGGATCCAGCTGACGCCCGCACCATCCAAGCGGATGCGGCGCCGCCCGCCGGCGCTTAGCTCCCGTCGCGCACGTCCCGCAGAAAGCTGCGCACGTGCTCGCCCAGGATCACCTCGCCTATTTGCCGGTTGGTCGGTCCTCGCTCACCCTGGTCGCAGGGGCCGATCCCGTGCGCCTGCTGCTCGTCGGTGGTGAACCACTCGGTGAACAAAATCTGATGTGGTGGAACTTCGTCGGCCGCAGCCACGAAGAAATCGTCAGCTACCGAACCCAGTGGCAGACCGAGATCGGTGCGGTCGATGGTGACGCGGGCTTCGACAGGGACGAGCTGCGCTTTGGCGCTTTTCCTGACGGCGAGCCCGCCCTGATCCCCGCGCCGCCACTGCCCACGGTGCGCCTCCGTCCCCGCAATTAGCGGCATGGTCCCTGGTCACGACCACCATCTCGTGGTTGTCGACAGTGCTGGCTTCGGGAGTGCCGAGTAGGGGAACTCCTAGTTTTGGTAATCGTCGTGCAGGTGACCCGGTGTCGGGTCGTCCCCTCTGCGCTGGTCGAGCTGGGCGAGACCGCCATCCCGCGACTCGCGGCCGTCTACGGGACCAGCCACGGGCGGGCACAGCGTCGGCGGGTCGAGTTCGGGCGGTTCCTGCATGAGTGGGTTCTTGCTGGGGAGGGGGATGAGTGTCTGTTCAGGGTCGATCTGGATCGGGGGTTGCAGCCAGTACCCGCCGTCGCGGAGCCAGATCTTCCAGTGTCGGTTATGGAGCAACATGTGATGCAGACTACAGAGCAGAATGGCATGATCAATGTTGGAAAGTCCCTGATCAGACCAGTTTGCGATGTGGTGGGCTTCTGCCCAGGAAGGGGGTTTTTCGCAGCCGGGCCAGCGGCATCCGCCGTCGCGCGCCGCGAGAGCACGGCGTTGCTCACGGTTAAAGAGGCGTTGGTCTCGTCCAACGTTGAGGGGTTGCCTGGTTTCGCTGAAGAGGATGCCGAGGTAGCCGGTGTCGCACAGGTGCCGGTCGATCGTCTCGGCGGATACCGGTGCAGGGTTGCCCTCGAGGTATCCGAAAACGGGGTGGGTACTGGCAGGTTCGGTGCCGAGTAGGGTTTCAGTGCCCCTACGAGCTTCCGTCATCCAGCCCGTTCCGTTGCCCGCTAGCGTGTCGTTGGGCGCCTCGTCGGTGCGCTCGGTGCGCTCGGTGCTCTCGGTGCTCGGGGCACCTGTCGCGCCCGTGTTGGCGGGTGCGACCGGAGCGGGCGCCATGGTAGTTGGCGCACCCGAGCGCGCGGCAGGGCCAGCGGTCGGAGCTAGGCCAGCGGCAGGGGCGGCATGTTCGGAGATAGTGGTGGGGCGGTCGTGTTCGGTGACGATGATCTGCACCACCGGTCGGCGACCGCCGAACAGGGTGTTGGGGTCGGCGTCGGCGCCGAGCTTGAGCAGCTGAGTGAAGGAATCGGCGGCGATCTGGTCGAGGGTGCGCGGGTCGTCCTTCACGCTCTGCGCCCAGGCGGCTCGTTCTGGGTCGACGAACCGCACCCCGCCGCGACGCGGGCTGGTCAGCGCGTCGTAGGTTGCCATCCACATTTCCCCCTGCTCCGGCGGAAACAGCGCATGCAGGGTCACCATGCCGTCGGCACGCCGCCACAGCGACCAGGTGGTGTCGTCGCGAGCCTGCTTCTCCCGCGCCAGAATGCCCGCCGCGTCGAGGTCGTCCCGCATGCGCCTGGCCCGTTTGTAGGCCTGCTCGGTGTTCATTCCCGGCGCCGCAACGAGCAACACGCGAAGCGCTGCGGCAAGTTTCTCGGGGGTGATCGCCTGATCCAACGTGCCCAGACCCCGCAGTAAGGCGTCGCCGACGCCGAGGGAGAATGTGCCGTCGGCGACGGCGTGCATGATCGGCGCCTGCCACGGCACCACCACCGGAACCAGTGGCGCTGCCGGTGCGAGCGGCGGAACCGGGCGCGGCACAGTCACGGGCAGCGGCGGCAGATCTGGGTGCAGCGCCGCCCAGGCCGCCGCCCGCTCTGCCTCGCGAGCGCCCTCCCGCTCAGCCTTCGCTGCGGCCTCTTCAGCGGCTTGGGCAGTCCGCTCCACCGCCCGGGCGGCGTCGGCCGCGCGGCGTTCAGCGGTTTCGGTCTCGCCCATGAGCACGCCGACGGCGACCAATCGGCCGGCCTCGATGCGGCTGAGGCCGATGGCGTCCTGCACCATCATGGTTGGGTTGCCAAACCCGTGCCGCGCCGACAAGCCCGACTGGCCCACCTCAGGTCGGGACCGGTGCGCGATCGTGCCCGCCAGCAGGGCTGCGACCGTGTTGCTCAGTCGCAGCAGCTGCGCAATCGGGCCACGCGCCGCGAGCACCTCGGCATCCGACAAGCCCGCGAATTCAGCGCTGGAGCCACCGAGCGCGGCGACAGCGGCCGCCGCCCGGGTGAGTTCCACAGCTACGTTGCTCATGATTCAACCCAACACCCGACCACCGACATTCCCGAGGAAGATTCATGCTTATAAGCACGAAACCGCCGAAATTCGCCAAAGAATACCCAAAGAAATGTTTTGCGGGCCGTTAGATAGCGGAAAATAACCGCACTGGGCACCCCGAACCGGTGTTCAGCACCAAAATCGCTCCCGGCGTTGGCCCACCCGAGGACGCTGGCCCGAACGACCTCGCCGGCAATTCACCTGCCCGGAGCCGCACGCGGACGGACAGACGTGATCGCGACTATCCAATAGCGGCAACCAAAAGGGTGCATCGCTCGATTTTGCGATGGCGCGGTCACCGGGTTGAACCGGACTGGACGCTGAGATGGCGCGCTGCTGGTGGGTGGCCACCGACATCCACTCGGCGAATTTGCTACCGAGTGATCTCGGGAGTACATGGCTGCGCGCGGGTACGCTGTGGCGCATGAGAGCTGCCGTCTACCGCCGTTACGGACCACCGAGCGTCGTGCATGTGGAGTCGGTTCCGATGCCGGTGCCGCAAGCGGACGAACTTCTGGTTCGCATGATCGCGAGCACAGTGAATCGCACGGACTGCGGCTTTCTGAGTGGGATACCGTATTTCGTTCGGCTGTTGATTGGGCTGCGGGCGCCGCGGGCGACGATTCTCGGCTGCGAATTCGCGGGGCTGGCGTCACATCATTCACGGTCGGCCAAAGGGTTTTCGGCTACAACGGCGTGAAATTCGGCGGCCACGCTGAGTACCTGACCATCGCTGAAGGCGGTCTCGTGGCCGAGATTCCGGCCTCAATGTCGTAGAGGAGACGTGCTGTTCCTGAAGTGGCTCGTCGGGACCGGCGAACTTCACCCTCTGTTCGACCGCAGTTACTCACACGCCCAGATTCGAGAGGCGTACCTCTACGTAACGGCCGGTCAAAAGATCGGCAACGTCGTCATTCACGTGCAGGACGAGATTTAATTACGGGCGTCCCAGAAACCAGCGTGCACTTCGGCAGCCTCGGCGAGAAGGGCCGGACCGGCCACGGTCACGCTGTTGCCGCCACGGGCGAACACCTCGCGGCAGGGCAGATCCATGGTGGCCTCGCCGTCTTGCAGCGGAACCATCGCCGCGAGCTGTTCTTCGGGCAGCCCATAGACACCGCGGCCGATGCCAGCCCAATAGATCGCTCCCGAACACATGGCGCACGGTTCGGTGCTCGTATACAGGGTGCTCGAGCGCAGGGCGTCCCGGGCGAGCAGCGTCGCCGCGATGCGTACCAGGTTCATCTCGGCGTGCCCGGTCGGATCGCCAAGCGTCACGACGGTGTTCTGACCCTCGATGATGATGTCTTCGCTCGTGACGAGGATCGCTCCGAAGGGGTGGTTGCCCACTTCACGGGAGGCGCGGGCGACTTCGATCGCGTGGTGCAGATGCGCTTCGTCGGAACTGGATACCGTGCTGAGGTCAGTCATGAGAGTCACTTTCTCAATGGGGAAAGATTCAAGCCTAATCACCCTCGCAGCTACTTTTCGGCGGACTGACGCTCGCGGAAGGCGATCATGTTCATGCGGTTGCCGCAGCGCACACTGCAGAAACGCTTGGACCCGTTGCGGGACAGGTCGAGAACCAGGCCGGTGCAGGCATCCGCTTCGCAGATGCGCAAGCGACCCATTTCGTCGCTGCGGATCACATCGATCAACGCCAGGGCCGCCTCGACGCGCATGCGCTCGCCGAGCGGGGCTTCGGGCACGGTCGCGTGCAGATGCCAGTCCGACACATCGTGACGCGCGAGCTGGGGGAGCGCGCGAGCCTCGCGCAGCATGCGATTGACCTCGATCACCGCGTCGTCGCGGCCCAGGGTCCACACCCGACGGAGTAGGGCTCGAGTCTGCCGTACATCGCGCAGTTCGGCGCCATCCCCGTCGATGCGCCCGGTGAACGGAATCGGGGCGAGCAGCGCGGCGAGATCGGCGAGCGTTTCGAGCTCGTCTCGACCGCTGCGGGAGGCCCCTGCGTCGGTATCGCAGAGCATGACCACGAACTCGAGAGCCTCCTCGGTGTCAGGGGCAAAATGCAAGTTGACTCCTAATGCACTCGGTCGTACTGTCAGTGGTGTAAAGCAGTTTAGACCATGACAGAAGGGCGCCTCCGTGAAGCTGACGTCGATCCCCGGCGGCCTCGCCGTCGCGGTGCTCTCGGCCGTCTCGTTCGGCACCTCCGGCGCGCTCGTCAAGCCCCTGCTCGAGGCCGGATGGTCGCCGGCCGCCGCCGTCACGGTTCGCGCCTTCACCGCCGGACTCGTGCTGCTGCCCCTGGCTGTCATGGCTTTGCGGGGGCGCTGGGCCGCCCTATGGCTCGGGCGTTGGAGGGTACTCGGCATGGGCGTCGTCGGCGTGGCGTGCACCCAACTCGCCTACTTCGCCGCCATTTCGACCATCCCGGTCTCGACCGCGCTGCTCATCGAATTTCTAGCCCCGCTCATTCTGGTCGGCGTCGCCTGGGCCGTTTCCAAGCGGATGCCCCGCCCGGCCGTGTTCCTCGGCTCGGCCCTCGCAGTCGGCGGCCTTGTGCTGGTGATCGGCCCCGGAGCGATCCAGGCGGTCGACCCGATCGGCCTGACCTTCGCGTTTCTCGCCGCGATTGGCTGCGCCGCCTACTTCTTCATTGCCGCGCGCCCGGACCGCGACCTGCCGGCCGTCGCGCTCGCGGCCTTCGGACTGATCGTTGGCGGCTTCATTCTCGGTCTGCTCGGGGTTACCGGCCTGCTGCCGATCACGGCAACCTTTGGCGACCTGCCGCTGTTCGGCGCGCTGGCGCCGTGGTGGGTGCCGCTGGTGCTGCTCGTGCTCGTCAGCACCGCCGTCGCGTATAGCACCGGAATCACCGCGGCCGGCGTGCTCGGCTCCCGGCTCGCGTCCTTCGTCGGACTGCTCGAGGTCGTCTTCGCCTCGCTGTTTGCGTGGCTGCTGCTCGGCGAGCAGCTCAGCCCGCTGCAGTTACTCGGCGGGTTGCTGATCCTCGGTGGAATCGCTGCGGTGCGGTCCGAGCGCGCCGAGGCCCTGCCATCAATAGCGCCGCTCCATCACGACACCGCGGCCGCCGCCTCCGGGGAGGCGACGGCTGCGGCATCCACTCACTGAGTCGTTAGCCGCCGAACGCGACGACGTGGCGCTCGGAACCCTACCGGTCATGAGGGAGACTGGACTCATGTCCGATCTCACCCTGCGCGGCGGCGTCGGCAGCCGCCTTGACAGCGAGATCGAGGTCAAACGGTCCCGGTTCCTGTGCCGCATAGTGCGCACCGAAACCGAGGACGGCGCGCACGCCGCCGTCGAAGAAGCCCGCTCGGAGCACTGGAAGGCGCGACATCACTGCTCGGCGTTCGTCCTCGGGCCGGGCGGTGCTCCCGACCAGGTACGCCGCTCGAATGATGACGGTGAGCCGTCGGGAACGGCGGGCCGGCCCATGCTGGAGGCACTGGCGGGGCGTGGCTTCGTCGACTGTGTGGCCGTTGTCACGCGCTATTTCGGCGGCACCCTGCTCGGCGCCGGCGGTCTCGTGCGCGCCTACTCCGAGGCTGTGCTGACCACGATCGACTCGGCGCACTCCCGGGGGCTCGTCGTGGGACGTGATCGCCGTGAACTGTTCACGCTCGCGCTGTCCCACGCGGATGCCGGTCGTATCGAGGCCGAACTGCGCCAGCGGGGCGTGCTCGTGCTCGGCACAGACTACGGTCGCGAAGCGGTGCTCCGGCTGGCCGATGATGACCCCGAACGGCTCGCCGCGGTCGTGGCGGGGGTGACGGCCGGAAGCGCCGAACTCGAGTCGGTCGGCCACGAATGGGTCGACGTCCCGGCATGACCATGCCACTCGATCCGACTTGCGGCCGGGACGGCTGGCGTCAGGCGAGACCGGCGTCGTGGATGCACCTGGCGATGTGCACCCGGTTGGCCGCGTCCAATTTTGTGAACAGATGACCGACGTGGGTCTTAACCGTCGCGACGCCCATGAACAGCTCGGCGGCGATCTCGGCATTGGACAGCCCACGCCCGATCGCGATCGCCACCTCGGTTTCGCGTTCGGTGAGTCGACCGAGCAAGGCTTGGGCGCGCTGCTGCCGGTCGTCCGGCGCACGAATCACCCTCGCGATGAGCTGTGCAGTGACGCTCGGGGAAAGCATCGGGTCCCCGTTTGCTACCCGGCGTATGGCGGCGACGAGCTCGGCCGGTGGCGTGTCCTTCAGAAGAAAACCCGCTGCACCGTGCCGTAGCGCGGTGAGCACCATATCGTCCGTGTCGAAGGTCGTCAGCACGATCACCCTGGCCGGATCGCCGCGCTCCTGCAGGGCGCGGGTGGCCGCAAGACCATCCATTCGCGGCATACGGATATCCATGAGCACCACGTCGGGCGCCGCGCGGCCGATGAGTTCCAGCGCCGCGAGCCCGTCGCCGGCCTCCCCGACGATCTCGATCGCCGGGTCTCCGCCGAGGATCAGGCGCAGGCCGGTTCGCACCAAGGCGTCGTCGTCGGCGAGCACAACACGCACGGTCAGGTCCATGGCAACCATGCTTGCAGAAGAAACGAGCCATCCGGTTCGATGCCGTGCCTTATCCGGCCGCCAGCGAGTTCGGCGCGTTCCTGCAAACCGATCAGGCCGGCGCCGCTCCCGGTCGCGTCGGTCCAGCGTGACCGAATGCTGGGGGTGGCGACCTCATTGCGCACCTCGAGGTGCAGCAGGTCTTCGATGCGCTCGAGCCGTAGGGTGACCGGCTGACCCGGCGCGTGTTTACGCGAGTTGGTGAGTGCCTCCTGCACGAAGCGATAGGCGGTGCGGGACACAGTTTGAGACGGCCCCGGCGTGGCCTGGTCTGACCCGGCCGAACCGGGGGCATCCGTTTCATCGAGTGTCACCGTTGTGCCAGCCTCGCGCGCCTCGGCCAGCAGTGCAGGAAGGTCAGCCAGCGTCGGCTGGGCCGGTTCGGGGCGCCCCGCCCCAGTAGTGGCCTGCCCGCCGCGCAACACGCCGAGCACCTGCCGCAGCTCGGTCAGAGCGAGGTGGGCGTTGTCCTGGATGATGCCGGCTGCCTGGGCCGTCTCCTCCCGGGTGAGGTCCGTTCGATACGTCAATGCGCCAGCGTGCAGGGCGACGAGGGAAATGCGGTGCGCGAGTACGTCGTGCATTTCGCGGGCGATGCGAGTGCGCTCGGCGTCGCGGGCTGACGCGGCGCGAAGTGTCTGCTCTCGTTCGGCGTTGAGGGCACGTTCGCGGAGGGTGGCCAGCAGGTCGCGGCGCGCTCCGATGTAGAACCCGGTGGCCGCGCAAATGGCGTAGATGGCGATCGCCAGACCACCGGATGCCCACGGCGCCGGATAGAGAGTGAGATCGGCCAGGCTGGCCCGCACGATCATCTCGTAGAAGACGGTGGCCAGGCCCCAGATTACGCCGACGACAATGACGCCTTTCCAGCGGCGCCGGGTGCTCATCGAAATGGCAGCCCAGATGGCTGCCGCGAACGAGGACGCCGACACGGCCGACAGCGCAGCGGTGACGGCGGCGATCAATACCGGGTGCCGGCGACGCAGCGGGAGCAGGCACAGCGCGACCGCGCCGAGGACGAAGTCCAGAAGGATCAGACCGCCGAGCAGATCTTCCGACACCTGGGCGTCGGAGAATGCCCCCGAATAGTCGGCGAACACCAGAACCAGGATGACAAAGGAAGCCAGGGCGGTCGCGAGGTACCGCCAGATGCGCGACCAGGGCCGCAGTCGCGGAGCCTGTCCGGAGTCGATCGCGTTGGTTTCGGTGGGAGGGGGCCGGGGGATCATTCTCCCCAGCGTACGGTCGTGCTTCCAGCCCGGCCTCCACCCGTGGTCTGCTTCGCCTGCAACTAAAAGTGGAGACGACGAAGACCCCGGGGCCGATCCGCCCGGGCGAGGCCGCCGCAACCATGGAGGAATGATCAACGCAGAACAAACTAGCGAAGCCCTGGAACGGAGTAGGTCATGACCCTGGGAATTATCGTCGTCTGTGAAATTGGGTTCTGGGCTGTCATCGTGCTCGGATTGTTCGCCCGCTACACTCTCAAATCACCCCGCTTCGGTTTCGCCCTGCTCTCGATGGCTCCCGTCATCGACCTCGTGCTCCTGATCACGACCGCCGTGCATCTTCGGTCGGGGGCCGAGGCGGAGTGGGCCATCGGCCGCCTGCTGCTCGCCCACGACGGAACCTGGCCGATCGACGGAGACGCGACCGCCGAACTGAAACACAAGCTGGCGGAATCGCTCTGGTGGACCTTCGTGCTGGCCAGCAAGCTCGACATTGATATCGACCAGGCGTTCAGTGAGACCATGAGCACTATTCGCACCAACCTGGAAGCCACAATCGAACGAACCGCGCTTTAGGGAAACATTCCTGCGCCTCAAGCGTTGGGTTTCACATGAAGACGATTGTGTACAGCGAAACCGGTGACCCGTCCGTGCTCCACTTGGTTGATCGGCCGGTGAGTGAGCCCGGAGCCGGCGAAGTGCGCGTGCGAATCGCGGTGGGCGGGGTGAATCCGACCGACTGGAAGTCGCGCCGTGGCGCGCGCCCGGGGGAATCCCTCGCGTTCCCTGACGTGGTCCCGAACCAGGACGGTTCCGGGCTCGTCGACGCGGTCGGCTCCGGTGTCTCGAATGTGGCCGTCGGCGATCGCGTCTGGCTCGCCCTCGCCGCCTACCAGCGGGCCGCCGGCGGAACCGCCCAGGAATACGCCGTGCTCCCGGCCGAACGCGTCTTTCTGCTGCCCTCCTCGGCGAGTTTTGACCAGGGCGCGTGCCTTGGTGTGCCAGCGATCACCGCTTACCGGGCGCTTACTGTCGCCGAGGATGGACCGCGGCGGCTGCATCCCGGCGCGCTCGACGGCAGGATCGTGCTCGTCGCGGGTGGTGCAGGCGCCGTGGGCCATGCCGCCATCCAGCTCGCCCGCTGGGCAGGAGCGACCGTGATCACGACGGTGAGCGGGCCGCCCAAGGCAGCGCTCGCGGCGGCAGCCGGCGCACACCATGTGCTTACCTACACCGCCCCCGATGTCGTCGCTGAAATCCGAGCCATCGCACCCGACGGCGTCGACCTCATCGTCGAGGTAGCCCCGGCCCAGAACTCCGAACTCGACCTGGCGGTCATCCGTAACCGCGGATCGATCGCCGTCTACGCCAACAACGGCGGCGACCAGATGACCCTCGACGTGCGTAAACACTTCAGTCTCAACGTGCGCTACCAGTTCGTACTGCTCTACACAGTGGGCATCGAGGTCGTGCAGCAGGCCGCTGCCGCCATCAACGAAGCCCTCGTTGACGGCGCTTTGCCCGTCGGATCGGATGCGGGACTGCCGCTGCACCGCTTCGAACTGGCCCACACCGCGGATGCCCACGCCCTCGTCGAAAGCGGGGTCACCGGAAAGGTGCTCATCGACGTATCGCGGGCCTGACAGCGCGAAAGCCCCCTCGCCGCGAACGGTGAGGGGGCTTTCGAATTCAGACTCTAGTACTCGCGGCGCGGAGCGCGCGGCGGGCGGTCGGCCTGCTCGGCGGAGCGTGAGGCTCCGCCCTTGTCGGCACGCAGCTCGATCAGCTTGCCGCTGATGCGGGTGTTCTCCAGCTTGGAGAACACGTCGCCCGCGAGGTCAGCGGGAAGTTCGACCAGGGAGAACTCCGGCAGAATCTTAATGTGGCCGAAGTCGTCGCGGCTCAGGCCACCCTCGTTGGCGAGGGCGCCGACGATCTGACGCGGCTCCACCTTGTGACGCTTGCCGACCTCGATGCGGTACTGGGCCATCGGCTTGCCGCTGGAGCGAATCGGGCGTTCGCTGCGCACCGGACGATCGTCGCGGGCGCCGTAGCTGCCCCGATCGTCCCGGCTGCCACGGTCGTCGCGACCAAAACGGTCTGAGCGGTCGGGTCGGTCCGACCGGCCGCCGCGCTCCGGACGATCTCCGCGCTGCTCGGAACGTTCGACCCGCTCATCGCGTTCGAGGCGCTGCTGGGCGCGAACATCCTCGGCTGAGAGCAGCAGGGGCGTCTCACCCTGTCCGACCACGGCGAGGGCCGCAGCCACATCGACCTCGGGCACGTCGTGGTGCGACACGTAGTGCGCGATGATGTCGCGGAACTTGCTGATCCGGTCGGTCTCGTCGAGCGCCGCGGTGATGGCGTCGTCGAAGCGCGTCAGGCGCGTCACGTTGACGTCCTCAACGCTCGGGAGCTGCATCTGGGTCAGCGGCTGGCGGGTGGCCTTCTCGATCGCGGAGAGCAGGCGACGTTCGCGCGGCGTGACGAAGCTGATCGCTGCGCCCGAGCGGCCCGCACGGCCGGTACGGCCGATGCGGTGCACATACGACTCGGTGTCGATCGGAATGTCGTAGTTGACCACGTGGCTGATGCGCTCGACGTCGAGGCCGCGAGCGGCGACATCCGTTGCGACGAGAATGTCGAGCTTGCCGCTCTTGAGCTGGTTGATGGTGCGTTCGCGCTGCACCTGCTGCACGTCACCGTTGATCGCCATGGCGGAATAACCGCGCGCACGCAGCTTCTCGGCCAGCAACTCGGTCTCGTTCTTGGTGCGCGCGAAGATGATCATGCCCTCGAAGTTCTCAACCTCGAGAATGCGGGTGAGCGCATCGAGCTTCTGCGGGTATGACACCATCAGGTAGCGCTGGGTGGTGTTCGCGCTGGTCGTGGTCTTGCTCTTGACCGTGATCTCTTCGGGATCGTGCAGGTACTTCTTGGAGATGCGGCGAATCTGAGCCGGCATCGTGGCCGAGAACAGTGCGACCTGCTTGTCGTCCGGGGTATCGGCGAGAATCGTCTCGATGTCCTCGACGAAGCCCATGTTCAGCATCTCGTCGGCCTCATCGAGCACAAGGAACTTCAGTTCCGAGAGGTCGAGGGTGCCCTTGGCGAGGTGGTCCATGATGCGACCGGGAGTACCGACGACGATGTGCACCCCACGGCGCAGGGCCGACAGCTGCTGGCCGTAGCCCTGTCCGCCGTAGACCGGCAGCACGTGCACGCCGCGCATGTGGGCGGCGTACTTCTCGAACGCCTCACAGACCTGCAGCGCGAGCTCACGCGTGGGCGCAAGCACGAGGGCCTGCGGGTTCTTCTGGGACAGGTCGAGCCGGTTCAGAATCGGCAGCGCGAACGCGGCCGTCTTGCCGGTGCCGGTCTGGGCGAGTCCGACAACGTCGCGGCCCTCCAGCAGCGGGGGAATAGTGGCGGCCTGAATGGCCGAAGGGGTTTCGTAGCCGACGGCTTTGAGCGCCTTGAGCATGGCGTCATTGAGTCCGAGATCGGCAAATGTCTTGGTTGCAGTGGCAGTTTCTGCCTCGTTCTGCGCTGTGGTGTCTGGTGCGGTCATAGTACCAACGGTAGTCGAAGACAGGGCCCCCGGTGTAAAGGCTCGTCGACGACCCTTAAAGCGGATGCCCGGGGCCGCAGCATCCGCTTTCTTCCGCCGACGTCTGCTCGTCTGGGCCATCCGGACCGCGGCCAATAGGGTCGGTATCGGACCGGTCTGGAAACGGTCGACGGCGGTCACCCCGGGGCTAGTTCACAGCACGGGCGCCTCTGTGAGACTGGACCCATGGAACAACGCGTGAACTTCATTACCCTGGCCACGAGCGACCTCGAGGCCGTACGCACGTTTTATCGCGACGGCCTCGGCTGGACGCCGCTCGTGGACGTTCCCGGTGAGATCGTGTTCTTCCAGGTCGGACCCGGCCTGATGCTTGCGCTCTTCGATGCCGAGAAATTCGACGCAGACCTGCAACGCGAACACACGACCACCGGCGCGACCGGCGTCACCCTCTCGCACATCCTCGACAGCCGGGACGAAGTCACCACAACGGTTGCGGCGATGGCGGCCGCCGGCGGTACCGTACTGAAACCCGCTCAGGACGGCGCGTTCGGCGGCATCTTCCACGGCCACGTCGCCGACCCGAACGGCGTCATCTGGGAGATCGCGCACAACCCCGGCTGGCACGTCGACGACGATGGAACAGTCTCGTTCGGCTAGGGCCTAAGCCTTCAGGAACGCGATTGCCGCCTCGCGAAAGGCGCGTGACGTTGGCGCGTTGAAGTGATTGCGGCCCGGAATCTCAAAGAAGCCACCGTTCGGCGTCACCTCGGCCAGCGCGCGCGACGCATCCAGAATGCTGTCTTCGCTTCCGGTCGCGAACAGCAGGGGCTGCTCTGGGGCGTTCGCAGCGCCGGGCTGCGGGCCGCCGCGCATACCCTCGACCAGGGCGACGAGGGCCGCGAGATCGTTGCCCGGCAACGCCTTCGCCATCGTGAGGTAGGCGCCGGTGAGCCGGTCGGTGACGTCGGCTCCGTGTTCGAGGTGGGCGCGGGCATCCGCTATTTGAAAACGTTTGAGCGGGTCACCGTCGGGGATGCCGCCAAGAACGGCGTGCGTGATGCGGCCGCCGAGATCGCGGGCGGCCTGCCAGCCGACCCGTGCACCGAGTGAGTAGCCGACGTAGCGCACCTCGGTGAGCAGGTACGCGTCGAGTACGGCTTCGACGTCGGCGACGAGCAGCTCCATCGTGTACGCGTCGGGGGAGTGCGGCTTGTCGCTGGCGCCGTGGCCGCGCTGGTCGATGCCGATCACGTGAAAGCCAGCCCGGGTCAGGTCGCGGGTCCATCCCGTGGCGTGCCAGTTGGCGATCGCACTGGAGGCGAAGCCGTGCACGACGAACACGGTCGGGTGCTCCGGGTCGCCGAGCTCGTAGGTGGCGAGCTGCACGCCGTCCGGCGACAGAACGAAAAGGTGCTCGGGGGCGGTTCGGTGCGACATTCCCCCATTTCACCACGGATGCCGCGGCGCCGGTTTCCCAGAGTCGCCCGCGCTGCCCTACCCTCAGCCCTGCGCGGAGACTATTCGGCCTGCTCGCGGGGATGGTCAGCTGACCGGGAGCAGGGGGGATTGCACGATGACGACGCCCCACGCCGTCAGCGTGGCCGGTGTTGGTGGCTGAATCGTGACTTTTTCACGCTCGAGGGCAGCCGCCGGTTACGCTGGAAACACATTTTAGCGAGCGGGAGCACTCAGTGAACGAGAACACATCCGGGCCCAGCCCGCAGGTCATCGAGGGCGTTTTCGACCTCGCCCGCGACGGCTTGACCGGTCCGCTGGGTGAAATGCTCGACGCCGGGGTGCCCATCAATATGGTCAACCCGCGCGGAGACACGCTGTTGATCGTCGCGGCCTATCAGCAGCACCCCGAGACCGTCGCTGACCTGCTTCGCCGCGGGGCGGACGCATCCGCAATTAATGCGATGGGCCAAACCGCCATCTCGTGCGCGGTCTTTCGCAACAATGAGGCGATTCTGCGATTGCTCCTCGAAGCGGATGCCGATCCTCGCCTCGGCACACACAGTGGCGTCGCCATCGCCGACCAGTTCGGGCTGCCGCGCATGCGCGAGATCATCGAGTCGTACCCGCGCGACTGAAAGCCAGGAAGGGCGCCTCCCGAAGGGGAGACGCCCTGGCTGCTAAGCGGTTTGGTTAGCGGCCGAGTCCGAGATCGCCGAGAACGTCGTTGACGATCGAGTCGACCGAGCCGTCGATGTCACCGCTGTCGATGTCGCCGCCATCAACGCCATCGATGTCGGTGCCGTTACCGGCGTCGACCGGAGCCTCGATCGGTGCGACCACGTCGGTGCCGTTCCCGACGGATGCGTCATTGCCGACCTCGTTGCCCGAGGCGACATCGCCGATGTCGTTCGTGAGCGAGTCGTCAATGAGGGGGCCGTTGACGACGCCACCGTTTAAGGTGCCACCGTTGCCGACGCCGCCGACGGAGGTGTCGTTGCCGAGCACACCGTTGCCGGTCGCCTCGTTGCCGGAGAAGTTGAACAGGTCACCGATGATGTCCAGGCGGTTCTGTTCGGAGGAGTTGTCGGTGCTCGTGCTCGTCGTGGTGCTCGTGCTGTCGCCGGTGAAGGCCTGCGCGGGAGCGACGAAACCACCGATGATGAGAGCGGATGCCGCAGCGCCGGTGATTCCCAGCGCCGTGATCTTGCGAACGTTCGTGTGCTTCGTGATGGTATTCATGAGAGCTCCTAATCGTTGTTCTGTTCCAGCCTCGAGTTGTTTTCGGGCCGCACAGATGGTCCGGAGCCCCGGCGATCCGGGTTTGGTCGACTCCCCCACAACGGGGGCCGTGAACCGTACGGCACGCTCATGTTGCGACCGCAGATCGCCGCGACGAGCGGCATCCACTCGCCGTCGCGGCAAAACCTGAGAAGACGCTGGCAGCCGCACTCTGAAAGAGAGGCAGTGCCGGAAGCGGCAGCAGGCAGGATGGCAGCACCTGCGGTGGCTCAACTCCCAAGTGGCCCAGTGGCAGGAGGTTCGGTCGGTCCAGCCAGGCGAGCACCTGCGGTACGCATATGCGTCACCATTGCGGTGGCGGCCGCTTCGGAATCACCCGCGGCGATAGCCTCATAGACGGCGGTGTGTTCCACAATGGCCAATCTTGCGTGCTCGTCGTCTTGAACAGACCGGTCCGACCAGACACGCAGGAGCGAGCGGATGCTCTGCAGCAGATCCAGAAGTACCGTGTTGTCGGTGCTCTGCGCCAGTTCCAGATGAAACTGGAGATCAGCTTCGACGAACGCCGAGAGGTCGGCTGCGGACAGCCGCATTTTCTCCAGATGGCCGTGCAGACGCGCGATCGCAGCGGGGGGCATCCGTTCGGTGGCTAGGCGAGCAGCATAAATTTCGAGTGCCCCCCGCACCTGGGCCAGTTCGGCCGTGCGTGATTTGTTGAGCATCATTCCCCAGCTCAATGTCTGGGGGAGCAGCTCACTGGCGTTTCCACGCAGGTAGGTGCCCGACCCGGGCCTGACGTCGACGACCCCCAAAATCTCCAGAGCGGCGAGTGCCTCCCGCACGGCCGACCGACCGACCGCCAGGGTTGCGGCGAGCTGCCGTTCCGGAGGAAGCCTGGTTCCGGACGCGATAGACCCCTCGGTAAATAATTCCAGCAGCTTGGTCGCGACGGCTGCGGACGGCGAGCCAGACCCCATGGCACCAAGGGCGGCGCTGATGGTGTCGGTTTCGTTGGTCGGGTATGCGGGCACGTCGTTACGTTATCAAACAGCGTGGTCGCCGACCGGTTACCTCGCCACATTTGGTCAACCGGTTGACAGATCTACGTTGAGGATTGCATACTGAACTGGCCCAGCGCTGTGTCTCAAGCGCTCGAGACCTGAAAAGTGGAATCATGACGGACAAACTTCGCACTGTCATCGGCTCCGACACCGCCGATACGCTCGTTCTTGCCGGGTCAGCGCGGAACAGAGCGATATCATGATCGGCCTCGGCACCTATGCCTTCTTCTGGCAACAGTCCACAAAGGCCCCCGAACCACTCACCCTCGCTGAAATGCTCCAACGCACTCGCGACCTCGATGTTGACCTGTTTCAGATCTGCGACTACGCACCGCTCCTCGGGTATTCCTCCGCCCAGCTGCGCGACCTGCGGTCCACCGCGGACGACCTCGGGATTCAACTCGAACTGGGTACGCGGGGAATCCAGTCCGAGCACCTGGCCGCGTATTTGGCCCTCGCCACGACCCTGGGCGCGACCCTCGTACGCAGCATGCTCAACACGGCCGACCATCAGCCGACCCTGCCAGCGGCCGAGTTGCTACTCGAGATCGCGCTTCGCGGCTATGAGGATGTCGGCGTCACCCTGGCTTTGGAAACCTACGAGCAAGTGTCCTCGCGCGACCTGGTGAGCCTCGTCGAATCCGTGGCCAGCTCGTCCCTCGGCATTTGTCTCGACCCGGCCAATTCTGTCGCCGCCCTCGAAAATCCCATCGACGTCATCGATCGGTGTGCACCCTACGTGGCCAACATTCACGTCAAAGACTTCGCGTTCACGCGGCGCGGCGGCTGGGTGGGGTTCACGCTCGAGGGCGTCGAACTCGGCACTGGGCTGCTCGACTATGACCATCTCATGCGCGTTGTGGACCCGGAACCCCGAGGTATCAACCGCATCATTGAACACTGGCTGCCCTGGGCGGGAACCCTCGAAGAAACCGCTCGCCTGGAAAATCTCTGGACCCGCAACAATCTGTCTTACCTAAGGAGCACCTCAAAATGAGCACCACCACCTCACTCACCACACTCACCATCGCCGTCATCGGTGCTGGTGGGAAAATGGGCATGCGCGTTTCCAACAACCTGCAGAAGACGGATCACACCGTTTTCTACAGCGAGAACTCCGCGGCCGGCGTCGAACGCGTTCTGGGAACCGGCCGTGTCGTCACCGATACCGAAATCGCAGTCATCGACGCCGATGTCGTGGTTCTCGCGGTTCCCGACCTGGCCCTTTCCGCCGTGTCCGGCGCCGTGGTTCCGCTCTTGAAGACCGGAGCTGTACTCCTCACGCTCGATCCGGCTGCCGCCTACGCCGGACTGCTCGCCACCCGGGAGGACGTCGTATTCGCCGTTGCCCACCCGTGCCACCCCTCGATTTTTCTGCAGCGCCACACCGCGGAAGAGTATGCCGACACTTTCGGTGGCATCGCCGCGCCGCAGGACGTCATCGCTGCCATTGAAACGGATGACGACAGCAAACGGGTCATCGCCGAGACGGCCATCCGCGTGATCTACGCGCCGGTCATCGACGTGCACTGGGTCACCGTCAAGCAGCTTGCCCAGCTGGAGCCGACGCTTGTCGAGACCATCGCCTGCATGATCGGTGGACTGCTCAAGGAAGCCCTCAGCGAAGCGGTGAACACCATGGGCGTGCCCGAACCCGCAGCCCGCGCCATTCTGCTCGGCCACACCCAGGTCGCCCTCGCCAATTCGCTCAACGGCGACAACCCGTTCTCGGACGCGTGCCTGATCGCCATGGACTACGGACGCGAAAGCATCGTCAAGGACGACTGGAAGAAGATCTTCCAGGACGACGAACTCGACAAGGTACTCTCGCGCATGCTGCACCTGGACACGATCAAGCGCTAATTCTGGGGCCACGACGGACATCCGCTCGCCACCGCTGAAAGCAGGCTGGCCACCCGCCCTGGTGCAGACCACCGGGGACTGCGCCGGCCTGCTGCCGAATCCGGCATACTTTCGACAGGGTGCGATGCCACCCGCTCACCTCTGGCGAACCCAGACTCTACGCGCGACGGAAAGTGCAATGAAACGACACGGAATTCTCAACGCCGAACTCAACGGACAACTCAGCCGTCTCGGGCATACCGACATGGTGGTCGTCGTTGACTGCGGAATGCCGATACCGCGCGGTGTCCCGGTCGTCGACCTGGCCCTCGTGCAGGGAATTCCGCGGTTCGAAGACGTGCTTGATGCGTTGCTGCAGGACATGGTGTTTGAGCGCTGCATCATTGCCACGGAAGCGAAATCTCAGGACCCCGGGCGGTGGCTCACCTCGAGATTCGATGTCGTCGACTACGTCACGCACGCTGAGCTCAAGGATCTTTCGGCCTCGGCCAAATTGATCGTGCGTACCGGCGAGGCGACGCCGTATGCAAACGCGGCACTGATCTGTGGGGTCGCTTTCTGAACGTTCCAGGTTGTGAGATTGGCCCGCGATCTAGCTGATCAACCCATTAAGTTGTTGTTGCAGACGCGACAGCATGTGATTGGCGCTGAGTGCGTTCATCAAGAAAGGCAAGAACTATGGAGAACGCAATCGATCAAGCTGCCACGGGCACAAAGCGGCTCGCGGGCAAGACAATCCTGGTCACCGGAGCAGCCTCGGGCATTGGCAAGTCAGTAGCGACTCGGTTTGCAGGGGAGGGCGCACGGGTCATCTTCAGCGATCGCGATGAGGTGGGAGCGATCAGCGCCGCCCACGAGGTTCCCGGGGCCTTCGCCCTCACGCTCGACGTCTCCGACGAAGACAGCGTTCGCACCGCCTTTGCCGAAATCGCTGATCGGGGACTCAGTATCGATGTCGTCGTGGCCAATGCGGGGGTGCAGTTGTTCGGTCAGGACAGCAAAATCGCCGACCTTGACCTCGATACCTGGGAGAAGACGATCCGGGTCAACCTCACCGGCACCTTCCTTACGGTGAAACATTCTGTGCGGGCGATGCTGAATCACGGCGGCTCGATCATCCTCACCGGCAGCCCCACCGGGCTCAACGGCGAGGGCGCGGACTTCACCGCCTACAGTGCCTCGAAGGCCGGAATTCATGGACTCACCCGCACGGTCGCTGCGGCGTATGCCGGCCAGGGTATTCGGGTCAATACCGTCGTGCCCGGTTACACCGAAACCGCGCTGGTCTCCACCATTTCTGAAGATGCCCAGATGCGGGCGGCGATCGTCTCCCGAATTCCGCTCGGTCGCCCGGGAACGCCCGCCGATGTCGAGGGAATCATGGTGTTTCTCGCGAGCGACGAAGCAGCCTACGCCACGGGTAGTTTGTTCCGGGTCGATGGCGGCATGACCACCCTGTAACCGAATCGAGTTTGACCGCCATGTTGAATGAAAATCTCACCGCTGAGTCCCTTCTCGCCAGCGCGCGCCTCTCCGCGGTCTGGAACGAGACCATCGCATCGCCGACCGTTCTGGCTTTCTCCGACTGGTCCTTGACCCTGCGCGGGGAAGAGATCGCCGACATCACCTACCGCGGCGTTCCGGTGCTCCGCGGGCTGCGCGTGGTGGTGCGCGACGAGAATTGGGGCACTCCGATTGCCGTTGTGACTTCGACGCAGATCGAGCCTGCGCCCAGCGCGCTGCTGGTGAGCCTGGCGGTGTCACACCGCGATGGCAACGTAGATTTTGGCTGGCAAGGCCTGCTGAAAATTTCCGCCGACACCCTGAGGTTTTCCTTTGTGGGGACGGCTGCGCAGTCGTTTCTGAGCAACCGCATCGGAATCGTTGTGTTGCATCCGCCAACTCTGGCCGGCCAGGTAGTTACGGTGACTAATCCCAGCGGTGCCGAGACGGCGGTGCGGTTTTCGCGAACAATTTCGCCGCACCAGCCAGCGCGAAATATCGCCGGGATACGCTGGAACGTGGCGGGCTTCACTGCATCGCTCGGCTTCATCGGCGACATCTTCGAAACGGAGGATCAGCGGAACTGGACCGATGCCTCGTTCAAGACCTACAGCACACCGCTCGACCGGCCTTTCCCGGTGCAGATCAGCCCCGGCACGCCCATCGAGCAGTCCGTGGTGCTGCGCATTGCCGAGTCGCCATCCCCAGGCGGGGAGCGCGCGACCGCTCCGACCGAGATCGCCGCAGCGTTCCCCCCGGACCAACGCACACGTATTGTCGTTGGCGGCCCGTCTAACCGGATCGTGCCGGAGATCACTCTGGGCGCGTCCTCGGCACCGGGTGTCACTCCCGATCGAGCGGGCCTCGCTGCCATTCTGGTCGAGTTGAACATGGCGGATACCGCCTGGCCAGACGTGCTGGCGCGTGCTCAAACGGATGCCGACGGCCACTTTCTCGACGTTCGAATCGTCGCCTCGACGGCGGCGCAGGTGAACTGCGCGCTCGATGCCGTGGCGCCGCTCGACGTCCGCCGCCTGGGAGTCTTCGACGCGGCGACCCACCTCAGCGAGCCATTGTTGTGGGCCGCCCTCATTCAGGGTGCGGCCGAGCGCGACCTGCGCGCCAAACTCGTTGGCGGCACGCGAGCACATTTCACCGAACTCAATCGCAATCACGATCAACTGCCTTCGTCGGTGACCGCGCTGGCCTTCAGCGTGACCCCGCACATGCACGCGCTCGAACGGGAACAACTCGTCGAGTCCATTGCCGTTCAGCGCACGGTTGCGGAAAATGCCGTGCGGATCGCGCGCGGTCGCCCGCTGCACATCGGCCCCATCACTCTGCGGCCTCGCTTCAATGCCGTCGCCACGACAGCACCGGCCGCGGGCCCGGACAAGATCGAATTTACCGGCTACGGCCCAGAGCACCTGCCGGAGGTGACCGACGCGCGCCAGCAGAGCGCGGCCCTGGCCGCCTGGCTGATCGCCAGCGTTGACGCCTTCGCCGTGCCAGGCGTGGCCAGCCTTTGCTACTTCGAGGCGTGGGGTGCGCGAGGAATCGGGGGATCCGGCGTCGCTGCGCAGTACCCGGTCGCCACAGCGGTCGAGTGGATGCGTGAACTCGAGGGAGAGTCCCTGCGCGAGCTGCGGGGAGATTTGCCCCCTGCCGTGGCCGTTCTGGTTGCCGACAACCGGAATGCTCCGGGTGCGCTCACTGCGGTGATCGCGAATCTCGCCGATCGGACGCAGAAGTTGACGTTGCAAATCGTAGATTGCGAACTCCGGCCCGGCGATGATCTGGGACTAACGCCGGGGGTGCTGGAGCGCGTCGTCATTCCCCATGACGCCACGGCCAGCATCGCACTGCTTAGCCCCGCGATCTCGTCTGAGACGGTGCCTTGCGTGGACGGCTGCGTCACCGTTTCGGTGCAGGCGGGCGAAGCTGTTCGATGGCGCGCGACCACAGGGTCCTGACCTCCAGGTAATGACCGGGTGTCTGCACCCGAGTCGGTTTGTGCTGCCGGCCCACCATTGGGTCAAGCGCCGTGTGCTGTCACTCCCGGGCCATAGTTATGCGCCCACCGCCGGCACGAAAGGAACATTCTCGTGTTAGTTGACAGCATCCGCCGTGATAGGTATCGTTAATTTCACACTAAAACATCACAAGATCACAAGTATGTAACACGAAAACTTGCGGGGTCTGGCGATGTTGGCGTGATATTTCCATTCGGAACTGACGATGATGTCTGACTGTTAGCCAACATCGAGCGTAAGCGCCAGTTGCGGCACACAGATCTACTCACCTCGGCAAGTTGGCCGAACAGTCCCGATAGGAGCGTCAGGCACATGCGCGCAGTCGTTTTTGAATCAGCCGGAAACCTCACTCTGGCCCAGCGGCCGGAACCCACCGCAGGCCACAAAGAGGTCGTCATCGAGGTCGCCGCTGTCGGCGTCTGCGGCACCGACACGCACGTGTTCGACGGTGAATTCGAAGGCACCATCTTTCCGCTGGTTCCGGGCCACGAAGCCTCGGGCATCGTCGTCGCCATCGGCAACGGCGTGACCCACGTAGCGGTCGGCGACCAGGTTGCCGTCAACCCCAGCACGACCTGTGGGGAATGCGAATACTGCCTGACCGGCAAGTCCAACCTGTGCCGAGCCTGGAACGGCCTCGGAGTGGTGGCCTCCGACGGCGCCTCGCAGGAACGATTCACTGCTCCCGCGGCCAACGTCTTCAAGCTCAAGCCCGAGACGGATGTCTACCAGGCCGCGCTCATCGAACCGCTCGCGTGCGCCATCCGCGCCTACGACATTCTGCCGCGCAAGATGGGTGAGCACTATCTGGTCTACGGTGCCGGCACCATGGGACTTCTCATGGCTCAGCTGGCACCGCGCGCCGGCGCAGCCAGCGTGACGATCGTGGACCTCAATGAGGGGCGCCTCGCCACTGCTCGTGAGGTTGGTATTGACAACGCGTACACGAGTGCCAACGACGCGGGCCGCGAGAAGTGGGACGTTGTCATCGATTGCACCGGCAACATTCGTGCCATCGAAGACGGTTTGCCCCGGGTCAAGGCCGGTGGAACCTTCCAGCACTTCGGTGTGGCGCCGGCCGAATCCATGGCGAACTACTCGCCGTTTCGCGTCTACCGCGATGAAATCTCCATCGTCGGAACAATGGCCGTGCTCAATTCCTTCGGACGCGCGGTCGAAATGTTCGAAGCCGGCGCGATCAAGAGCGAACCGATGATCAGCCACTCCTTCAGCCTTGAGGACTACCCGCAGGCGCTCGACATGTTCCGTAAGGGGACTGGTCGCAAGCTGCAGATCCGTCCGAACGACTCGTCCTCGAAGGTGTTTCACGCATGAAGAATCAGTCGGTGAAGAAGCGTCGCGCACTGTGGGTTGGTGGGATCGTTGTTGTACTGGTCGCGATGGGATTCGGCACGAAGGTCGTGACGGGTGAAGAACTGGCGGCGTCGACGCCGGTCGAGTTCAGCGCCGCCGAGTATGGTGCGACGGAATTTCCGGTCGTGCAGGCGGCAGTGATGAAGAATGCCCACGACCTGGCTCTGGTCTCGACCGCTCTGGCGGCTGACGCGCAAGCGGCAGCCGAGGAGTATGGCGTCGTCGAGGGGACATCCTTTCCGGTGTTCTCCGTCTCGTTCACGGCGGTGGCCGGTGCGGCGGACTCGCAGGGAATCGTTCCGTTCACCATCGACGGGGTGCCGGCCGAGGTGACGGTGCGCATGCAGACAGGGCCGGCGATCAGCGGGACAGACCTGCGGGACGCGACGGGAACCATCCACTTTCCTGACTTCACCAACCAGATCGAGTATCAGGATGCCGGCGCGGCGTTGAACGAGGAACTGAAGGTCGAGGTGCTGTCGAATATTGTCGCAGCGGACCTGGCCGGTAAGTCGATCACGGTCACCGGTGCTTTCCAGCTCGTCAACCCAGCGTCGTATCTCATCACGCCCGTTGATGTTGTGGTGAACTAAATGTCGCCAGCTGACGTTCGTTCCGATTCCGACGATGTAGCGCTCAGCGCGCGTGCCGTCGTCAAACGCTATGGCGGAGTGCACGCCCTCAAGAGTGTCAACTTCGACATCATGCGCGGTAAAGTCACGACCCTGTTCGGCGAGAACGGTGCCGGAAAATCGACGCTCATGAAAATTCTTTCCGGGGTGGAATCTCCAACTAGCGGCGAAATTCGCCTGAACGGAGAAGTCGTCGAGTTCGCGTCGTCGGTGCAAGCTCGTGACCTGGGGATTTCAATCATCCACCAGGAACTGAGCCTGTGCTCGAACCTGAGCGTGCGCGACAACATCTTCATGGGCCGTGAACTGACCACGCCGCTGGGTGGCGTTGACTTCGCCGCCGAGGACGAAGCGGTGCGGGTGGTGATGTCAGGGCTGCAGGAGGAGATCGCACCGGGCACGCTGTTGTCAGAACTGCGGCTGGGGCAACAGCAAATTGTGGAAATCGCCCGTGCCCTGTCGGTCAACTCCCGCATCCTCATTATGGATGAGCCCACCTCGGCGCTCAGCGCGACCGAGGTCGAGGTGCTCTTCAAAGTCATCAACGATCTGACCACCGCCGGTGTCTCCATCGTCTACATCTCGCACCACCTGGAAGAGGCCCTGCAGGTCACCGACTATGCCGTCGTCTTGCGAGACGGTGAAATCGTCGCGCAATCGCACGCCGACCACATCAATCTCGACTGGATCGTCGAAAACATGGTCGGCCGCAATTTCGATCTCGGTAAACCGCCGACCGGGTACAAACTGGGACCGGTCGCCCTCTCCCTGGACGGAGTGAGTGTCGCCGATGCGACCGCTCCCGATCGCCTGCTCGTCAACCAGCTGTCCCTGGACGTGCGAGCGGGGGAGATCGTGTGCATTTACGGTCTCATGGGTGCCGGTCGCACCGAACTCCTCGAAGCCGTTGCCGGCCGCGTAGCCGTCGCGGAGGGAACCGTCAGCCTGTTGGGCGAGAACCTGGGGAATCTGCCGATCGCTGACCGCATCAATCGGGGGCTGGGGCTGGTTCCCGAAGATCGCCAGCGTGATGGCCTCGTGCAGTCGATGTCGGTGGGCCACAACTTGTCGCTGGCCAGCCTGACCACCCTGGTGAATGGAATATTTCTCTCCCGGACCCAGGAAGACACCCTGGTGCAAACCCAGATCAGCGATGTCCGGGTGAAAACCGACGGCGGAAGCGCCCCGATCGGATCGCTCAGCGGCGGAAACCAGCAAAAGGTCGTCATCGGCAAAATGCTGGCAACAAACCCCCAGGTGATCCTGCTCGATGAACCCAGCCGCGGAATCGACGTCGGCGCGAAAGCGGAAGTGTTCGGGCTGCTCGCCGGCCTCGCCACCCGCGGCCTCGCCGTGGTCTATTCGACCTCCGAAGTTGGCGAGTGCCTGAGCATTGCCCACCGAATCATAGTGATGAACAAGGGAAGCATCGTCGCGACCTTTGGACCCGATGCCAGCAAAGAACAGATCATGGCTGCGTCCGGTGAAGCCGTGATCGCCGAGTCCCCGAACGGAAACGACTAACTCATGAGCACCACAAAAAAAACACCCTCGACGGGTCTGTCCTCCCTCTTCTCAGACGGCTTCGACATTCGCGCAGTGCTCCTGCGCGGGCGGGCATTCTTTGCCCTCATCGTCATTATCATCGTGTTCTCGGCACTGTCACCCAACTACTTCACGGTCAACAACCTGCTGCAGATGTCGGCACACGTGGCCATCTTCGCGGTACTTGGCCTCGGCATGCTCATGGTGATCCTCAACGGTGGCATCGACCTCTCGGTCGGGTCCACCGTGGGACTGTCGGGAATTGTTGCCGGGGCCCTCATGCAGGGAGTAGAGATCCCCGCCCTCGGGCTCAAACTCTTCCCCTCCGTGTGGGTCGTCGTTCTGCTCGCCCTGGCCACCGGCGCCTTCGTCGGGTTCATCAACGGAGTCCTCATCTCCCGCTTCAAGGTCGCGCCCTTCGTCGCCACCCTCGGCATGCTCTACGTCGTTCGCGGCGTCGCCCTCCTCATCACCGGCGGCCTGACCTACCCGGCACTGCAGGGCCAGGAAGCCCTCGGCAACACCGGATTCAACATGCTCGGCTTCAACCGGATCCTCGGCGTACCGACCGGGGTAGTCATCATGGTCGTCCTGGCCATCCTCGCCAGCGTTCTCTTGAATCGCACCGTGTTCGGCCGCTGGATTTACGCATCCGGCGGCAACGAACGGGCCGCAGAACTTTCCGGCATCCCGGTCAACCGCGTCAAGATTCGGGTGTATGTCCTCAGCGGAATCGCCGCAGCCATCGCCGGTGTGATCATCGCCTCCGAACTCACCTCCGCCAACCCCACAGCCGGCGAAACCTTCGAACTCACCGCCATCGCGGCCGTCGTGATCGGCGGCGCCAGCCTCATGGGTGGTCGCGGCACCGTTCGCGGCACGCTCCTCGGAGCCTTCGTCATCGGCTTCCTCTCCGACGGTCTGGTCATCATCGGAGTCTCCGAGTACTGGCAGATGATTTTCAAGGGCGCCGTCATCGTTCTCGCCGTTCTCCTCAATGCCGTGCAGTACAAGGGACGCAAAGCTCCCGCGGCACCATCATCACCCTCACCGACTTCCTCGACTCGCGATACTCCGGCCACAGCCGAAACCGCGACCGAGAAGATCATCGGCTGACAGCTTCGTCATCCGATACCCAACCCAAGAAAAGGACAGCAACATGTTTCGCAAAGCAGCAGCAGTGTTTGCCGTGGTCGTCTCATCCGCCGTCGTACTGGCCGGATGCTCGGCCACACCGACCACAGCAACTGACGACACCGCAGACTCCACCGGCGGCCTGATCAGTATCATCGTCAACGACCTCGCCAACCCGTACTGGACCGCAGAGGGCGACGCAGCGAAGGCGCAGGCAGAGAAGCTTGGCTACACCGCCAATGTCGCAGCCCACAAGGCCGATGCAAAAGCGGAGAGCGACCTGATCGATACCGCCATCACCAACAAGTCCGTCGCGATCATTCTTGATCCGGCCGACGCCAGCGGTTCCATCGGGGCCGTGCAGAAGGCGACCGATGCCGGTATCCCCGTGTTCCTGGTCAACGCCGAGATCAACGAGGAAGGCATCGCCAAATCGCAGCTTGTCTCCAACAACGCGCAGGGCGCAGCACTCGGAGCAGCCGAGTTCGTCAAGGCAATGGGCAGCACCGGCATTTATGTTGAATTGAAGGGAAAGCCGTCGGACAACAACGCGGCGACACGATCCAACGGCTTTGCCACCGTTCTTTCGCAGTACCCCGACATGCAGCTCGTCGGCCAGGAAGTCGCCAACTGGGACCAGAAGGAGGGCCGCGACAAGATGCAGACGCTGCTCGCCGCTCACCCGGAGATCACCGGAGTCATCGCCGGCAACGACCCCATGGCCCTCGGCGCGATCGCTGCTCTCAAGGAAGCTGGCAAGCTCGACTCCGTCGTCGTCGGTGGCTTCGACGGCTCGCCCGACGCAGCGGCCGCCGTTGAAGATGGCAGCCTCGCCTACAGCGTTCTTCAGCCGGTCGTCACCTTCGCCACGGCAGCAGTCGACCAGGCTGACTCGTTCCTCAAGACCGGAGAGACCGGCGCTGACACCGAGAAGCAGTCCTTCGACTGCATCCTGATCACCACCGAAAACGTGGGCAAGTACACGTCGTTTGGCCTGAGCGAGTAACACCGCCACCCGCTGGCCCCGGGACGATACCGCCACCATTGTCGGCGGTCGTCCCGGGGCCCGGCACCCTCGAAAGCGTCGTCGCTACGGCGAAAGAGACATTCGCCCGTTGCCCCACTGATTCCAGCATCGCCCCGGAGGGCGCTTCACATGACCTACCTATATAACGACCCGGTTCAGTTTGCGGATGAGCTCATCGACGGCTTTGTCGCCGCGAACTCCACGCTCGTGCGCAAAGTTCACGGCGGTGTCGTCCGGGCCTCCCGCACACCACAGGGTCAGGTCGCCGTTGTGATCGGCGGCGGTTCAGGTCACTATCCGGCCTTCGCCGGTCTCGTCGGCCCCGGGCTCGCTCACGGCGCCGCCATGGGCAATCTCTTCGCGTCGCCTTCGGCGCAGCAGATCTACACGGTTGCAAAGGCAGCAGCGGCCGGAGCTGGCGTCTTGTTCACCTACGGAAACTATGCCGGCGACGTTCTCAATTTTGATCAGGCCCAGGACCGGCTCATCGCGGAGGGCATTCCCTGCCGAACGGTCGTCGTCACCGACGACATCTCCAGCGCCTCCGCGGAAGAGGCCCACAAGCGACGCGGCGTCGCCGGCGATCTGGCCGTGTTTCGCGCTGCAGCGTATGCGGCCGAACGCGGCGACGATCTGAATGCGGTTTGGACCCTCGCCAATCGCGCCAACGAGCACACCCGCTCATTCGGAGTCGCCTTCACCGGATGCACCCTTCCCGGCGCGTCCGCCCCCCTCTTCACCGTTCCCGAGGGCCGAATGGCGGTGGGAATGGGCATCCACGGCGAGCCCGGCATCAGTGAACAAGACGTCCCGACCGCTCATGGCCTCGCCGAGCTACTCGTGCAGGGGCTCGTGCAAGCGCGACCGGGGAGTGTCGATTCCTCGGACGGCGCGCGTGTCGGAGTCATCCTGAACGGCCTGGGCTCGGTGAAGTATGAAGAGCTCTTCGTGACCTACGGGAGTGTGTCAGCACTGCTCTCGGCGCAGGGAATGGAAATCGTTGACCCTGAGGTCGGCGAGCTGGTGACGAGCTTTCAGATGGCCGGCGTGTCCCTGACCCTCTTCTGGCTCGACGCAGAGTTGGAAGAGGCCTGGACATCTCCGGCCTACACGCCGGCCTATCGCAAGGGTCTCGTGAATCGCCAGGATGTCGATAGTGACCTGAGCACGGTGGTGGACGTTGTCGAGGATGTCATCCTCCCTTCCAGCGCTGCGTCGCGAGCTTCCGGCGTCATCGTGCTGGACAGCATCCGTGCCGTCAAGAACATGATCGACGCCAACGTCGAGGAATTGGGCCGGTTGGATTCGGTGGCTGGAGACGGCGACCACGGAATCGGCATGCAGCGTGGTGCGACCGCCGCTCTTCTCGCGGCAGAGGATGCGGCCGCCCGCGAAGCCGGTGCCGGCAGCATCCTCTCGAAGGCCGGCGATGCCTGGGCGGATCGGGCCGGTGGAACCAGCGGTGCGCTTTGGGGCCTCGCCCTGAATGCCCTCGCCGCTGAAGTGGGGGACGACGCCGCCCCTACCGCGACGAAACTTGCGGCCGGCGTCACCGCCGCATTGGCAGCGATCGCCCGCTTCGGCAAGGCCCAGCTGGGCGATAAGACCATGGTTGATGTGCTTTCACCCGTCGCCGTGGCCCTCACCGAGTCGGCCGAACAAGGTCTGACCGCCCGGGAATCGTGGAGGAGTGCAGCCCTGGTCGCTTCCGACGCTGCTGACGCCACGTCGCAGCTCCTGCCAAAGATTGGCCGCGCCCGCCCGCACATGGAAAAAAGTCTCGGAAGCCCCGACCCCGGGGCCGTCTCCCTGGCACTGGCGATCGACGCCATTGCCAGGGTAATGAACAGCCAACAGAAAGTAAGTCAATGAGCCAGAAATTGCGCCTGATTATCGGATCCGACGATGCCGGATTTGCCTACAAGGAGATCCTGAAGGCCGACCTCGAAGCCAGCGACCTGGTCGAGTCGGTCCTCGACGTCGGCGTTGACGCCAGCAACCACACTGCCTACCCGACGGTGGCAATCGCCGCCGCCGAACTGATCGCCTCGGGTCAGGCCGACCGGGCGCTGCTACTGTGCGGCACCGGACTGGGCGTCGCTATTGCGGCAAACAAGGTTCCTGGCATTCGTGCGGTGACGGCCCACGACAGCTATTCGGTGGAACGCGGAGTATTGAGCAACAACGCGCAGGTTCTCACTTTTGGACAGCGTGTCGTGGGGATCGAGCTGGCTCGTCGTCTCGCGAAAGAATGGCTGACCTACACCTTCGACGAAACGTCCGCGTCGGCAGAAAAGGTAGCGATCTTATCGACGTACGAAGACAATGTCACCGTCTAGCGTGCTTCTGGGCGTCAGCCTCAAGATGTACTTCGACCATAATCGCACCCGCTCCTGGTGCACGGAAGTTGCTGAGCTGGCGCGGCACCACGAATCAGTGGTCAGCGGTGCTGTCACCCTCGTGGTGCTCCCCGGGTTCACCTCACTCGCGACCGCTATGGAGATCTTCTCGGGAACCGGAGTTTCGGTGGGAGCACAAGACCTTTTCTGGGAGGACCGTGGTGCCTACACCGGTGAGGTGAGTGGCGCCGACCTTACTGACATCGGGTGCACGTTCGTTGAGATCGGTCATGCGGAACGGCGATCACTTTTTGGTGAAGGCCCAGCCGTGCTAGCCCGAAAGCTTGGTGCAGCTGCGCGAAATGGCCTCACCCCGATTCTGTGCGTCGGAGAACCGACTCGCGGAACACCACTCGAAGCTTCCCAGGCGTGTATCGAGCAGTTGGATGCTGCTTTGACCGAGATCACCCCAACGGACCGCGGAATGCCGCTGGTCGTGGCGTACGAACCGGAATGGGCGATTGGAGCAGCTGAGCCGGCCCAGGCGGACTACGTGGCCGCGGTGGCCGTTCTCCTGCGCGACTGGCTGGGCACGCGTTTGGGTGAGGGCAATGCCCGGGTCATCTATGGCGGGAGCGCCGGACCGGGGCTCCTGAGCGAGTTGGGCGGATCGGTTGATGGACTCTTCCTCGGTCGTTTCGCGCACGACGCCACGGCCCTCGGGAAGATTCTCGACGAAGCTGCCGCGCGATCGCACCAGCACGCAATCCTAAAATGAGTGCGAACAAGGTGGTTCCAGACGAAATCGGAGAAGAGTGACGTGAACGTAAACCCAGTCTCCGATGACAGCCGGCAGTCGCGCCAGCTGATTCGACAGCGAGCGATTAGTGAAGCAGTGATGGCCGAGGGCGCAATACGCATCGAAGACCTCGCCGAGCGTTTCGATATCAGTGTGATGACCGTGCACCGTGACCTTGATGAGTTGGAAGCACGGGGACTTCTTCGAAAGACGCGGGGGCAGGCCACTGCGCTGTCGACGAGTCTGGTGGAGTCGAGCGATGTCTATCGTTTGAACCGAGAGGTCGCCGAGAAGGAGTCCCTCGCCGTCGCCGCCCTGGAATTCATCGAACCGGGCCAGTCGGTCTTTCTCGATGATTCGACGACCGTGCTGCAGCTGGCCAAGTACCTGCCGACCCGAGCACCACTCACCGTCATCACCAATGTCCTGACCCTGATGAATGAACTCACCGGCATGCGTGGCATCAGCCTGGTTGCCCTGGGCGGCGACTACTACAACTGGTGCAGTGCATTTCTCGGACGCATGACCAACGAGGCGATCCAAAAACTTCGTGCCGATATCTTCATTATGTCGACCTCGGCCATCACCGACGATGTCTGTTTTCATCAGACATTGGAGACAGTGGACACCAAGCGCGCGATGTTCGAGTCCGCAGCGACACGAATTCTTCTGGTGGACCACACCAAGTTCGAGAAGCGCGCCCTGCACGCTCTCGCCGAGTTGACCGAGTACGACATCGTCATCGTGGACGCCCAGACGGCGCCCGAGCACATTACGAGGATGCGTTCGAAAGGCATCCGGGTCGTCGTAGCACCCAAACTTGCCCGTGCCGACGGCACCGCGGCGTCCCGTCACTAGTACAACCGAACTTTTTCAGGAAAGGCATCATGACGAATAGTCTTCCGTCCACCATGCGCGCGAGCGTTTTGCTCGGTGCGCAGTCACTCGCGGTTGAAGAACGAGCGCTTCCAGCGCTGGACGACGATCAGGTCCTGGTCGAAGTAACCGCGGTCGGCGTCTGCGGATCCGACGTTCATTTCTGGCATGATGGCCGTCTTGGCGACTGGATCGTTGATGAGCCCCTCGTCCTCGGACACGAATCGGGCGGTCGAATCGTTGCCGTCGGGCGAGCCATCGACCCGGAACGAGTTGGTGAACGTGTGTCCATCGAGCCGCAGCGACCCACGCCGACTTCCCGCGAGACCCTCATCGGTCGCTACAATCTCGACCCGGACATGCGCTTTTATGCCACCCCGGGAGTCGATGGTGCCTTCGCCCAATATGTAGCAATCCAATCGCACTTCGCCTGGGCTGTGCCCGACACGGTCAGCGACGATACGGCGGCACTTCTCGAGCCCCTGTCGGTAGCGATCGCCACCGCCCAAAAGGGCGGCATTACCATCGGTACCCGTGTTCTCATCACCGGTGCCGGTCCGATCGGCATCATCACCGCGCAGGTCGCTCGTGCCTATGGGGCCAGCGAGATCATCATCTCGGATGTGAGTCCCGCACGCCGAGCGCAAGCGCTGCTCTTTGGTGCGACCCGGGCAATCGACCCGCTCGTTGAAGACATCGCGACGCTTGGACTCGCGGTGGACGTATTTGTGGATGCCTCGGGTGCAGCGAGCGCCGTGCAATCGGGCCTGCGAGCCGTTCGCGCCGGGGGAATCGTCGTGCTCGTCGGAATGGGCGCGGGGGAAATTGCCCTGCCGATTTCCGTCATCCAGAACCGTGAACTCATCGTCACGGGCATCTTTCGGTACGCCAACACCTGGCCGACGGCCATCGACTTGGTGAGTCGAGGCCTTGTTGATCTGGATTCCCTCGTCACCGGCCATTTCGACCTCGACCAGGTTGACGCCGCCCTCCGTTCGACGACACAACCGGGTGTTCTGAAATCCATCGTGACCCCCAACCCGACCGCGCGATGACGGCGGCACCTGAGCGACCGGTGCTCCTGCCGAGCAACCAGCCAGCGAACCGGTTCTACGCCGGTGGGCCCAAAATTCGCGCCTTCCGGCACGAGGAGGGAAGCATTGATCATGTTCCCGAAGATTGGGTTGCATCGACCACGACGATTTTCGGTGAGAAGGACATTGGGCTGACAGAGCTTCCGACCGGGGAACGACTCCGCGACGCTGTTCTCGGCGACCCGGTCGGTTGGTTGGGCCGTGACCACCATGCACAGTTCGGTGCCGACACCAAACTGCTCGTCAAGCTCTTGGACGCCGGACAACGGCTCCCCGTACACATTCACCCCTCCCACGAATTCGCCCAGGCGAATCTCGGGGCCGGGCACGGAAAGGCCGAGGCCTGGTACGTCGTCGACGGCGGCACCGTGCATCTGGGCTTCGCCCGTGACGTGTCGGCGACGGAGTTGAGCGATTGGGTGCAGGCGCAGGATGTGGATGCCCTGCTGGGCGCTATGCACCTGCTGACCGTGCATGCGGGGGACTCCATCTACGTGCCACCCGGCCTGCCCCACGCGATCGGTGCCGGTGTCTTTATCGTTGAGGTGCAGGAGCCCGAAGACATGTCCGTGCTGCTCGAATGGAAAGGCTTTGCGATCGATGGACCGAGGCACGGTCACCTCGGGATTGGTGTCGAGAAAGCTTTGGAGGCGACCGACCGTCAGGGGTGGTCATTGGCGGAGCTCGAAACGCTCCTCGTGCACGCTGGCACCGGCGGGCACACCCTGGTGCCGCAGGCCGGATCCTACTTTCGTGCGGAACACAGGTCGGTAGCGGGGGAGACCGTGCTCGAGGAAGGCTTCAGCATTCTCGTGATTCTCTCCGGGAGCGGTCAGCTCACCGCGGCGAACGGCTCCCACGCCGTTCTCGCCCAGGGGCTCACGATCCTCACGCCACACAACATCGGTGAGCTCACCATAACCGGTGAGCTGACGCTGCTGCGGTGTCGTCCGCCGATGCCCGATCAGGCGCGATAGTCCGATCTCATCCGAGGAGCAGCTGCTGCGTCAGCCGAGTAGGTCGACCACGCGGTCGCGCAGCAGGTTGCTGCGCTCGGTGAAGCCGCGCTGCCGACGCACGTACTCGGCCTTGCCCGCGGCGGTCTCGACCTCGACCGGCGTATAGCCCCAGTCGGCGAGGTCGTAGGGGGAGGCCTCCATGTCGAGCTGGCGGATGTCGCGCGCAAGCTCGAAGGCGTCCAGCAGGACCTCCCCGGGAACCAGCGGGCCGAGCTTGATCACCCACTTGTAGATGTCCATGCCGGCGTGCAGGCAGCCCGGCTGCTCCAACGTCGGCTGATTCTCCCGCGACGGTTGCAGCTGATTGAGCGGCAGGGCCGCCGGGGTGAAGAACCGAAACGCATCGAAGTGGCTGCAGGCCACGCGGTTGCCGTCGACGACGGCGTCGGTGTCGCTCTGGCCGAGGCGCAGCGGCGCGACGTGCCGGTGCTCACCCTGACGGTAGACCATCGCCCACTCGTGCAGTCCGAAACAGCCGAAGTGGGCTGGCCGCTGCCGGGTCGCGGTGAGGAGTGTTCCGATGAAGCGGATGACGCGCTCATTTTTCGCGGAGAAGGCGGCGGCATCCACTTGGCTGGCGCTGCCCGTGCTGCGGTACCACTTCCACGTTGCGCGGGGCAGATCGGCCGCGCCCTGGAGCAGCACGCCGGCGCCGGGATGCCAGCGGCGCAGCAGGCCCGGACGAAATGGATAGTAGGTGAACAGAAAATCGTCGACCGGATGTGTCTGGCCGGTTGCCGCGCGCTCTCGGCGGCCGCGAGTGAAGGCGTCGGCGCGTTCCTCGTGAACCTGCGCGAGGCCCCGCCACTCGTCGGTCTCGAGCTCCTGGGTCTGGTCAGTACGTCGCACCCGTCGACACTACGCCGTCAACCCTGAAGATGCTGGCTGCCCAGGCCGATGGCAGTCAGCAGGATGCCTGGCGCTGGAACCTCTACATCAACGTCGTCATCGCCGGGGTCGCCTCGGCGATGGTCAACACCAGCCAGCAGATCGGCGGTTCCCTCGGAACGGCGTTGCTCAATACCCTCGCCGCCCCTGCGGCCACCCACTACGTCGCCGATCACCTGCCCGCAACGGCCGCGTTTGCCGCCCAGGCTGCTGTTGACGGCTATGCCGTGGCTTACTGGTGGGGTGCAGGGTTCTTCTTGGGCGGTGCGATCATCGCGGCCTTGCTGTTTCGTCGCATCGGGCACGGTATCTCGCTCCGCCACTGACCTTTGCAGAAAGTGGACACCGCGACCGGGGCGTTGCGCCCAGCGCGGTGGCGCTTACTTTTCCCAGTGGGGTTTCTCGGCTGGGGTGGCGGCGCGGTTTTGGCCGGCGGGGCGCCAGGTTTGGGTGGGGTCGAAGATGAGGGGGCCGCGGACCCAGGGGCGTCCGTGTCGCATGTCGATGTTCCATCCGGATGTTTCGATGCTGGCATGGCCGGCGGTGCAGATGAGAACGGCGTTGTCGATATTTGTCAGACCGCCCTTACTCCAGGGAATAACGTGGTGAGCCTGCGTGAGGTGCGGTGGCACGGTGCAGCCGGGGATGACGCAGCCACCGTCACGGGCTGCCAATGCTCGGCGTTGGCTGTTGGTGAAGAATCGGTTGGTGGTGCCGAGGTGCACAACCTGACCCTGGTGGCCGAACAACACGGGCTGATACCCGCCGGCGCAGACGAGTTCGTCGACTTGTTTGACGCTGAGGGGGCCGTCGATGCCGTCGATCCAGCCGGCGCCGCGCCCGGCGAGGAGGTCGTCGATGTGGATGTGCACCAGCACCGTTGGTGCCGCGCCGCCCATCGTCGGGGTTCCCGGCTGTCGAGCGGCCGCTTCGAACACCGCGCGGAGGATCCCGGCCTGCTTCTCACCGATCGAGCGGATGTCGCCGGGTTCCTGCGGGCAAGGACTGAGCACCTGGCCATCGCTTGCTCCCGTCTGCTCGTCGCGGCCTGCGTTCTGGCCGTGCTGGCTGTCGGTCTGCTGGTCGGTCTGCTTGTCGGCTTCGCAGTGCTCTGCCGGTGTGTGGTTCTCGGCCTGGTCGCCACCGTCAGTGTCGGCGGCAGCTGCGAGGCCGTCGCTGCCGTCCATGCTGTCGCTGCCATCGATGCTGGTGCTGTCCGTGCCGTCTTCAGCGGACGGTTCGCTCGCGCGGAACGCGACTGTGGCGCGCGGAGCAGCGCCGGGAACGGGGTTGGCGGCGGCCGAAGACAGGTAGGCGTCGAAAACGGTGCTGATGATGGCGCGATCGAGGAGGGTGTCAGATGGTCTGTGTAAGGGGTTGCGGATCTATTTGAAGGAGTGACACTAATGGTCATGACAGAACGAACTGAGAAGCTGAAAGCACCGAAGTCCCCG
>NZ_SOGF01000072.1:0-29967 GCF_004402355.1 Cryobacterium sp. TMS1-20-1 | reverse complement strand
GAACAGGCCATCAGAATCGCTCATAATCAATTTTCCCAGACCAACACCCCAACCCCGGGAAATCGACCGGCGTTTTAAACTTTGGTACTACTGACCCACGCTCCTAGTGAAAGCGCCCGCTGATGCTGAGCGTGCAGGTCGCTCACCGTCGGCACTGTGGTGTCGAGATGCAACATTTGAGGTCGTGGTCCCTCGGGCCATGTCGGCTCCGGCAGATGCGGCACCTGCTGGAACGCCAGCTGAGCATTGCCGGCTTCGTTGCACAACACCAACCACTCCTGGCCTTTGATGTCCGGTGCCCCCTCAGGGGGAGGCTCATCACCCGGGCGATATCGGAGGCCCAGAAGCTTTCGGTAGAACTCGGCCAAGATGCGGGCGTTTTCGCAGTCCAACACGACCTGGCGCAGCGTGGGCGTTTGCGTTTGCCTTTCAACGGGGTCGGCCATGCCTTATTCTTCCAGAACGAACGCGTGCCTTACTAGGTACACGTCGGGGCTCGCGTGAGATGATCCACTTCCGAAACGCCCTGCCCGGAAGTTGGACGTCGAGCGCGCCAAGACTGGGGCTAAACCACCCGGCTTCCGAGTTCGCCGCCGCTGTGTCGCAGGGGAACCCTGCGCGGAACTGGTTGCGGGCTTCGGCCTTGACGACCCGGTCGGGGTGGGGGTGCGGTCAGTGTCGCCCTCGCAACGCGCTGACGCGACCGGTGCCTGTCTAGCGGACGAACAGCTTCTCCATATCGTCGAAGAACGCGGTGTATCCGGCCGTGAGGGCCGCCTTCGACGCGTCGTCGAAGCCCTGGGCGGTTTGCACCATTGTCATCATGGTGCCGCCGTCGACGGCGACGATGTCGACGGTGACAGGCTCGCGGGCTGGATCATCGGGCTGGTCGGTGAGGGTGAGGGCGAGCCGCGTCGGACGATTCACCTCTGTGAACTCGCCAACCCAGTGCTTCAGGCTGCCGTCGGGCAGGTGCATGGTCGCCTTCCACCCGCCGCCGACACGGACATCCATCTCGACATCGTCGACCGGGACCGCGGCCGTCCCGAACCAGACCGCGAAAGAAGCAGGCGTTGTCCAGGCGTCGAAGACCTGCTCGGGTGTTGCGGGGAAGGTGCGGGTGATGCTGACGGGGTTGCTCATGAGGTTTCTCCTTTGTCGGTCATGCTTGTTTCGGTGGTCGTGATCTCAGCGAGGACGTCACCGAGGGCATCGAAGCTGGCACCCCAGAACTTCGCGTAGTCGCCGATCCACGCGCAGGCATTCGCCAGCGGTCGAGCGTCGAGGGTCGCGGGGCGATACTGCGCATTCCGGCCCCGACTGACCAGTTCCGCGGCCTCGAGCACCCGGAGGTGTTTCGATACCGCCGCGAAACTCATCGCGAACGGCTCTGCGAGCTGCCCAACTGTCGCCTCGCCGTGCGCCAGGCGCGCCAGGATGGCGCGCCTCGTCGGGTCGGCGAGGGCCGCGAAGGTGCGGCTGAGCTGGTCGGTGGGCATGTTGTCCAATCTTATATTCAACTGGCTGGTATAGAACCACTAAGTTGAATACTAGGCATCGCGCGTTTCCCCATCAAGCCCAGGGCCATCTCTCTTCTCAGTCGGGTCGAAGGAACGCGAGGGTCGAAGAATGCAGCGGAGCACATCGCGAGTCGCACCATAAAGAATCGTTGTCCCCTCGCGGATGATTAGCTAATGCCGCAAGCGGGACCTCATACGGGAACGCCCCCGCAAAGACAGGGCCCCGCGCACCGTCTGAGCAAACTTGTCCCGTTTGACCTGTCGCGTAAGGAAATCCCGCCAAGGCACGTCAACTGCGACAGGCTGAGGACCGCGTTCGGGTCACGTCTGCTCAAGACAACGACATGACTTTCAACGAACTTGATAGCCGGATTGTCCGAAGTAGGTGGCAATAGTCCGAACTGGACTGTCACGTGACAGATGTGCCCCCAGGCAGATTCGAACTGCCGCCCCTGCCTCCGGAGGGCAGTGCTCTATCCCCTGAGCTATGGGGGCCAGGGTGGTTCAAGGTTAGCAGCTACCCGAGGTGACCGAGCACCGCCGACATGAGGCGCTCGGAGTCGCCCGGCTCGATGAAGGCTGGCGAGCTCAAGGTGACCCAGTAGGTTCCCGTGAAGACCTGTGCCTGGCCGCTGCCGGCGGCGGCGTATTCAAAGAAGCCGTCGACGGTCGGCGGGGTTCCGTAGGTGGGCACGGCCTGGCTGTCGGCATCCGCTCGCTGCTTGAGTGTGGTCATCAAGACGTCGTTCGGCGCCACCAGCGAGAGCTCGATGAGCTCGCCGCTAGTCTGGTTCGAGTAGCCGCAGGCGAGTCCGTTGTAGTCAAGCGCAGACTCGGCCAAGCCGCCGGCGGCTGGGGCAAAGCTCGGCGCGGTGCCGTAATTCGGGTTGAAATCGTAGAGATCCTGCAGGGTGAGCAGCTCATCGCAGGCTCGCTCGATCGGAGAACCGGTCGCTTCCGGGGTCGGCGTCGGCGATGACGAGGGCGCTGCACTCTCGGTCGGTTCAGCGGATGCCGTGCTCGTCGCCGCAGAATCCGTCGGCGTCGGCTCGTCACCACTGGCGCAGCCGCTCAGAACGAGCGCGAACAGAGCGCCACCGGCGAGCACCAGGCCTGCCCGACGCCGCGCAAAGCGAGGAACGGTGCGGGCAAACGAGGGGTAGACGCGGGTATCAGTCACGTGTTGACCTTACCAACAGGAGGGGCCGGTACGATTGACCAGTGACTCCTGCCGAACTCTCCCAGTCCCTCTTCGATCTCATCCAGGACGTCAGCGAACGCCGACGCGAGGCTGACATGGCAAGGGTAGACCTCGGACTCACCCTCGCCGACGTCGCCGTCGAACGCCCGCGCAATCGCGACCACGGTGACTGGGCCTCGAGCATCGCGCTGAAGATCGCCAAGCCGCTCGGCGCCAACCCGCGTGAAATCGCCGCGGAGTTGGCCGCCGGTCTCGAACAGCTGAGCGATGTCGCATCCGTTGAAATCGCCGGCCCCGGCTTCATCAATATCCGTCTCGAGGCTGCGGCGGCCGGCGCGCTCGCCAGGACCATCGTCAACCTGGGCGAGGTCTACGGCACCGGCCATCTCTACGACGGTCTCAAAATCAACCTCGAATTCGTCTCGGCCAACCCCACCGGCCCGATCCACATGGGCGGCGTGCGCTGGGCCGCGGTCGGCGACAGCCTCGCCCGCGTACTGCAAGCCGAGGGCGCCGACGTCACCCGCGAGTACTACTTCAACGACCACGGCTCGCAGATCGATCGCTTTGCCCGCAGCGTGCTGGCGAGCTACCTCGACGAGCCCACTCCCGAAGACGGCTACGGCGGAGCGTACATTGGCGATATCGCGGCGAACGTGCTTGCGAAGTACGACGGCGACGTTGCCGCCCTGCCCCGCGACGAGCAGCAGGAAGTGTTCCGCTCGATCGGTGTCGACCTCATGTTCACCGAGATCAAGGACAAGCTGCACGGTTTCGGCGTCGACTTCGACGTGTACTTTCACGAAGACTCGCTGCACGAATCCGGCGCCGTCAACCGCGCCATCGAACGCCTCCGCGAACAGGGTCATATTTTCGAAGCGGATGGCGCCATCTGGCTGCGTACCACGACCTTCGGCGACGATCGTGACCGGGTGATCATCCGTTCCAATGGTGAACCGGCCTATATTTCGGGCGACCTCGGCTACTACCTCGACAAGCGTGAGCGCGGATTCGACCAGTGCCTGATCATGCTCGGCGCCGACCACCACGGTTATGTCGGCCGCATGATGGCGATGGTGTCAGCCTTCGGTGACGAGCCCGGAGTGAACCTGCAGATTCTGATCGGCCAGATGGTCAACCTGCTCAAAGACGGCGAACCGGTGCGCATGAGTAAGCGCGCCGGCACCATCGTCACCCTGGACGACCTCGTCGACGCCGTCGGTGTTGATGCCGGCCGTTACGCCCTGGTGCGCTCGAACAGCGACTCGCAGCTCGATATCGACCTCGACCTGCTCGGCAAGAAGACGAACGACAACCCGGTCTTCTATGTGCAGTACGCCCACGCCCGCACCTGCTCGGTCGCCCGCAATGCGGCAGCGAGCGGCGTCGAGCGCTCGGTGTTCTCGCCGGAGCTGCTCGTGCACGACAGCGAATCAGCGCTGCTCGGCGTGCTGCAGGAATACCCGCGCATCGTCGCCCAGGCTGCCGAATTGCGAGAGCCGCACCGCGTCGCCCGCTACATCGAAGAGGTCGCCGGCTACTACCACCGCTGGTACGACAACTGCCGCGTCATCCCGCTCGGCGACGAACCGGTCACCGACCTGCACCGCACCCGTCTGTGGCTCAACGACGCGACCAGCCAGGTGATCCGCAACGGCCTCGACCTGCTCGGCGTCACCGCCCCGGAGCGTATGTAATCGTGGCCAAGCGTAAACGTCGCGGTCTGGTTCCGCTGATAATTCTGGGGACGCTTGCCGTTCTGCTCGTGGTCGCGTTTTTCCTGGTCGATAGCGGACTGCGCGCTTTCGCCCAGGACCGTGCCGAAACCGAAATCAGCAAGCGGATGCCCGCCTCCGTGACCGGGGACGTCACCGTGACCATCGGCGGCACCTCGGTGATCGCCCAGTTCATCGGAGGCAATTTTGACGAGGTGGAACTGACCGCGCCGAAGCTGACTGTTGACGGCGTGCCGGCATCCGTTCATGTCATTGCCCGCGATGTGTCGACCAATACGGCCAAGGCGATTGGCTCGCTCAGTGCGACCCTCGACCTCGATGAGGCCGCCCTCAATCAGCTCGTTCAGGCCTCCGGCAGCGCGCCGGCCGACGCCGTCCTGACCCTCGGCGATAATGACGTTGCCTTGACCGCGTCGGTGAGGTTGTTCGAGTTCGATGTCGGCTACAGCGCCACGGCCACGGCCAGCGCCGCCGGCAACACCCTGAACTTCACCCCGACCGAAGCGACCGTCACCAGCGGCATTGGCGACATCGATGCAACACCGCTGGTCAATCTCATCCTCCAGCAGGCCCCGATCGGTGTCTGCGTGGCCAGCTACCTGCCCGAGGGCGTCGAACTGAGCGACGTTGACATTTCACCCGAGCGAGCACGCGTTACGCTGGAGTCGAGCACTTTGCGGCTCACCGTGCAGTCGCTGACCACCCTCGGCAGCTGCGCCGACTAATTCGATCGTCGTCACCTGCGGCGGTAGAATTTGGTCAGGCCTGCCCCTTTCGTGGGCTGACCAATTTTTCCGGCTTCAGGGACCAATCCGGGTTCGCTCGCTGAGATTCCCCTTCGACTCTCGTGAGGTACTCCCCGTGACGACTGAACCTAATTCTCTGGCCCCCGACTGGCTGCGCCTTCCCGCCGACGCGAACGCGCTGGCACCCGGCCTCTGGCCGGCGACGGCCGCCCGCAGCACCAGCGGTGAACTCCTCATCGGCGGGGTGAGGGCTTCGGCCCTCGCCGCCGAATTCGGCACTCCTCTCTATGTCATCGATGAAGCGGATGCCCGCGCCCGCGCGAGCGAGCTGCTCACCGTGTTCCAGGCTGAGTTCGCGCGTATCGGCACGAGCGTCAAGGTGTATTACGCCGGGAAGGCGTTTCTGTCGACCGAGATCGTGCGCTGGGTCACCGCCGCGGGCCTCAATATCGACGTCTGCAGCGGTGGCGAACTCGCCGTCGCGCTGGCTGGCGGCGCCGAACCGGCCAGGCTCGGCTTTCACGGCAATAACAAGTCCCTCGCCGAACTCGACCAGGCCACCCGGGTGGGCGTCGGCACGATCGTGATCGACAGCGAGGTTGAAATCGGCCGCGTCGCCGAAGCCGCCGCGCGCAACGGCCGGGTGCAGAACGTGCGGCTGCGCGTGAACAGCGGAGTGCACGCCCATACCCACGATTTTCTGGCCACCTCGCACGAAGACCAGAAGTTCGGCATCGTGCTTACCGATGCACCGAGGTTGGTCGCGCTGATTCGCGCGGAACCCGCGCTGGGCTTTGTCGGCCTGCACTGCCACATCGGCTCTCAGATCTTCGGTGCAGACGGATTCGCCGAGTCGGCCGCCCGGCTGCTCGACCTGCACGCAGTCCTGCTCAAAGACGGCCCGGTGCCCGAACTCAACCTCGGTGGTGGCTTCGGCATCGCCTACACGAGCGCCGACGAACCCACGCCGATTCGAGAGCTCGCCGAAGCCCTGGCCGACATCGTCGCCACCGAGTGCGCGCGGCTGAACATCCCGCTGCCGGTCGTCGCGTTCGAACCGGGCCGCGTCATCATCGGACGCGCCGGCGTGAGCCTCTACCGTGTCGGCACCACCAAAGCGGTCGACGTGTCGGGCACGCAGCGCCTCTACGTCAGCGTCGATGGCGGCATGAGCGACAACGTTCGCCCGGCCCTCTATGGGGCCGACTATGCGGTACGCCTCGCCGATCGGGTGTCGACGGCCGAGCCGGTGCTCGTGCGCATCGCCGGCAAGCACTGTGAGAGCGGCGACATCGTCGTCGACGCCGACTATCTGCCGAATGATGTGACCCCCGGCGATCTGCTCGCGGTGCCGGCCACCGGCGCCTACTGCTGGGCTTTGTCCAACAACTACAACTACCAGGGCCGCGCGCCCGTCGTGGCCGTGCTGGATGGCACGGCGCGGGTGCTCGTGCGCGGCGAAACGATAGCCGACCTGCTCGCGCGGGACACCGGGATGCCTTCGACGGGCCCGGCCAATGGAGGAGAATCTTGAAGATCGAATACCGCAATCTGCGCGTCGCGCTCCTCGGCGGTGGCAACGTGGGGGCCCAGGTAGCCCGCCTGTTGCTGGAACAGGGCCCTGAGCTGGCCAACCGCGTCGGCGCCACCCTCGAACTGGTCGGCATCGCGGTGCGCGACGTGAACGCGGAACGCACGGTCGACCTGCCCCGCGACCTGTTCACCACCAACGCCGAAGAGCTTATTCTCGGCGCAGACATCGTGATCGAGCTGATGGGCGGCATCGAGCCGGCTCGCAGCCACATTTTGCTGGCGATCAATAGTGGAGCGGATGTTGTCACCGCCAACAAGGCGCTCCTCGCCCAAGCCGGACCCGAGCTGTTCGCGGCCGCCGATCAGGTCGGCGCCCAAATCAACTACGAGGCCGCGGTAGCTGGGGCCATCCCCATCGTGCGTCCGCTGCGGGAGAGCCTCGCCGGCGATCAAGTCAAGCGCATTCTCGGCATCGTGAACGGCACCACGAACTTCATTCTCGACCGGATGGACACCGATGGGTCCAGTCTCAAAGACGCGCTGGCCGAGGCGACCGCGCTCGGTTACGCCGAGGCCGATCCGACGGCCGACATCGGCGGATACGACGCCGCGCAGAAGGCGGCCATTCTGGCGAGTCTGGCATTTCACACGACGGTGCCGCTGGCATCCGTTTACCGTGAAGGCATTGAGTCGGTCACCCCCGCGCAGATTGAATCGGCGCGCAAGGCCGGCTATGTCGTGAAGCTGCTCGCCATTTGCGAACGGGTCACCGATGAAAACGGCGTCGACGGGGTGTCGGCACGGGTCTACCCGGCGATGGTTCCGCGCAGCCATCCGCTGGCCGCTGTGCACGGCGCCAACAATGCCGTCTTCGTCGAGGCGGAATCCGCCGGCAGCCTCATGTTCTACGGCGCCGGAGCCGGGGGAGTGGAGACGGCCTCGGCCGTGCTCGGGGACGTTGTCTCCATCGCGCGGCGTCACGTTGCCGGTGGGCCGGGCGTTGCCGCGTCGACCTACGCCGAACTGCCCATCTTTGATATTGGCCGGGTCACCACACGGTACGCGGTGACCCTCGAAGTCACCGACGAACCCGGCGTACTCGCGACCATCGCGAGCGTCTTCGGCCAACGCAAGGTCTCGTTGGCGCTCGTGGAACAGTCCATGACACCGGCCGTGATGGCAACGAAGAGTCGTGCAGCACGCTCGGCCACGGCTACCCTAGTGATCGGGACCCATGACGCAACGGAGGCCGCACTCGCCGCCACCGTGCAGGACCTGGCCACCAACAGTGTTGTCACCGAAGTCGCATCCGTTTTGAGAGTTGAAGGAGTCTGATGTTTAGCCCAAGCGAGACCAGTACCAATCTGACCAAGCCCGGCGCGATCGTCAGCCGCCAGTGGCGCGGGGTGCTGAACGAATACTCCGACCGACTGAATATCTCCGAGAAGACCCCGATCATCACCCTCGGGGAGGGCGGCACGCCGCTCATCCCCGCCGCAGCGCTCTCCGCGCGCACCGGCGCGAAGGTCTGGATCAAGTTCGAGGGCATGAACCCGACCGGGTCGTTCAAGGACCGCGGCATGACGATGGCCATCTCCAAGGCCATGGAAGACGGCGCGAAGGCTGTCATCTGCGCCTCGACCGGCAACACGAGTGCCTCCGCCGCCGCCTACGCGACCCACGCGGGCATCACCGCCGCTGTGCTCGTGCCCGAGGGCAAGATCGCCATGGGCAAGCTCAGCCAGGCCGTCGCCCACAACGCGCAGCTGCTGCAGGTGCAGGGCAACTTCGACGACTGCCTCGACATCGCCCGTGAGCTCGCCACCAACTACCCGGTGCACCTGGTCAACTCGGTCAACCCCGACCGCATCGAAGGCCAGAAGACCGCCGCCTTCGAGGTCGTCGAGGTGCTCGGCGACGCCCCGGACTTTCAGTTCGTTCCGGTCGGCAACGCCGGCAACTACACCGCCTATTTTCGCGGTTACAGCGAAGAGGTCGCCCGCGGCGCCACCACGAAACTGCCGCGCATGTTCGGTTTCCAGGCCTCCGGCAGCGCCCCGATCGTGCTCGGCCACCGGGTCGACAACCCCGACACCATCGCGAGCGCCATCCGCATCGGCAACCCGGCATCCTGGGACCTCGCGCTGAACGCGCGGGAGCAGAGCGACGGCTATTTCGGTGCCATCACCGATGCAAAAATTCTTGAAGCGCACCGCATTCTCTCGGCCGAGGTCGGAATTTTCGTAGAACCGGCATCCGCTATTGGAGTGGCCGGCCTGCTCGAGCGCGCCGAGGCCGGATTCATCCCCAAGGGCTCGACCGTCGTGATCACCGTCACCGGCCACGGTCTGAAGGACCCGAACTGGGCGCTGCGCACCGCCGACGGCTCCGACGTCGTGCCCACCATCGTTCCGGTCGACACCGCCGAAATCGCCAGCGTGCTCGGCCTGGGCAAGGCATGATCAGTCCGCTCTCGCTGATTGGGCGCGCCGTCTCGGTGCAGGTGCCGGCCACCACGGCCAATCTCGGCCCCGGTTTCGACACGCTCGGGCTCGCGCTGGCCAAGTACGACCAGCTCGAAGTCACCGTGCGCAGCGAACCCGGCGTCTTTGTCGAGGTGCACGGAGTGGGCGCCGGTGAGGTGCCCACCGACGAGAGCAACCTCGTCGTGCGTGCGATCATTCACACCTTCGAGGCCGTGGGTCAGCCCATGCCCGGGCTCAACATCGTCGCGCACAACGTTATTCCGCACGGGCGCGGCCTCGGCTCCTCCGGTGCGGCCATCGTGTCGGGCATCATGGCGGCCAAGGGACTGCTGGAGGGCGTAGTCGACATCGACGCCGAAATGCTGCTCGTACTCGCCACCGAGATGGAAGGGCACCCGGACAACGTCGCCCCCGCACTGTTTGGCGGTTTGACCATCGCCTGGACCACCCCCGAGGGCCCGCGTCACAAAAAGCTCGTTGTGCACCGCGGCGTCAAGCCTCTCGTGTTCGTTCCTGAGCAGGAGATGTCCACCGCGCTTGCGCGCAGCCTGCAACCAACTTCCGTGCCGCACGAGGACGCCGTTTTCAACCTGTCGCGCTCTGCGCTGCTGATCGCCGCGCTGATTCAGAGCCCGGAACTGCTGCTGGCCGCGACCGAGGACAAGCTGCACCAGAGCTACCGCGCCGCGGCCATGCCGGAGACGAATAAGCTCATCACCCTGCTGCGCGAAGCCGGCTTCGCGGCCGTCGTGTCCGGTGCCGGTCCATCCATTCTGGTGCTGGCGAGTGACCCGGGCCAGCGTCTGGTCGCAGCCGAACTCGTCGCGAGCCAGTCAGACACCCCGTGGCGCGCGCTCATGCTCGCCGTTGATGTGCAGGGTGCCACCGTGCATCCGCTCGCTTCCGCGAGCACGGCCGAGAGCGCCGCGTAACGCTCGTTCTGATCGGGCTGACGTGCCTCCTGCGCGTCGGCCCGACTGGCGATTCGACTGGTGGTGGAGTGCTATGGTTGAAGCGCACCCGATAGAAACCGCCTCCGGCGACATCCGGTGCATTCCCTGTACCTCACTGCTATTGCGATTTCGTGCGTAGCTGTGTGTGTTTACACCAATCCCCTCCACTTGTCGGATTGGATCACCCGCAGCGCATTCGTCGCTGCATACATCTCCTGGCCTGAATTTTTGTTCGGCAGGGGAAAGGAACCCCCTTCGTGACTGATGTCAACCTCCGCGCCACTGGCTCGGATCTTCCCCGTCTCAGTACCCTTCGCGTGTCCGAGCTTCAGGCTCTGGCTCTCGAGCTGGGAATCTCCGGCGCTTCCAAGCTTCGTAAAGGAGAGCTCGTGGACGCAATCGAAACGGCTCGGTCCGGCACCGAACAGGCCGATACCGAGCAGACCAGCACTGAACAGGCCAGTAACCCTGCTCCGGCCCTGACCGTTGCTCCCCTCGATGCTGCTCCCGTAGTTGAGTCGGCGCCGGCAGAGTCCGCACCGGTCGAGAGCCTCGCCGAGGCCATCGATGCTGCTCCGCGCAAGCGTGCGCCTCGTCGTGCCAGCACCAGCACCGCCGCTCCCGCCAAATCCCACGTCAATGCCGACGCCAGCTCCGGATTCGGCATCATCCTCCCCGACGCTCCGGCCGCCGGCTCTCGTATTGCACGCAACGCCCGTGGCGCTGCGGCCGCCACGAGCGCGCCGACAGCGGATGCTGCGGCATCCGCTTCTGAAAACACCGGCGAGAACACCGAACCGGTCACCGACAAGCCGGTTCGCCAGGCGCGCAAGCGCGTGCAGGTTGCGCCGGTTCACCTCGATGGTGCGGCCGCCGTCGTCCTCAACACCGCTGACAGCGCCCCGACCGACAGCGCAGCCACCGACAGCGCCCCGACCGACACTGCCCCGGCCGAGAGCACGCCAGCCGAGACTGCACCGGCAGCCCGCCGTCCGTCCCGTCGGGCATCGTCTCAGCGCAACGTTCCCGCAGCCGATGCCGGCACCGACAGTGCCGCGCCGGTCGAGGTGCCCGCCGACGCAGCGGCCCCGCAGGTCGAGGCAGTAGACGACTCAAACGAATCGACCGATGACTCCAACGAGACGAACGCGCCGCGCCAGGGCCGCAGCCGCAGCCGTAGCCGCGGTGGCGATCGTGCGCAGGTCGCCGACCGTAACCAGGTTGATCAGAACAACCAGAACAACCAGAACAACCAGAACAACCAGAACAACCAGAACAACCAGAACGACCGCAACCAGAACGGCTCAAACGACGAGGGCCTGACCCGCGCACAGAGCCAGCGTCAGGCGCGCAATGAGCGCAACCAGGAACGCAATCAGGAGCGCGCGCAGGCGCAGGCCGATCGCAATCAGGACCGTAATCAGGACCGTAATCAGGGCCAGGACCGCAATCAGGGTCAGAATGACCGTGGCCAGGACCGTAATCAGGGCCAGGATCGCAACCAGGGTCCCGACCGTCTCGACGACGACATGAATGGCCGCGGCAACCGCAACCGGTACCGTGACCGCAAGCGTCGCGGCCCGAACCAGGGCGATGACTTCGAGCCCGAGGTCAACGACGATGACGTACTCATTCCCGTCGCCGGAATCCTGGACGTGCTCGACAACTACGCGTTCGTACGCACCTCCGGCTACCTTCCCGGTGCGAGCGACGTCTACGTCTCGCTCGGCCAGGTCAAGAAGTACAACCTGCGCAAGGGTGACGCCGTCGTCGGCTCCATTCGCCAGCCGCACGAGGGTGACCAGTCCGGCCGACAGAAGTACAACGCCATCGTCAAGGTCGACTCGATCAACGGTCAGACCGTTGAAGAGGCCGCGGCCCGTGTCGACTTCCACAAGCTCACGCCGCTGTACCCGACGGAGCGCCTGCGCCTCGAAACCGAGCCGGGCAAGCTAACCCAGCGCATCATCGACCTCGTTGCTCCGATCGGCAAGGGCCAGCGCGGCCTGATCGTTGCACCGCCCAAGGCCGGCAAGACCATCGTCATGCAGCAGATCGCGAACGCCATCGCCACCAACAACCCTGAGGTTCACCTCATGGTCGTTCTGGTTGACGAGCGTCCAGAGGAGGTCACCGACATGCAGCGAACGGTGAAGGGTGAGGTCATCGCCTCCACCTTCGACCGTCCGGCCGAAGACCACACCACCGTCGCCGAACTCGCCATCGAGCGTGCCAAGCGTCTGGTCGAGCTCGGCCACGACGTCGTCGTGCTGCTCGACTCGATCACCCGACTGGGCCGCGCCTACAACCTGGTGGCCCCGGCCTCTGGTCGCATCCTCTCCGGCGGCGTCGACGCATCCGCTTTATATCCGCCGAAGCGTTTCTTCGGTGCGGCGCGCAATATTGAGAACGGTGGCTCGCTCACCATTCTCGCCTCCGCGCTCGTGGAGACCGGCTCCAAGATGGACGAGGTCATCTTTGAAGAGTTCAAGGGCACCGGCAACATGGAACTGCGCCTGTCCCGCCAGCTGGCCGACAAGCGCATCTTCCCCGCCGTCGACGTGAACGCGTCGGGCACCCGCCGCGAAGAAATGCTCATGAGCGCGGATGAAGTCAAGGTCACCTGGAAGCTGCGTCGCGCCCTCGCCGGGCTCGAGCAGCAGCAGGCGCTCGAACTCATCCTCGGCCGTCTCAAGGAGACCTCCTCGAACGTGGAATTCCTCATGCAGGTTCAGAAGTCGATGCCGACCCTGAACGGGTCAGACAAGGATAAGTAATGTTCGAATCCGTCCTCACGCTGCTGGCCGAGCACGACGACCTGCAGTCGCAGTTGGCGGATCCGGAGCTGCACGCGAATCCGGCCCGTTCGAAAAAGGTCAACCGGCGCTATGCCGAGTTGAGTCGCATCATCGCGGCGTACCACGAGTGGAAAGCGGTTGAAGATAACCTCGAAGCCGCTCGTGAACTCGCTGACGAAGATGCTGCCTTCGCCGAAGAGATTCCGGATTTGGTGGAACAGCTTGATGTTACGGCTGAGAAGCTGCGACGCCTGCTGATTCCTCGCGACGAACTCGACGCCCGCGACGTGATCATGGAGATCAAGATGGGGGAAGGCGGTGCCGAATCGGCGCTGTTCGCCGCCGATCTGCTGCGCATGTACCTGCACTACGCCGAGTCCAATCGCTGGAAAACCGAGATCATCGAGCAGACTTCGAGCGATCTTGGCGGCATCAAAGACATCCAGCTCGCTATCAAGGGCAATTCGAGCGACCCTGCCGAGGGTGTCTGGGCGCACCTGAAGTACGAGGGCGGCGTGCACCGCGTGCAGCGCGTGCCGGCGACCGAGTCGCAGGGACGCATTCACACGTCGGCGGCCGGCGTGCTGGTCTTCCCCGAGGTTGACGAGCCCGAAGAGGTCGAGCTGCACCCGAACGACCTCAAGATCGACGTGTATCGTTCGAGCGGTCCCGGTGGCCAGTCGGTCAACACCACCGACTCCGCCGTGCGCATCACCCACCTTCCGACCGGAATCGTGGTGGCCATGCAGAACGAGAAGTCGCAGCTGCAGAACAAGGAAGCCGGGATGCGCGTGCTGCGGGCCCGGGTTCTGGCGCGTCAGCAGGAAGAAATCGACGCGGCGGCCTCGCTCGTGCGCAAGGGGCAGATTCGCACCATGGATCGCTCCGAGCGCATCCGCACGTATAACTTTCCGGAGAACCGCATCGCCGATCACCGTACCGGTTACAAGGCCTACAACCTCGACGCCGTCATGAACGGAGCCCTCGGCCCCGTGATCGACTCCTGTATCCACGCCGACGAGGAAACCCGCCTGGCCGAGCTCGGCGACCCCGAGTAGCACCCGCATTAACCTAACCGGGCCCGGGCCCGGTCGTATTCTAGAGGTAGTACTCGGGCTCCAGAGTGCCTCCGCGGGCGGACTCGACCGTCGCGGGCGTCTGCGGGCGTATCGTCGCCGGCACCCCCACGAGCAGCGACCGCGGCGGGGCATCTTTGGTTACGACCGCGTTCGAGCCGATCGTGCTCCAGGCACCGATGGTGATCGGGCCGAGGACCTTGGCGCCAGCTCCCACGGTGACTCCGTCGTCGAGAAACGGATGCCGTCGCACGCCGCGCGAATGCCCGTGCCGGCTCTTGCCGCCCAGCGTCACCGCGTGGTACAGCATCACATCGTTCCCGAGCACGGCCGTTTCACCGATCACGACACCCATGCCGTGGTCAATGAACAGGCGACGCCCGATGGTTGCCCCCGGGTGAATCTCAATTCCGGTCAGAAACCGGGTCACCTGAGATATCAGGCGGGCCAGCAGGTGTAGTCCACGACGCCACAGACGGTTCGCGATCCGATACGACCAGACCGCGTGCAGCCCACTGTAGGCAAGGAAGACCTCGGTGTTGCTGCGCGCGGCCGGGTCGTGGGTGCGCGCCGTTGCGATGTCTTCGCGGAGGCGCTCGAAAACGCTCACTGACTCTGGGGGATTCATGGAGGGGCTGACGGCTTAGTCGAGCAGGTCTTCGTACAGCACGGTTGAGATGTACCGTTCGCCGAAGCCGGGAATGATGACGACGATGGTCTTGCCCTTGTTCTCGGGCAGTTTCGCCTGCTCGAGCGCGGCCCAGACGGCAGCGCCACCGGAGATGCCGCCGAGGATGCCCTCATCGGTGCCGAGCTTGCGTGCCGTGGCGAGCGAGTCGGCCAGGGTGACATCGGTGATCGAGTCATAGACCTGACGGTCCAGAGTTTCCGGCACGAAGTTCGCACCGAGGCCCTGAATCTTGTGCGGGCCGGGCTTGCCGCCGGAGAGAATGGGGGAGTCAATCGGCTCAACGCCGACGACCTTGAGGCTTGGCTTCTGCTCCTTGAGATAGCCGCCGGTGCCGGAAATGGTGCCGCCGGTGCCGATGCCCGCGACGAGAATGTCGACGGTGCCCTCGGTGTCGTTCCAGATCTCCACGCCGGTGGTCGCGCGGTGGATGGCTGGGTTGGCCGGGTTCGTGAACTGGCTGGCCAGAACGGCGCCCGGGGTGTTGGAAACGATCTCGGCGGCCTTCTCGACCGCGCCGCGCATACCGTCGGCACCGGAGGTCAGCACGATCTCGGCGCCGTAAGCGCGCATCATGACGCGACGTTCCTTGCTCATCGTCTCCGGCATGGCCAGAATGACGTTGTAGCCACGGGCTGCGCCGACCATAGCCAGGGCGATGCCCGTGTTGCCGCTGGTCGCTTCAACGATGGTGCCGCCCGGCTTGAGCGAGCCATCCTTCTCGGCCGCGTTGATGATGGCGACGCCGATGCGGTCCTTCACGCTGCTGGAGGGGTTGTAGAACTCGAGCTTGGCGAGAACAGTGGCGCCGAGCCCGGCGGTCAAACGGTTCAGCTTGACGAGGGGGGTCCCACCGACGGCTTCGGTGATGTCGGAATAGATCTTGGGCACGTGAGCAACTTTCATTCGGTGATCTTCGGCAAAATATGGTGTTTAGGGCCTTCACCAGCCTATGGCCCTCGGCCACTAACGGCCGGGTGCGTTACATTTCACTACGTGCCTTCTTCAGATTCTGCCCAGCCCGCCACCGTCACTTCCCTGAGAAACCAGGCCATTGCCCGGCTCGACGCTGCCGGAATCCTCGACCCGGAGGTCGACGCCGACCTGCTGATCGGCCACGTACTCGGTCAAAGCCGCGGCGAAGTGCAGGCCGCCAGCATCCTGGCCAAACCCGTCAGCAAAGCGGATGCAGTCACCATCGACCTCCTGCTGGCCCGCCGCAGTGCCCGCGAGCCCCTGCAGCACATAACAGGGCGCGCCCCATTCCGGGCGCTGGCCATCAACGTTGGACCGGGTGTCTTCGTGCCTCGCCCCGAAACCGAGCAGGTCGCCCAGTTCGCTATCGACGCGCTGCGATCGATGCCCGACGCGGAGCCGATCGGTGTCGACCTCGGCACCGGCAGTGGCGCCATCGCTCTGGCCCTGGCCACAGAGGTGCCGCACGCCCGTATCTTCGCCGTCGAGAACTCGGCGGAAGCGTACCCGTGGACCTCTCGCAACTTCGCGGAGGTCGCTGCCCCCAATGCCACCCTCACCTTCGGTGACCTCGCCGACGCCTTCCTCGAACTCAACGGCACGGTCGCCGTCGTCATTTCCAATCCCCCGTACATTCCAGCGGATGCGATTCCCCGCGACCCCGAGGTGCGCCTGTTCGATCCGGCCCACGCCCTGTTCGGTGGTCCGGACGGCCTCGACGTGGTGCGAAGCGTATCGGCGACCGGCCTGCGCCTGCTGCGACCGGGCGGTGTGCTCGTGATCGAACACGGGGAACTGCAGGGAGTGGCTATCCGGGCTCTACTAGCCGCGGACGGTTGGCGCGCCCCGGCCACCCACCGTGACTACACGAGTCGCGACCGGGCGACCACGGCGTTGCACCCCTGAGCGACGCGCGACGCAACCGGTGGCCGTGGAATCCGCTTCTCACAACCGCGCTGGGTTAGAATTGCCGGAAATGACACGTATCTACGACTGCACGAGCGACTCGGACACGGGCGAGTCCGACACGAGCCAATCGAAATACCAGGCGGCCATCGCACTGGCGTGCTCGGCGATCGGCCGAGGGGCCCTCGTCGTCATCCCCACCGACACCGTCTACGGGGTTGCCGCCGACGCGTTCAATGCCGAAGCCGTACAGCTGCTCCTGGACGCGAAGGGGCGCGGGCGCCAGTCGCCGCCGCCCGTGCTGATTCCCACCGTCAGCACCCTCGATGCCCTAGCCGTCGACGTACCGCAGCCCGTTCGCGACCTGGTCGCGGCGTTCTGGCCGGGCGGATTGACCGTCATCGTCCATGCCCAGCCGTCGCTGGTCTGGGATCTCGGCGAAACCCGCGGCACCGTGGCCCTGCGCATGCCGAGCAACCAGGTCGCGCTCGACTTGCTCGCCGCAACCGGCCCGCTCGCGGTGTCGAGCGCGAACCTCAGCGGCGCGCCCGCCGCCCTCGACGCGCTTTCCGCCGAGGCCGCCCTCGGCGAAAGCGTTGAGGTCTATCTCGACGGCGGCACGGCCGGCAACACCTATGAAAGCGCCTTCGGACTGGCTGGTGAGGGCTCCTCGACCATCGTCGACGCGACCGGCTTTGAGACCAATGGCGGTCTGCTGCACATCGTGCGCTCCGGGGTCATCTCCCGAGACGCGATCTCCGACGTCATCGGCGCACTGCTGGCCCCGGAGGCGGCGCCCGACACAGCGGCGCCCGACGCAGCGGTCGATCCCGCCGATGCAGGCGAAACGGATGCGGCACCCACACTCTCCGCGCCCTCCCAGGACGACACGGATACCAGCCGGTAGCCCATGACAGTATTCATTCTGCTCGCGCTCGTTTCGGCGATCGTCACCTTCGGGCTGTCGATCGTCGTCTACAAGCTCAGCCACAAGTACCGTCTCTACCCGAAGATTCGGGAACGTGACGTGCACACCCGCCCGACGCCGCGCCTCGGCGGAATCGCCATGTTCCTCGGCATCCTGGTCGCATTCGGTATCGCCTACCTCACGGCCGGGGCATTCGCACCGCTGCGCCTGGTCTTTGCCGACCCGCAGCAGATCCTCGCGATCCTCGGCGCAGCGCTGCTGATCGTGCTGGTCGGGGTGGCCGACGACATCTGGGACCTCGACTGGATGACGAAACTCGCCGGCCAATTCATCGCCGCCGGGCTCGTGGCCTGGCAGGGCGTGCAGATCTACTCCCTGCCGATCGGCGGACTGACGGTCTGGAGCGGCTGGACGTCGATCGTCGTCACGGTCGTCGCCATCGTCGTCGTCATGAACATGATCAACTTCATCGATGGCCTCGACGGTCTCGTCACCGGCGTCGCCCTCATCGCCAACGGCGTTTTCTTTCTGTACAGCTATCTGCTCGTGCGTGACACCTCGCCGACCAACTACTTCAACCTCGCCTCGCTGATTGCTGCCATCCTGGTCGGCGCCTGTGTGGGGTTCCTGCCGTTGAACTGGCATCCAGCGAAGATGTTCATGGGCGACGCCGGTGCGCTCCTGGTAGGCCTGCTCATGGCCACGAGTGCGATAGCCATCACCGGGCAGATCGACCTGACCTCCCTCAATCGTTCGCAGCTGTTCCCGGCCTTCATTCCCCTCCTGCTGCCCCTGGCGATCATGATCATCCCGCTGCTGGACTTCGGGCTCGCCGTCCTCCGCCGGGTACACGCGGGCAAATCACCCTTCAGTGCCGACCGAAAACACCTGCACCACCGCTTGCTCGATATGGGACATTCCCACCTGCATGCCGTGCTGATCTTCTATGGGTGGACAGCCGCAGCATCCATCGGATGCCTGCTCTACTACATCCTGCCGGTTTACCTCGGTCTTCCCACCGGCTACGCGACCATCTTCCTGGTGACCTCGCTCCTGATCTGCACCATCGTCACCCTCGCCCCGCTCGGTCGCCGCAAGACCGGCGAGTGGGCCAGCCAGTCGGCGCCGCTGCCGGTGGTCGTTCTGAATCAGCTCGACCCGCTCGACGTCGCGGCCCAGCACACCACAGACACACCCGTACTATCAGACCCCGCAACGACACGAGCGACCGCCCCCGCGGCGACGCCTGCCGAGGAGAACGCATGACCAGCACCAACACGCCCGCCCCCACCCAGCCCACCTCGATCCCCGTGCTGCGTCGCATCCTGATCTACGGCGTCTACGTCGCCGTGGCCATCGCGGTGATCGGATCCATTGTGGGCTTTGTCGTCGACGGCGGTACCGGGGTACTCAGCGCTCTGATCGGAACGGCCATGTCGGTAGCCTTCATGGGGATAACGGCCGGCAGTATTCTCCTGGCCAACCGCGTGGCCGGAAACGAATCCGCCATCGGTGGATTCTTTGGCATCATCATGGGCGGCTGGCTGCTCAAGTTCGTCGTCTTCCTGGTGCTTTTGGTGCTGCTGCAGGACCGCGCCTGGATCCAACCAATGGTGCTGTTCTTCTGCATCATTGCCGGAGTGATCGGCTCCCTCGTGGTCGATGCGGTCGTGGTGATGAAGAGTCGAATGCCCTATACGAGTGACGTCACGTTGCCCCCTGCACCCATCGACGACTGACCTTGGCACCCAAGCCTCGACCCATCCCGCTCTCGATTCGGCGCAGCGCCTGATCTTTGCTAGAGTAAACACCGATCCAACCCCGGTTTGCACATGCTTTACAGCGTAGTGAACCTGCCCATATTCGTCGATGCGCGAGCAGAGCTCACCGCCCCGAAACAGGAGAAAGCGCTGCTAAAAATCGCCGTAAACCTGATGGTCCCGTCTGCCACCGACGACGGTGAATTCCACGGTCCCTCCATCAATGAGTTCTTCCCCGATGTAATCTTCTTTGCCGATACTCCGTTCGAGATCAACCGCATTATCCTGATCCGCTTCCTCGCGGTTGCGGTCCTGATGCTGGTGTTCTGGCTCGGTACGCGTCGTATGAAGATCATTCCGACCCGCGGCCAGAGCCTGGCCGAAATGGGACTCGACTTCGTTCGCGTCAACATTGCCGAAGACCTGCTCGGTAAGAAAGACGGCAAGCGTTTTCTGCCACTTCTGACGACGATCTTCTTCATGGTGTTGTTCATGAACATCACCGGAATCATTCCGTTCCTCAATATCGCCGGCACCTCGGTGATCGGGGTTCCGCTGCTTCTCGGTGTCATCTCCTACGGAACCTTCATCTACGCCGGCGTCAAGAAGAGCCCTGCGAAGTTCTTCCGCAACTCGCTCTTCCCGCCCGGAGTCCCTCCGGCCCTGTACATCATTGTGACGCCAATCGAATTCATCTCGACGTTCCTGGTGCGACCGGTTACCCTCACGCTTCGACTGATGATGAACATGATCGTCGGACACCTTCTGCTCGTGCTGTTCTTCAGCGCCACCCAGTTCTTCTTCTTCACTGCGGATGGCGGGTTCAAGCTCTTCGGCGCTGGCACCCTCGTCTTCGGCTTCGCCTTCACGCTCTTCGAAGTGCTGATTGCCGTCCTCCAGGCTTACATTTTTGCCCTACTCACCGCCGTCTACATCCAGCTCGCGCTGGCTGAGGAACACTAGACACTTTACGAATCCGGCGATCGCCGAATTCACCACTACGGAAGGAAACACACGTGGACGCAACAACCGTTCTCGCGGAAATCAGCGGAAACATCGCGACCGTCGGTTATGGCCTCGCAGCCATCGGCCCGGCAATCGGTGTAGGTATCGTCGTTGGCAAGACCATCGAGGGTGTCGCGCGTCAGCCTGAACTGGCCGGCCGCCTGCAGGTGCTGATGTACATCGGTATCGCCTTCACCGAGGCGCTCGCCTTCATCGGCATCGCCACCTACTTCATCTTCACGAACTAGTCCTCTTCACTACTTAGTTAGGAGGCATGATGCTTCACGCAGTAATTGCAGCCGCGACTGAAGAAGCGGCGAAGAACCCGCTAATTCCAGAGTGGTACGACATCATCTGGTCGGCGGTCTGCTTTGTCGTGATTTTGTTCTTCTTCTGGAAGCTCGTGCTCCCGAAGATGCAGAAGCTTCTTGACGACCGTGCAGAAGCCATCGAGGGCAACATCGCCAAGGCGGACGACGCCCAGCGCAAGGCCGAAGCTGCACTCGTGCAGTACACGGCCCAGCTCGCTGACGCTCGCGCCGAAGCCGCTGCCATTCGTGACCAGGCCCGCACCGACGGCCAGCGCATCGTCGCTGAGCACAAGGAGCAGGCTGCGGCTGAGGCCGGTCGCATCGCGGCCAGTGCCAAGACGCAGATCGAAGCCGAACGTCAGGCCGCAGTCGTGTCGCTCCGCAGTGAGGTCGGCACCCTTGCAATTGACCTCGCCTCGGGCGTCATCGGTGAAAGCCTGTCTGACGACGCAAAGGCCAGCGCCATCGTCGATCGTTTCCTGGCTGAACTCGAAGCCAGCGAAGCACCAGTAGCAGGAAAGATTTAACCAATGGGAAGCGCCACCAGAGAAGCACTCGCCACATCGAGGGCGGCACTGTCCGTCCCCGGCAGCACGACTGATCTGGCGACGGGCGAAAGCCTCTTCGGCGCCGGTCGAGTGATCGGTTCGTCGTCGCAGCTCCTGTCGGCGCTTGGCGATGCATCAGCGGATGCTGCGGCCAAGGTCACCCTCGTTCGTGCCGTCTTCGGTGCGAGCGTGACGCCTCGGGCGCTGGATCTGCTCGCCGCAGCCGTTGCCGAACGCTGGTCCAGTCACGACGACCTGCTAGCCGGGATCGAAGAATTGGGCCTTCGGGCATGCGACCTGTCTGTTTCGGCCGAAACGTCGATCGAGGGCGAACTGTTCTCCTTCGGCAAGACCGTCTCCTCTGACGCCGAGCTCGAACTGGCCCTGGCCAGCAAGCTTGGCAAGATCGACGCCAAAGCCGCCCTGGTTGAAAAGCTCCTGGCCGGCAAGGTGTCCGGTCAGACGCTCGCAATCGTTCGCCACCTGGTGCAGCAGCCTCGCGGCCGTCGCATCGGCGAATTGCTGCGGCAGGCGGCATCCGTTGTCGCCGACCAGGCCGGAACGTCTATTGCCACCATCACTTCGGCGAGCGTTTTGACGCCCGCCCAGCTCGACCGTCTGCGCAAGAGCCTCCAGGAACGCCATGGGCGTGCACTCACCATCAACCAGGTCGTCGACCCGGCTCTGGTCGGGGGAGTACGCGTACAGATCGGCGATCTGGTCATCGACGGCAGCATTGCAACCCGCCTGGCCGATTTGAGACTCCAGCTCGCCAGCTGATTTTTGCGCAGTTCGGCAAAACCGGCAGCACCGTAAACCACGCAGTACCAGATTCAGGGCGGCAGCGTCTTGAACAGACAGAACCTGTACAGCCGTACAGAAAAGGGAAGATGATGGCAGAACTAACGATCAGCCCCGATGAGATCCGTGGCGCTCTCCAGGACTTCGTGAAGTCCTATGAGCCGAACAAGACATCGACGACCGAGGTCGGCTACGTCACCACGGCCGGTGACGGTATCGCCCACGTTGAGGGCTTGCCCGGCGTGATGGCCAACGAGCTTATCAAATTCGCCGACGGCACCCTGGGCCTGGCCCAGAACCTCGATGAAGATGAGATCGGCGTCGTCGTCCTCGGCGAGTTCGCCAGCGTTGTTGAGGGCATGGAGGTGCACCGCACCGGCGAGGTTCTCTCCGTTCCCGTCGGTGACGCCTTCCTCGGTCGCGTCGTCGACCCGCTCGGCGCGCCGATCGATGGTCTCGGCGAGATTGTCAGCGAGGCCCGTCGTGCCCTCGAGCTGCAGGCTCCCGGTGTCATGCACCGTAAGAGCGTGCACGAGCCGATGCAGACCGGTATCAAGGCCATCGACGCCATGATCCCGATCGGGCGCGGCCAGCGTCAGCTCATTATCGGTGACCGCCAGACCGGCAAGACCGCGATCGCGATCGACACCATCATCAACCAGAAGGCCAACTGGGAGTCCGGTGACACGAACAAGCAGGTTCGTTGCATCTACGTCGCCATCGGACAGAAGGGCTCCACCATCGCTTCGGTGAAGGGTGCGCTCGAGGATGCCGGAGCGATGGAGTACACCACCATCGTCGCCGCCCCCGCTTCCGACCCGGCTGGCTTCAAGTACCTCGCCCCGTACACCGGTTCGGCCATCGGCCAGCACTGGATGTACGCCGGCAAGCACGTTCTCATCGTCTTCGACGACCTGTCCAAGCAGGCCGAGGCCTACCGTGCCGTTTCGCTGCTGCTGCGTCGCCCGCCGGGACGCGAAGCGTACCCCGGAGACGTGTTCTACCTGCACTCCCGTCTGCTCGAGCGTTGTGCCAAGCTGTCCGACGCCCTCGGCGCCGGTTCGATGACCGGTCTTCCGATCATCGAGACCAAGGCCAACGACGTTGCCGCCTACATTCCGACCAACGTGATCTCGATCACCGACGGCCAGATCTTTTTGCAGTCCGACCTGTTCAACGCCAACCAGCGTCCCGCTGTTGACGTGGGTATCTCGGTCTCCCGCGTCGGTGGCGACGCGCAGGTCAAGTCGATCAAGAAGGTGTCGGGAACGCTCAAGCTTGAGCTGGCTCAGTACCGCTCGCTCGAAGCCTTCGCGATGTTCGCCTCCGACCTCGACGCGGCCAGCCGCCGTCAGCTCGCTCGCGGTGCTCGTCTGACCGAACTTCTGCGTCAGCCGCAGTACTCGCCGTACCCCGTTGAGGACCAGGTTGTCTCGATCTGGGCCGGCATCAACGGCAAGCTCGACGAGGTTCCGGTTCCCGACGTGCTGCGTTTCGAGCGCGAGCTGCTCGACTTCCTCGGTCGCAACACCGAGATCCTGAAGAACCTGCGCGAAACCAACGTTCTGTCCGACGAGACCGTTGCCGCTCTGACCGCGGGTGTCGACAAGTTCAAGCTCGAGTTCCAGACCGGCGAGGGCAAGCCGCTCGCCTCGGTTGGCAAAGAGAAGTTTGAGGCCATCGCCGCCGAAGACGTCAACCAGGAAAAGATCGTCAAGCACCGCCGCTAGTCGCTTTTCGACTTGCGGTGCCACTGATCTCATCAAACTGAAAGACAAGGAAGCAGACACATGGGAGCGCAACTTCGCGTCTACCGGCAGAAGATCAAGTCTGCCCAGACGACCAAGAAGATCACTCGGGCCATGGAGCTGATCTCCGCCTCGCGCATCCAGAAAGCGCAGGCGCGAGTCGCTGCGTCAACCCCGTACTCGCGTGCAGTGACTCGTGCCGTCTCGGCCGTGGCCACGTACTCGAACGTCGAGCACGTGCTCACAACGGAGCCGGAGAAGATCGAGCGCGCAGCGGTCGTTATCTTCGCCTCCGACCGTGGCTTGGCTGGCGCGTTCAGCTCGCAGGTTCTGCGTGAAGCGGAGTCGCTCAGTGAGCTGCTGCGCGGCCAGGGCAAAGACATCGTCTACTTCCTGGTGGGCCGTAAGGCCATCGCCTACTTCACGTTTCGGGGCCGCGCGTCTGAGCGAGTCTGGACCGGCGGCACCGATCAGCCGCAGTTCGAAACGGCCAAGGAAATCGGCGAGGCCCTGCTCGAGTCGTTCCTCACGGACTACTCCGATGGCGGCGTCGATGAGATTCACATCGTCTACAACCGCTTCGTGAGCATGGTTACCCAGGTTCCCGAAGTCGTTCGACTGCTTCCGCTCGAGGTCGTCGAGGGTGTGGAAGAACCGGGCAACAACACGGTTCTTCCGCTCTACGAGTTCGAACCCGACGTAGAAACGGTTCTGGACAGCCTCCTCCCGGTCTACATCGAGAGTCGTCTGTTCAACGCCATGTTGCAGTCGGCGGCGTCCGAGCACGCGAGCCGTCAGAAGGCGATGAAGTCGGCCAGCGACAACGCCGACAAGCTGATCACGGACTACACGCGGTTGTCGAACAACGCGCGGCAGTCCGAGATCACCCAGCAGATTTCCGAGATCGTGGGTGGAGCCGATGCGCTCTCATCCGCCAAGAAGTAACCAGAGAAGAGAGAGCAATGACTGACACCGCAACCGCGCCAGTCCGCGCGGAGGATACGGCCGGCTCTGTTGGCCGCATCGCCCGTGTCACGGGCCCTGTTGTCGACATCGAGTTTCCGCATGACTCGATCCCCGGCATCTACAACGCCCTGAAGACCACGATCACCATCGGCGACGAGTCGAACGAGATCACCCTCGAGGTTGCCCTGCACCTCGGCGATGACCTGGTTCGTGCCATCGCACTCAACCCGACCGACGGACTTGTCCGCGGCCAGGAAGTGCGCGACACCGGCAGCCCCATCACGGTTCCAGTCGGAAACGTCACCAAGGGCAAGGTCTTCAACGTCATCGGCGATGTGCTGAACGCCAAGCCGGGCGAGAAGATCGAGATCACGGAGCGCTGGCCCATCCACCGCAAGCCGCCGCCCTTCGACCAGCTCGAGTCGAAGACTCAGCTGTTCGAGACCGGTATTAAGGTCATCGACCTTCTGACGCCTTATGTTCTCGGTGGAAAGATCGGCCTGTTCGGTGGTGCCGGTGTCGGTAAGACCGTTCTGATCCAGGAAATGATCCAGCGCGTTGCGCAGGACCACGGTGGAGTTTCGGTATTCGCCGGAGTCGGTGAGCGTACCCGTGAGGGCAACGACCTCATCGCCGAGATGGAAGAAGCCGGCGTCTTCGACAAGACCGCACTGGTCTTCGGCCAGATGGACGAGCCGCCGGGAACGCGTCTGCGCGTCGCGCTCTCTGCGCTCACCATGGCGGAGTACTTCCGCGATGTCGAGAAGCAGGACGTGTTGCTCTTCATCGACAACATCTTCCGCTTCACGCAGGCCGGTTCAGAGGTCTCCACACTGCTCGGCCGTATGCCGTCCGCCGTGGGCTACCAGCCTAACCTCGCCGACGAAATGGGCATCCTGCAGGAGCGCATCACGTCGACGCGTGGCCACTCGATCACTTCCCTTCAGGCGATCTACGTTCCTGCCGACGACTACACCGACCCGGCTCCGGCGACCACGTTCGCCCACCTCGACGCCACGACCGAGCTGTCGCGTGAAATCGCGTCGAAGGGCCTCTACCCGGCCGTCGACCCGCTCACCTCGACCAGCCGTATCCTCGACCCCCGCTACCTGGGTGCCGATCACTACAACACGGCCGTTCGAGTGAAGGCCATTCTGCAGAAGAACAAGGAACTCCAGGAGATCATCGCGATCCTCGGTGTTGACGAGCTGTCTGAAGAAGACAAGGTCACGGTTTCCCGTGCCCGTCGTATTCAGCAGTTCCTTTCCCAGAACACCTACATGGCGAAGAAGTTCACCGGTGTTGAGGGCTCCACGGTTCCACTGAAAGACACCATCGAGTCGTTCACGGCGATCGCCAACGGTGACTTCGACCACGTCGCCGAGCAGGCATTCTTCAACGTCGGTGGCATCAACGACGTCGAAGAGAAGTGGGCTCAGATTCAGAAAGAGAACGACTAAGCATGGCAAAGTCGCTGTCCGTCAGCGTTGTGTCGGCCGACCAGCAGGTCTGGACCGGCGAAGCGGCGATGGTTGTCGCCAAGACCGTCGAGGGCGAGATCGGTATTCTTGCCGGTCACGAACCGATGTTGGCGATTCTGGCCGTCGGCGATGTTCGCGTCACCCTGGCCGATGGTTCCAAGGTCGTCGCGAAGGCTGAAGATGGCTTTCTGTCCGTCGACAACGACATTGTGACCGTCGTGGCTCGCAAGGCTGAACTCGTCTAACAACGGAACACCTTTGCTGATACTGCTACCGCCGTCGGAGACGAAACGCTCCGGCGGCGAAGCTGTACCCCTGGACTGGTCGCTCCTGGCGTACCCGGCTCTCAGCGGCAAGCGCCGATCCCTGGCGCGTGCGCTGGTGAGCCTGTCGCGGCACCCGGAAGTGGCGATGGCCGCCCTGAAACTCGGTCGCACCCAGCTGTTCGAACTAGACCGCAACCGTGAGCTTCTGCGGTCGCCGACCATGCCGGTCATTGACCGTTATACCGGGGTGCTCTTCGATGGGTTGGATGCTGCCACCCTGACGGTCCCGCAGCGCGAGTTCGCGCAGGCCCACCTGGTCGTGCATTCCGCGCTGCTCGGGCCGCTCGCGGCCCTGGACCCGATTCCAGCCTACCGGCTGTCGCATGACTCCCGGGTGCCGGATCTGACCTTGAACAAGCATTCGCTCAAACAACATTGGGCCGCCGACGTGCAGAAGCTCCTCGGCCGAACCGAGGGCCTGTTGCTTGATTTGCGCTCGGAGGCCTATGTCGCCCTGGGCGCCCGTCCGGTGCGCCCGAACTCGATCTACCTGCGGGTTGTCGCCGACAGCAGCGACGGCCAGAGACGCGCTCTCAATCACTTCAACAAGAAGTCCAAGGGGGAATTCGCGCGGGCATTGATCGACAGCGGGCAGGACTTCGGGGCCGTTGCCGACCTGATTGACTGGGCCCGGTCGGTCGGTATCAGCCTGGCACCCGGTGCGCCCGGTGAACTTCAGCTTCTGGTCGAGCAGCACTTGGCGAGCAAGGGCCAGCCGGCGAAGTCGACGATCTTCACGGCCCAGTAGGACGCAGACGTGTCTTCGGGAGCAGGCTAGTGGTGCATGATGCCCTCGTGATCGAGCAGCCAGGCTTTGGTGGGGATGCCCTGACCGGCACTGTAACCGGTGATTCGCCCCGTGGTCGCGAGCACGCGGTGGCAGCCGATGATGATCGGCACCGGGTTGGCGCCGACAGCTCCACCGATGGCGCGGCCCGATCCGGCGCGCCCGATGTCAGTGCCGAGCGCACCGTACGAGATGACCTCGCCGAAGCCCAGAGTTGAGAGGCGAGCCCACACGCTGCGTTGAAATTCCGTGCCGCGGGTCAGGTGCACCGGAAGGTCGAACGAGTGTCGGGTGCCCGCAAAGTACTCGTCCAGCTGCGCGGCCGCCTGTCGCAGCACGGGGGAGGGGCTCTCGGCGTATTCTGCGAGCGGAAGGTGACCGTCGGTTTCGATCGAGAGGGAGAGGATGCCGTCATCATCGGCGGTGAGTTCAAGCCGCCCGAGGGGGCTCGGCAAGCGAAGGAGCGCGGGAGGCGTGGTGGTCATATTTCGACTGTAGCCGCACCCAAATGAGCGCACTCGCGGATTTCGGACATCGGTGCCGAACGCCCGCAACGGTGCGCTGTGCAGGAGACGGTCGGTTTGCCCCGAGCAGGCCGAACGGTCATAGTCTAAAGGAATGGCTCAGATTGAATATCGCAGACTTGGCTCCTCCGGACTGACCGTTTCAACGATCGGACTGGGTTGCAACAACTTCGGCCGCAGCGGCACGGCGTCGGAGGGACAGGACGGCACGACCGCCGTCATCGATGCGGCATTCGAGGCCGGGGTGACGCTCTTCGACACGGCAGATATCTATGGTGCCGAGCGAGGGCTGAGCGAGACCCTGATGGGTCACTCGCTGCGCGGCAAACGCGACCAGATTGTGCTCGCGTCCAAGTTCGGCATGGACATGGGCGGGTTGAACGGTCCGGACTGGGGCGCGCGCGGCTCGCGCCGGTACATCCGTTTGGCCGTTGAGGCATCGCTGCGACGTTTGCAAACCGACTGGATCGACCTGTATCAGCTGCACGTCGCTGATCCATTGACACCGATCGAGGAAACGCTGTCCACGCTCGATGACCTCATCACCGAGGGCAAGATTCGCTACATCGGCCACTCCAATCTGGCCGGCTGGCAGATCGCGGAGGCGGAGTTCACCGCGCAAATGAACGGGCATCCCAAATTCATCTCGAGCCAGAACGAGTTCAGCCTGCTGGTGCGCGATGTCGAAGAGGAGGTCCTTCCGGCCGTGAACGCTTATGGCCTGGGCTTTCTCCCGTTCTTCCCCCTCTATAACGGACTGTTCACGGGCAAGTTCTCCCGCGCGGGTGGGCCAGCTGACAGCCGCATCATGATGATCCGGCGCCACCTCGTTGACGATGCTCCCTGGGACGTGATTGAGCAGTACCAGGAGTGGTGCGACGCACGTGGCGTTAGCATGTTGGCAGCGACGTTCGCCTGGCTGCTCGCCCAGCCCGGGCTGACGAGTGTGATCGCCGGCGCGACCAAGCCCGAACAGATCCGTCAAAATGCCAGCGCGGCGACCGAGTGGCAGCCGAGCGCCGACGAGGTGGCCTACATTTCGGACCTCTTTGCCTGAACGTCTGATGTGAAGTTGTGCCGAAGTCGGCGATTTTTGCGCAGCGCGCAATATTTCGGTCGACGACGTGTCGGAAAGAGTGCACTATGGCATCAGAGGTAGCTGCGCCGAACCCTCGGTCTGGGCGGTGCCTATTCACGCATCTAGACGGTTTAGTAGGAGAGTTTCGTGCTTTGGTCCTTGCTCGTGAGTTTTCTGCGGCCGTACTGGTAACTGCTCACCGGGGTGATCGTCTTTCAACTGGCCCAGTCGATCGCTTCCCTTTTTCTGCCCACTCTGAACGCCGACATCATCGACGAGGGCGTCGCTACCGGCGACACCGGCTACATTCTGCGTGTCGGCGGGCTGATGTTACTCATCACGCTCGCCCAGATCGGGTGCGCGATCATCGCCGTGTACTTCGGTGCCAAGGTGGCGATGAAAGTTGGTCGTGACCTACGCGGGGCGGTCTTTAGCCGGGTGGGGGAGTTCTCCGAGCAGGAGGTCACCCGGTTCGGCGCTCCGTCGCTGATCACCCGCTCCACCAATGACGTGCAGCAGGTGCAGATGCTCGTGCTCACGACCTGCACCCTTCTCGTCTCCGCGCCCATCCTCAGCATTGGCGGCGTGATCATGGCGATCCGCCAGGATGTGCAGCTGTCCTGGCTAATCGCGGTGAGCGTGCCGATACTGCTCATCGCGGTTGGTCTCATCGTCGTACGAATGATTCCCCTGTTTCGCAAGATGCAGACTCGCATCGACACCGTCAACCGGGTGCTGCGGGAACAACTCACCGGGATCCGTGTCGTTCGGGCGTTTGTTCGTGAGAAGCAAGAGATTGCCCGGTTCGCCAAGGCCAACCAAGACGTCACCGACGTGGCCCTGGGCTCGGGTCGGCTTATGGCGCTCATGTTCCCCATCGTCATGCTCGTGCTCAACGTGTCGAGCGTCGCCGTGATCTGGTTCGGCGCATTCCGCATCGAAGACGGTTCGATGCAGGTCGGCACACTGATCGCCTTCCTTAGCCTGAATCCACCGGTCGGCCTCTGAAGAATTCTTGATTTGGGCTCGATCCTCTTTCGTAGTTTTGGGCGCGGTCAAGCTTGGGGCCTCGATGCCTGGGTGTTC
>NZ_SOGF01000070.1:0-25976 GCF_004402355.1 Cryobacterium sp. TMS1-20-1 | reverse complement strand
GCGAAGACGGTGCTCCCAAACGCGCCAAGCGCTCTGACGGTGTTGTTCGCCGTGGGTTTCCAGCTGGAATCGAGCGCCCCGGTGGCCGTGCTGAAGGACGCCAACCGAGTTCGCGTCACGGACCCGACGGTCGTGAAGGCTCCACCCACGTAGATGCGAGATCCGTCTGGCGAGGCGGTAATCGCCCGCACCGCGCCATTGAGGTTGGGGTTGAATGACGTCATGACACCAGTCGACAGGTTGTACGCCATGAGATTGTTGCGCGTCACCTCGCTCGTTCCGGCCGAAGCTCCAGCGGGGCGTGCGCGAGTGAACTGGCCACCGACGTAAACGGTGTTTCCGACGATCGTCTGGGTCCACACCACCCCGTTGATTTGGGCGGTCGGCAACGCATCGGCCGCGACAGTTTTGGGGGTGGAAGAATTTGGCGGTGCCGTGTCCGCTTGCGCGCTGCCGGTACCAAAAAAAATCGTCGCCGCCAAAGCTGCTGTCGCGATCATTGCCACTATCGGAGACCGAACGCTCCGCGCCATAAGAAAACCTCAATTTCAACTCGGACGGCGGCCTTCGGGCGGCCCCGCGGTGCCGGAATTATACTTGACTTCACAAATTTTGGGCTCATGCCGCGAAAAACTGCAGGCCCGACCGTCGTTGGTCCGTCGGGGCGTGCGCCGGCGGACCGGCAACCGTTCATTTCTCACCCCTAGTCAGGCTGAAGGATAAAGGTTAGGATTCCTCACTGCCTCTCCTACCCGAATCCTGTTGAAGCTCGCGCTGCAGCCTGAGAGAAATCTGAGCCTTCTGTGACCCCCAAGCACCCGACCACCCCGCACCCGACCACAGCGATTCCTCCAGAAACGAAACCTCACCGCGCGAACCCGCTGAAGCCCGCCGGTGACGGGTCCCCCGGACTCCTTGCTGCCCGGCAGAGCGGGCTGCACATCGGCTACGCGGCTGGCGGGTTTGACCTTTTCCACGTTGGACATCTCAATATTCTCAAGCACGCCAAGAGCCAGTGTGACTTCCTGATCGCCGGCGTTGTGTCCGACGAGATGCTCCAACTCACCAAGGGCATCACCCCCGTCGTGCCGCTAGTGGAACGTCTGGAGATTGTTCGACACATCTCCTTCGTGGACGAGGCCGTCGCCGAAGTCGTCGAGGACAAGCTCGACACGTGGCGCGACCTCCGCTTTGACGTGTTCTTCAAGGGCGACGACTGGCGAGGCACCCCCCGCGGGGTACACCTCGAGAACGAATTCGCTGCTGTCGGCGTTGAGGTCGTGTACTTCCCCTACACGGTCAATACCTCCAGCACGATCTTGCGTCGGGCGCTCGACGCTCTCACGCGCCCCGATGCGGCCGGTCTTCGGCAACCACGCACGAGCACCCCCTAACCGTAGGCGAGCAGCCAATGCACCAAAGAACGGGTTTCTCGGCCGAAAAACCCGTTCTTTTCGTGTTGTTCCCGTAACTGCCGCAAACATCGGGCACAATCAAGCGGATGCTTCGGTTTGCTCCCGCACGGCCTTGCGCGGCTGCGCTGCCCAAGAGGCAATGGGCACGGTAAACACTCCCGGCACGGCCGCAAATCTGCGGTAGACGGCCAGAGCCAGCACGATTGCCGCGCCGCACAGCAGCAGCGGAACCGCCGTTGCGGCATCCGTCGGTAACGTCACGCCGCCGGCCATGACGATCGCCGCGAGCGCCGCCATAGGAAAGGTATGCACCAGATAGATGGGCAACGTGCGACTACCCAGCACCCGCATGAAATCAAACATCGGTGCGCGCGACAGCACGACGGCCACGCTGATGCCCACCAGCACTGCCAGCACGCTCACGGCGAAGAGCACGAACGGTACCCGCGTCAATGACAGTTTCACCATGAGGAGCACAACGCCGGCATACAAGCCACAGAGCACGGCCATGTGCCACCACCGCACCCGCGGAATCAGGCGTCGCACGCGCGGGCCCAGCCAGATCGCCGCCAGGAAGAAGACGAGGTAACGGCCCATCTTGTCCCACGGCGTACCCGTGTGCAGAACCTGCGAGCCGAACAGCACGGCGAGCGCTCCCGTTACGGACACGGAAATGAGCGGATGCCAGCGCCGAGTCAGCCAGGCCACGGTGAGAAAGATGGGCAAGGCGTAGATGAACCAGAGATTTATATTCGGCCGGATGAAGAGGGTAACCATGTCGGACCAGCTGGCAAAGGGCCCGTCGGGGCCGATCGGCGGCAGGGCCAGCAGGAACAGGGTCTGGGCGGCGACCCAGGCCGTGTAGAGATACAGCAGCAGGGACATCCGCTTACGAAACAGCTGCCAAAAGGGCAAGCGAATGGCCTGGGCCGCGAGGAGTCCGGACATGAAGAAAAACAGGGGCATACGGAAGGTGTCGAACAGCGGGTTGAGCGGCGCCAGGTCGCCGGCCAGACCGACCCGGTCGAGATACATGACCGAGTGATAGAGCACAACGAGGGTGATCGCGATGCCCTTTGCCACGTCGATCCAGGCTTCGCGTAGCGTGCCGCGAATGACGAACGAGGCGGCGTCAGCCACGGGGCACGGTCTTGAGAGACTTGCCGAAGGGGAACAGTGCTGCCACCCGGCGACGGACGGGGTTCGGCAGCTCGGGACCCTTGGGAATCAAAGTCAGCGCGAGCACCAGGATGAGCAGTCGCGCCGCGGTGTACAGCGGGCCGAAGAAGAACACCCACACGGTGTTCACGACCAGAAACAGCAGAATTCCACTGGCCCGGTTCGCGGCAACCGCGGCTCCGACCCCGCGCAAAACCAGAAAAAGAATGACGACGGCCAGCAGGACGCCGGGAATGCCGAACCGTGCCCAGAGGTCGCCGAGCACCGAGTGCAGTTCGATATTGCCGCCGAACATGTAGTTTTCGACGTACCCATTGTCGGGGTCGTAGCTGATCGATGCCATTCCCGTCTTCGCCGCGAGCAGATCGGTCGGATTCAGCAGCGTGCCGGCCCCGAACCCGTATGGCTGGTGTGCCATCAGGGACGCCGTCGCGGCCAGTTCCGGTCGCCCGCCCAGAATGAGCGACCCGGCAGTGTTGAGCTGGTCGATGGTGCGGGCCCGCGTCGCCTCGCCGAACAGCCCCGCGACGATGGCCGCCTGCCCCAGGTTGTACACGACGACGGCGAGCACACCGAGGGCGACGACAACCCCAGCACCCGATCTGATGCGCAGGTAACGAAACCGACTGGTCGGGCGCATCTGCCAAGCCACGAGAATGAGGGCCAGAAGCAGGATCGCGAAGGACGAGCGCGCATCGGTGACCATTGACAAGATTGTCAGCCCGAGCACAGCGAGCAGGTCGAACCAGCGACGATCAAGAATGTGCGCGATGGCGAGGATCACCACTGTCAGGGCAAAGGAGAATCCGAAGCGCCAGGGATTGTCGAAGAACCGGGCGTTGTCGGTGGTTACGCTCCCGAGCAGGCCGAGCCCAAACCACAGGGCCACCCACGAGTCGGGCAGTACGCTGCGAGTCCAAAGCACAAAGCCGAAGGAGCACAACAGGCCAACCAGCCCGATGGAGTTGCCGGCCAGTTCACTCATCGCGATGACGTGGGTGGGTTCGGCGAGTACGGACAGCCAGATGCCTGAGCCGACGGCGACGAAGCCGATCAGCACGAGGGTGAGCGCGCCCCGATAGCGGCCCAGCGTAGGCAGCCAGAGCGGAATCAGCGCTGCGGCCGCCAGGTAGCCGACGGTGATGCCGAGCGGAAGGTCGAGTCGCAGACCGATCAGGACCAGCACGATGACAGCAAGGATTTTGGTCGAACGCGGCACCACCGCCTCGGTCGAGGGCGCCCGATCACGGCCGGAATTCACGGCGAGCGGCACGGGCTGCTCGCGCGTCTGGCGTGCGCTCGCGCGCTGTTTTGTCACGGTCTGTTGTGTCGACTTGCGCATGTAGGTCGTTCGGCCCCGCACCGGGCCGCGCCCGAAACAATTCGGGTATTGTTCCTGCCGCGCGACCGCCTCGGCATAACAGTAGGACCATGAGGGCACGGGATCAAGGCCGAGTCGGGTGAATATCCATTGCGATTCCCCCCGATCGGGGGTCGCACCCTGCTGACAGGCTGCGTGTACAGTGGCGTTTTCAGCTTGATCCACGCCCTGAGCCAATGGGAGCTACCGCCTTGCCCGAGGACGCCTCACCCGCAGCTCCAACGAAACGCAAGCCCGATCTACTGCCCAATCGGACCGGCACAGTTTCGCGTAATATGACGGTCGCATTGCTGGGCAACGCGTTTCCCCCGCTCGTCGCACTGTTCTCCGGCCCCATCCTGGCGCAGGCCCTGGGGGTTGACGGGCGTGGTGCGGTGGCAGCGGCGACGGCACCATTGGCACTGGTCGTCACGATAGCCACGTTTGGCATTCCCGAAGCCGTCACGTGGATTATCGCGAAAAAGCCAGCGTTGGCGCGAAACGCAGCAGGTCGGGGCATGCTTATTCTGGGCATCGCCGGACTATTCGCGACCGCCGCCATCGTCTTTTCACCACCTTTGTTGAGTGGTGGCGACCCGAGCGTTCAGCTATTGATCGTGTTCGCCAGTCTGGCCATTGTGCCGAACCTTCTCGTGGGGATACTCCGCGGCGTTGCCTCGGCCACGAGCAGCTGGCGGCTCGTATCCATGGAACGCATTATCTCGTCGGTTCTGCGACTCGCGGTCCTCATCCCGTTCTGGCTGACAGGAACGCTCACCCCGCTCGTGGCCACCATCACGGTCGCTGCCATGCCCGTGGTCGGCGCCTTTGTCTACATCGGGCGCATGCGCAGCCTCGACCCGCGCGCGCACGAGGTTCCGCCCGAAGCACGCATGTGCGGGCTCCTCAGCTACGGCAGCAGAATGTGGGTCGGTTCGCTGTCGGGCGTGCTCCTGACGCGTCTCGATCAGGTACTGCTGACGCCGCTCGCCGGTACCTACCAGCTCGGACTCTACGTCGTGGCGGTGAGCATCAGCGAGTTGCCGTTGATCATTCACCACGCGGTGCGCGATGTCTCGTTCGTCAACGAAGCGGCCAAGTCTGAGGATGAACGTCTCAGTTCGTCTGCCCGCATCTCGACGGCGCTCTCGGCACTGGCAGCGCTGGTGCTCGGCGTGTCCATGCTGTGGTGGCTGCCGTTTCTGTTCGGGGAAGGCTTTCGTGAATCGATTCCGATTGCCGCAGTACTCCTCGTAGCGGTTGTGCTGCTCACGCCGGGTTCCATTGCTGGCGCCGGGCTGAGCGCGCGCGGCCGTCCCGGGCTGCGCAGCATCGCACTGACCATTTCGTGTGTCATCAACATTGTGATGCTCATCATCCTCGCTCCGCTGCTGGGGGCGATGGGAGCGGCGCTCACGACGCTCGCGGGCAACATCATCACGAGCAACCTCAACCTGCTGTTCCTGTCGCGGGTGTTTGGAATCGGAATGCTGCAGTTCTACGGTCTGCGTCGTTCAGACATCGCCACCATCGGCCGCTACGGTAAGCGGATACTGCGGCGCAAGACGCGCTGACCGGTATCCGCTTCGATCTGGCCGGCCTATTCAGGACCCGATCCGGCGAAATTCACCGGCGTTCTACGCCCCGCTGAATAACCAGGCATCAGCGGCGAGGCGGCCATCGACGGTTGGCAGGTCGTCAGCGCTGGAATGCGGGGCTTGCAGCGCGTGCACCACGGCATCCGCGAGCTGCTGCGGCGAACATCCCGGTGCGACGACGTCGTGACCGTGATCGGCAAGCCAGGTAGCCAGCCCGGTTTCGGCCGTCGTGACGATCGAACAGTCGTGCGCGAGGCCCTCGACAATCGGCAGACCCACCTGCTCCCGCCAGGTGGCGGTCGGTTGGCTGGGTAGGGCGAGCACACTGGCCCGCCGTAATTGCCGGTGAATCTCGCTGCGTGGCGGGTCGATGATCAGCTCAATAGTCGGGTCCTCCGCTGCGGCCTGTCGGGCTCGATCCTCCAGCGCGCCCTTTCCCATGATGGTGAGACGCGCATGGGGAACCAGCGCGCTCACTCGCGGCCACGCCGCGAGAATGTCGGGAAGTCCCTTGCGGTCGACGAATGCACCCAGAAAGACCACGCGATCGGGGTCGAGGCCAGAGCCTGCGGCGCAGACACACGGGGCTGGCAACGCCGGAATAACGGCCAGGTCAGTGCCTCGGGTGGGTGCGGGCAGCGCCTTGCGGTAGGTCACGCGGGCAGCATCCGTTCCAAAGGCGACGCGATCGGTCTGCCGCCAGACAAATCGGGCAGCGATACCGGTGCTGGCGCGGCGAAGTCGTGCTTTCAGGCCGAGCTTGCGCTCGAACGGGCTGGCGTTTTCCAAGGCGTAGCTCACAATGGTCGCTCGGCGCCCGCCCAGGAGCGCCCGAAGGCGGAGCGCACTGATCGAGAGGGCGCTCCCCCACGCACTCGAAAGCATGAGCGGTTCACTGATTTCGAGCGTCGTGACCCGGGAACGCAGCAGCAACCACGCCGCGTGCACCGGACGAGCCTGCAGGACGACGAGGCCCTCGGTGAGTTCCTCGTGAAAGTCATACCGTTTAATGCGAAACAAAATGGCGGCCGGCGGTAGCGCGTGCGCGCGTTCGAGGTGGGCACTACGAAGCGTGCGATACAGTCGCGCCCGGTCGGTCTGGATGCGGCTGCTAGCCACGACTGAGCTGACGCTTCCTGGCTCGCCGAGCTGGCCCCGTAACAGCGGAGCTTCGGGATTTTCGTGTCATGGTCGCCTGGTCGGGAGCCGGGCGGTAGGCGAGGCCGTCGCGGAGTCCTCGAGCCGCAGCCAGGAGTGGCAGTAGTGAGGTCAGTAACTGGCGGCGACCGCCGCGGGTGACTACTTCCCAGGCCGCTTCCAGGCTGTGGCGGCGCCAGCGGCGGCGGTCGCCTGGCGCCATGTTGCGTGCCGCGTAGACGAGGCGGTTGCGCACGTTGTAGTAATAGTAGGAGTAGGACTTAGCCTGGCCAGCGCGCTCGTGGACGCCACTCTGGGTGCCGCCCGGATCGTGGGTCGCGTTCGCGTCGGCGCAGACCGTGACCGCCCCACCAACTTGCAGGACCCGGTGAGAGAATTCGACATCTTCCCAGTACAGAAAATAGTCGTCGCTGAACCCGCCCACTCGACGCCAAAGCTCTTCGCTGATCAGCAGGCAGGCGCCGCTCAGCCAGGGGGTAACTCGGGCGCTCACAAAGTCCCGGCGTCTGCGGGTCGCCCGCACCCGACCGTCATCGAGGTACAGATCGCTACCGTCGAACCACACTCTCCCATCGGGCCGCAGAATGCGAGGCGAGACGAGGGTGAGCGGATGCGCGGTGCTCACGTCAAGCAGACGCACGAGCTGGTCGGCGGCGATAGCGGCATCAGGGTTCAAGAGGAGAAAGTGCGTTCGCCCGTTGTGCTGCGCCCGGGCGACGCCGAGATTCATGCCGCCGCCGAAACCGACGTTGGTCGGCGACAGCACGAGCTGCCAGCCCTCTTGAGCGGCGAGCACCGCCATTCTGGCCTGTTCGGCCGCGTCGGTGAAGTTGTCGACCACAACGATCTGCACGCTCGGCGCCGATCGGGACATCGGTTGCAGGTTCTGTTTGAGCAGCAGAGACGACCCGAAATTCACCACGACGACAGCGAGAGAGGGGAAATTCGGATACGTCATGCGGTCATTCTGGCAGATCGACCGGCGTTAAGCTGACCATTGCTCAGTGCTAGCTGGCGAAGCGGTCGGTGGCCTCGATAATGGCGTCCAGGATGCCGGGCTGGTCGAAGGCATGGCCGGCGTCGGGGATCAGCTTGAATTCCGCCTCCGGCCAGTTCTTGTGCAGGTCCCAGGCGGTGAAGGCCGGCGTGCACATGTCGTAGCGGCCCTGCACGATGACACCGGGGATCTCGGCGAGCCGGGAGGCGTTGTCGATCAGCTGGTTCGGCGTGAACCAGCCCCTATTGGCGAAGAAGTGGTTCTCGATGCGGGCAAAGGCCACAGCGAAGGCTGGGTCGGAGAAGTGCGCGATCTTGTCTGGCTCCTGCAGCAGGGTGATCGTGGAGGATTCCCAGGTGGCCCAGGCCACGCCGGCGCGTTCGCGCACGAACTGGTCCGGGTCGTGCAGCAGCCGACCGTAGGCCTCGATCAGGTGGCCGCGTTCGTTTTCGGGGACCGGCGCGAGAAAGGATTCCCACAGGTCGGGGTAGATTGCCGCGGCGCCGCCCTCGTAGAACCAGTCGAGTTCGACCGGGCGAAGGGTGAAGATACCGCGCACGACGAGTTCGGTGACCTGGGCGGGGTGGGTCTCGGCGTAGGCGAGCGCGAAGGTGCTGCCCCAGGATCCGCCGCAGACCAGCCAGCGGTCGATGCCGAGGTGCTCGCGCAGTTTTTCCAAGTCGGCGACGAGAGTCCAGGTGGTGTTCACGCTCAGGTCAACGTCGGGCTCGCTCGCGTGCGGCGTGCTGAGACCGCAGCCACGCTGGTCGAACAGAATGATGCGGTACTTCGCCGGATCGAATACCCGGCGCTGGTCTGGGCCGGACGCGCCACCCGGGCCGCCGTGCAGATACACCGCGGGCTTGCCGTCGGGGTTGCCCGAGGCTTCCCAGTAGATGGCCTGGTTGTCACCGACATCGAGCATGCCGGTTTCGTAGGGTTCAAGCTCGGGGTAGAAGGTTCGCATGCTTCGAGCCTATGCCCCTCGTGTGCGCGGCCCCGGATCAGCTGCCGACGAGTCCCACCTCGTAGGCCAGAATGACCGCCTGCACCCGGTCGCGCAGCCCGAGCTTGTGCAGGATTCGCCCGACGTGGGTTTTTACCGTCGATTCGGAGAGAAAGAAGCGTTCGGCCAATTCGGTGTTGGAGAGCCCCTCGGCGATGGCCAGAAAAACCTCGGTTTCACGGTCGGTGAGCGCCGCGAGCGCCATGGCATTGGAGGCCCCTCCCGTCTCGGGCTGCGGCAATTTGGTGCCGAACAGGTCGAGCAGGCGCCGGGTCACCCGTGGTGAAACGGATGCCTCACCCGAGACCACCGTGCGGATCGCGGCGATCAGCTCCCCGGGTTCGGCGTTTTTCAGCAGGAACCCGCTAGCACCGGCGCGCAGACCACCGAAGGCGTACTCGTCGAGGTCGAAGGTGGTGAGGATGATGATGCGGGTCTCCGGCTGGGCGGCCATGATCTGCCGGGTCGCCTCGATGCCGTCGACGCCGGACATGCGCACGTCCATCAGGACCACGTCGGGATTCAGCCTGGCTGCGAGGGCGATCGCCTGCGCGCCGTCGCTCGCTTCGCCGACGACGGTGAAGTCGTCTTCGGCCTCCAGCACCATGCGAAAACCCACGCGCAACAGGGCCTGGTCATCGACCAGCAGGATACTGATCGGTGCGGAACGGGGAGTCATTGTTCGTCCTCAAAGTTCAGGGTCGCGTGTACGCGCCAGCCGTCGCGGAGTCCCGGCGCTGCCTCAAAGGTTCCGCCATAGATCGCCACGCGTTCCTGCATTCCGATCAAGCCGCGCCCGAAACCGCGAACGCTTGCCACTGCCGCATGCCGCCCATTGTCGCTGATCGTGACCTGGGCGGCACCGGGCGACGATTGCAGGCGCACGACCACCCGGGTCGGAGTGTTCGCATAGCGCAGCACGTTGGTCAGCGACTCCTGGATGATCCGAAAAATCGTCAGCTGCACGCTTGCATTGCTCGGCTCACGCCCGCTGCGTTCCAGAACAACGGGAAGCCCGGTCGACCGAAACGATTCCACGAGGTCGGCCAGCTCGTCGATGCCCGGCTGCGGAGCACGCGGGGCCGGGTCGGTGTCCACCTCGAGCACCCCGAGCAGCCGGCGCATCTCGGACATGGACCGGCGCCCAGTGGCCGCGACGTCGAGCATCGCCGCGCGGGATCGCTCCACGTCTTTGGGAGCGATGGCGTGGGCACCGTCGGCGAGCGCCACCATGACCGAGAGGCTGTGGGCGACCACATCGTGCATTTCGCCGGCGATTCGGGCGCGCTCGGAGATGCGGGAGAGCTGCGCCTGCTGGTCGCGTTCGCGGGTCAGCTGCGCGGCCAGGTCCAGAAGCGACGAGACGTAGCGCTTGCTATTGCCCATATTGACGCCGACCAGGGTCGCGGCGAGCAGCATGATCGCCACCTGGACCGCGACCGGAATCCAGGGAACTCCGTCGGGATTATCGGTGAGCCAGGCGGCCAGTCCGGCCAGCAGAACGGATGCGCTGAAACCGGTCCACGCGCTGCGCACGTCCGAATACACCGCGACCGCGTAGAGCGCCAGGAGCTGGGCGATGAGGTGCACTTCGCCGTAGTCGGCGAAGGTGAGCAGGCCGATCCAGGTCAGGGCCAGGACGAGCCGCGGCATCCGTCGGCGAAAGACCAGTGCGACGGCCAGCAGCAGCATGAGGCCGGCATTGAGCAACGCGTCCGGGAGCGGAGCCGGGTCATCGTCGAGCAGATTGAGCACCAGGGTGAGCACCATCGGAACGACGTAGATCGCCGCAACGAGGCCGTCGGCCAGATGGGGATGCCTGGTCCAGAACCGCCGCACGATTCCGGGCGGGGTGGGCAGGCGCAGGTCTCCCCCCGGCGCCAGAGTGCGCCCGGGGGTAGAGGTGGTGGTGCTCATCTATCGACTCTACGGGTCGTGGCGCCTCAGGCGTCCCGGCGCTTGAGCAGCAGCGCGGCAACGCCGAGGCTCACGACCACCCAGGCGAGCACGATCAGGAAGCCCTGCCAGGATTCCATGGCGTTCGGGGTGATCATCGTCGCACCGGCCACGGTGAAGAGGTAGGGCACGATGTCGGCGATCCACTCAACGAACATCGACAGCACGGCCAATACCGTCGGCAGGAGCAGGGTGATTCCGAGCACCGTGGCAATGCCGCCGGCGCTGCTGCGCAGAATCGTGCCGATGCCGAGGGCGAACACGGCGATGATCGCGAGGAACAGCGCGTTACCGAGCAGCGGCAAAAACACCTCGGTGTCGAACAGGCTCGCACTCAGGTCCTTGGCGCCCAGGATGGGCATGGCCACGAGGAACGATCCGACCACGCTGATCAGGCCGACCAGGAAGGTGAACCCGAACAGCACGACGACCTTGGCCCAGAGTGCGGGCAGACGATTGGGCACCGCGGTCAGCGTCGACTTGATCATGCCGCTGGAGTATTCGCCGCTGATCGAGAGTACGCCGAGGACGGCGACAATCAGCTGGCCAAGTCCGAGACCGGTCGTGGAGACGAGCACGAACATTTGCGCACTCTCCACGGCCATGGGGGCACCGGTGGTCGGATCGAATCCGGCCGTTGACGCCGACATGGCGAACGACATCAGCACGGCGATGCCGAGCGAGACCACGACAACGAGCGAGAGCGTCCAGTAGGTGGAGCGCAGGCTCCACAGCTTGATCGATTCGGAGCGGAGCAGGCCGGTGATGCTGAGCCCGGATCCGGTCGGCACGAAGGAGGTGCGGGCTGCGGACGGCTGGACGGGGTTGGTCAGGGTGCTCATCGGGCAACCTCCGCTTCGGTGTGAGAGGACGCATCACCGGTGCGATACTCCACCTCGTTCTGGGTGAGTTTCATGTAGGCGTCCTCGAGCGAGGCGCTCACCGCCGAGAGTTCGTGCAGGGAGATCTGGGCGGCGGCGGCGCGGTCGCCGATCTCGTTGACAGAAAGTCCCGTGATCTCGAGCACGTCCTGCTCGATGTTGGTGATGGTCACATCCGGCTGGGCGAGCAGAGTGGCCAGAGCTGCGGTGTGCGGAGTGCGCACGCGAACCGTGTTCTGCGCGGCCGAGGCGATAATGTCGGCGACCGAGGCATCCGCTATCACCCGGCCTCGACCGAGCACGATGATGTGGTCGGCGGTGAGGGCCATCTCACTCATGAGGTGGGAGGAGAGCAGCACGGTGCGGCCCTCGGCGGCGAGCTGCTTGGTGAGCTTGCGCACCCACTGCACGCCCTCGGGGTCGAGGCCGTTGACCGGCTCGTCGAGAATGAGGGTGGCCGGGTCGCCGAGCAGCGCGGCGGCGATGCCGAGGCGCTGGCCCATGCCGAGGGAGAAGCCGCCGACGCGTTTGCGGGCGACGGATTCGAGGCCGGTGAGGTTGATGACCTCGTGTACTCGGCTGGTGGGGATGTTGTGGGTGGCGGCCATGGCGCGCAGGTGGTTGTAGGCGCTGCGTCCCGTGTGCACGGCCTTGGCGTCGAGCAGCACACCCACTTCGCGCAGCGGCGCCTTGTGTTCGTGGTACGGCTTGCCGTTAACGATGACGGAGCCTGCGCTCGGCTTGTCCAGACCGACGATCATGCGCATGGTGGTGGACTTGCCGGCGCCGTTCGGCCCGAGAAAGCCGGTGACCTTGCCCGGCTGCACCGTGAAGTCGACCGCGTCGACCGCGGTCTTGCTTCCGTAGCGCTTGGTCAGGGACTGTGCCTGGATCATGCCTGCCTCATTCCGTTGATGGGTGAGGCCCCGTTTTCGTGCGCTGAAGCCCCCATACCAAACGGTATGGTTTGTGACCTCTGTGGCGCATCAACCATGGGGATGGTTGTGCACCATCCCCGTCGTACCTGGGTACGACGGGGCCCGGCTATTTCTTGACCGGCTTTTCGGGGGTTGGCGCGGTTCCGGAGGCACGCTGGGCGGCGTAGTAGTCGCGGGCTTCATTCTGGCGCTCACGTTCGGCACCGCTCGCGATCGTGGCTCGGAGGTGGTCCTGCGAGTAGCCGAACGCGTCGACGAGGTCCTGGGCGTGCGGGCGAATGCGGGCGATCAGCCGATCGATGTAGGCGGTGACGGCCTGGGCGCGCTGGGCGGAGAGCCGGCCGTGGATGAGGTACCAGGCCAGGTTCTTCTCGATCAGGCCGAGGCCGAACAGGTCACGCAGCCAGGTGAGTACCTGCTTGGTGCCGGCGTCGTCGGTGTGCTCGAGGGCACGGGTGAACGATTCCCACTGCAGCAGTTCGCCGTGGGCACGGGCAGCTTCGATGAGCTCGTTCTGGTGCGCGTTGAACAGGTCGGCCGCCTGCTTCTTGGGCAGCTTGGTGGCGCCGCGCAGCTTTCCGGCCACCTCGGCGATCATGCTCTCGACCCGGTCGGTGAGCAGCTCGCGCTGCACGTCGGCGTCCCGGAGGGCGCCGACGGAACGAGCCGTCGACCCCCGGTCGGCTACGGCCTGCGCGAGGGTGCGTAGTCCGGTGCCGTGGTAGGCGCGACCGGCGGCGTGCTGCACGACGTAGCGGGCGAGAGCGCCGGCATCCGCTGTGGCGAATTTGCGACTGTAATCGGTGAGTAGACGCTTGGCGACGAGCTGCAGCAGCACGTTGTTGTCGCCCTCGAAGGTTGCGAAGATGTCCAGGTCGGCGCGCAGCCCGACCAGGCGGTTCTCGGCCAGGAAGCCGGCACCGCCGCAAGCCTCGCGGGCTTCCTGCAGGGTGTCGAGCGCGTGCCAGGTTGAGAGCGGCTTGAGCGCCGCGGCGAGGGTTTCAAGGTCCTGCCGGTCGTCGTCGGTGTCGGCCTTGCCGCTGAACACCTCGTCGAACTTCACCAGGAACTCATCGTGCGCGAAGGTCTGCGCGTAGGTCGTGGCGAGGCGCGGAAACAACCGGCGCTGGTGCCGCTGGTAGTCGAGGATGACCTCTTCATCGGTATCGCTGCCGGCGGTGAACTGACGACGCTGGCTCCCATAGGTGATCGCGATGGTCAGCGCCAAAGCGGATGCCGCGGTGGCGGCCCCGTCGAGCGACACGCGACCCTGCACCAGCGTTCCCAGCATGGTGAAGAAGCGGCGGCCGGGGCTTCCAATCGGGCTGGAGTAGGCGCCGTCTTCTGCAACGTCGCCGTACCGGTTGAGCAGATTTTCGCGCGGGATACGCACGTTGTCGAAGTGCAGTCGACCGTTGTCGATGCCGTTGAGTCCGCCCTTGAGGCCGTCGTCTTCGCCGCCGACGCCGGGCAGAAAGTCACCGTGCTCGTCGCGAATGGGCAGATAGAAGGCGTGCACGCCGTGATTGACGCCCTGGGTGATGAGCTGGGCGAACAGCACGGCCGCGATGCCGTCCTTCGCGGCGTTGCCGAGGTAGTCCTTCCAGGCGGCGCGAAACGGGGTGTTGATGACGAACTCGCCGGTGGCCGCGTCGAAGGTTGCGGTGGTGCCGATGCTCGCGACGTCGGAGCCGTGCCCGATCTCCGTCATGGCAAACGCACCGGGAACACTGAGGTCCATGATGCCGGGGAGGTACTTGTCGTGGTGCGGCTTGGTGCCGAGGTGCAGCACGGCAGCGCCGAACAGCCCCCACTGCACTCCGCCCTTGATCTGCAGGCTCGGGTCGGCGATGACGAGTTCTTCGAAGCCGGCGATGTTTCCACCGTGGTCGTCCTGCCCGCCAAGGTGCTTGGGAAAGGCGCGCAGCACGTGGCCGTTGGCGGCGAGCACCTTGAGCTGTTCGAGCACGCGCAGGCGGTGGTCGGCCATCGAGAGGCCTTCAATGCGCTGCATGTCGGGGCGGGCGGTCACCTCGCGTGCCTTCAGCCGCACGTCGGCCCAGGTGCCGAGCAGTTGTCGTCCGAGTTGTTCGACGTTGACCACGGGGGCGGCCTCGTCGCCGATGGATTTGATGGGGCCGGTATCGACGCCGACCTCGAGGCTGGGGTCGATCGTCGCCGATCGGATGTTGGAGCGCTGGGCCGTGTCTACCATCATTGGTCCTAACTGATCGCACGAAAGTGGTGATCGCCACGTTAGAACCACATGGTGCGGGCGCGAAATGCGCGGTGCGGGGGCCACAACGATATATGCCGTCTACGGCATCCATTTTGTAGGATCAGTACAACTGCAAGCTGCGTGGACTGTGATCCCCCACAAGCAAGGTGGTCAGGCGGAGGCGGCGACGACCTCGAGCAGGGCCTCGCCGTAGGCTTCGAGCTTCTTGGCACCGATGCCGGTGATGCCGTCGAGCCCGGCAAGGGTGGTGGGGCCGGCGGCGGCGACGGCGATCAGGGTGGCGTCGCCGAACACGATGTAGGCGGGCACGCCCTGCTCCTTCGACTCCGCCGAGCGCCAAACCCGCAGCGCTTCGAACAGGGTCTCCTGCATGCGGCTGAGGTCGGCGGCAGCCACCTTGGCGGCGCTCGGGCGGCGGGCCGCGCTTGAGCGCGCGGGGCGGTCGGGTTCGCGCCGCAACTGCACGTCGCGACGGCCGCCGAGAACGTCGGCGGCGGCATCCGTCAGAATGAGGGTGCCGTACTCGCCGGACGTGGCGAGCAGACCCTGGGCGAGCATCTGGCGCACGACGCCGCGCCAGGCCTGGTCGCTGAGGTCGGCGCCCAGGCCCCAGGTACTCAGTTCGGTGTGCCGATACTGGGTCGCTCGAGGGGTTTCCTTGCCACGGAGGATGTCGATGAGGTGGCCGGCGCCGAACTTCTGGTTGCGTTCGCGGTGCAGGCGCACGATGGTGGAGAGCAGTTTCTGGGCGGGGATGGTGCCGTCCCAGGCCTCCGGTGGCTCGAGGCACGTGTCGCAGTTGCCACAAGGTTCACTGGTCTGGCCGAAGTAGCGCAGCAGATTGACGCGGCGGCAGTGCACGGTTTCGCACAGGGCAAGCATGGCGTCGAGATGGGCGGACAGTTTGCGCCGATGGCTGAGATCGCCGGGCGACTCGTCGATCATACGGCGCTGCTGCACCACGTCTTGCAGGCCGTAGGCGAGCCAGGCCGTGGCCGGTGCGCCGTCGCGACCGGCGCGACCGGTCTCCTGGTAGTAGCCCTCGACCGATTTGGGCAGGTCGATGTGGGCGACGAAGCGCACGTCCGGCTTATCGATTCCCATGCCGAACGCGATCGTGGCGACGATGACGACGCCCTCCTCGCGGAGGAACCGGGACTGAGTGCGGGCGCGCAGGCCGGCATCGAGCCCGGCGTGATAGGGCAGGGCGTTCACACCGTTCTGACGCAAAAACTCTGCCGTCTGGTCGACGGTTTTGCGGCTGAGCGCGTAGACGATTCCGGCGTCACCGGGGTGCTCGGTCTTCAGGAAGGACAGCAGTTGCTTGCGCACCTCGGACTTGCCGACGATGCGGTACTGAATATTGGGACGGTCGAAGCTTGCCACGAAGTGCTTCGCATCGCCCATCTGCAGGCGGGTGGTGATCTCCTGATGGGTGGCATCCGTCGCGGTGGCGGTGAGGGCGATGCGCGGAACGTCGGGCCAGCGGTCGGCGAGTTCGCTGAGCGCCAGGTAGTCCGGCCGAAAATCGTGGCCCCACTGCGACACGCAGTGGGCTTCGTCGATGGCGAACAGGGCGATGGTTCCACGGTCGAGCAGACGCTTGGTGGCCTCGTTGGAGAGGCGCTCGGGGGCGACGTAGAGCAGGTCGAGGTCGCCGTTGAGGTAGTCGCGTTCGACCTGGCTGCGGGTGGCGGAATCCTGGCTGGAGTTGAGGAATTCGGCGCGCACACCGACAGCGGTGAGGGCATCGACCTGGTCCTGCATCAGGGCGATCAGCGGCGAGACGACGATGCCGGTGCCAGCACGCACGAGCGCGGGAATTTGGTAGCACAGGCTCTTGCCACCGCCGGTTGGCATGAGCACGACGGCGTCCTTGCCGTCGACGACCTGCGCGATGATTTCGGCCTGGTCGCCGCGGAACGTGTCGTAGCCAAACACGGTGTGCAGGGCTTCGGCCGCGGTCTTGAATTTGCGGGTCGCGGCGCGCACAGGTACAGCGGCGCGGGCTGCGGGGCCGTTGGCTTGATTCAAAGCGGATGCTGCACCCGAGTAGGCCGGCTGCCGCTGGAACTGCTGGTCGCCGAACTGCCGGTCCGCCTCGGGAGGCGGTGCGTCGTAGTCGTCGGGCGCGTCGAAATCACTCGGGCCGTCGAATTCACTCGGTACAGCAACGTCGCGGGGTGCTTCGACGTCGTCGGGGTTCCCGGGCAGCTCAGCGTTCCAACTCACCTGCCTACTGTACCCGGGGCCCCTGACACGTTGCCCCGCGCGCCAACACCCCCCGCGAGAGATTGAAGTGCGGGGAGGGCGGGCGGGCGAAAGCTAGCGGCTGCGCTTGCGGCGGAGGAGAAGAAGTAGGGCTGCTGCTCCGGCCAGGACCACAGCGCCGAGGATCCCCCCGATCCAGGCAGGGGTGCTGTCGCCAGCAGCATCAGTCGAGCCGAGGTCTGCGGGGGGCGAGGTCGCGGCATCCGTCGTGACGGCATCCGCTTTCGTGCCGCAGGTTGGAGCCGTGGCGGCCCCGTCGGCGAGCACCTGGTCGGCGGTCGGCTGCCAGTCGAAGGTGTACTCGTCGGAGATAGGGTGGCCGTCGACGGAAACCGTCTGCCAGATCACCGTGTACTGCCCGGCAGCGCCGAGCTGCGCTGTCGTTTCGACTGTGGCACCGGAGACAGTACCGCACCCGTCGCCATAGAAGAGCGGTGCGTCGGCCGGGCCGGTCACGACCATGGCGCTGCCCGCGCCGGTTCCGCCGAGATCGAGGAGCAGATCGCTCGTGGTGACCGAGAATTCACCGGGCTGCTCGGTCACGACCGAGTCGCCCTCTGGTGAGGAACCAATCTCATCGTTGTGGGCCGACGCCGGGGCCGTGCCCCAGCCGAGAGCCAGGGCGATAACGGCGGCCGCGAACAGAGTGCGAGCGGTCGTGGCAGCAGATTTAGAGGTCGTGACCTTCATGATTGTCCTTAAACGTGGGGTGCCCGCGCTACTCGAACAGTGCAGGGCAATGCCTCTGCTACTCATTCGGTGCGGTGGGCTAAATGGTCTGGTTGCGGTTTAGGCTGCGAGAGCGAAAACCGGCGGGCCACGATGGCGCATCGCCGACAGCACCAGAACCAGATCGCGCGGGGTGAGCACCGGCGCGACGTTCCCAATGCGCTGCGGGGCCGCCATCGGCACGGCCAGTTGGGCGGGCACGAACAGCGTGCGGATGCCGAGGCGAACGTTTTCGACGAGACTCCAGAACGCGCGTTCGGCGAAACGCAGCGCCAGAATCGTGACGATCGCGGCCCCAAAGTGGGCGAGCCACATGGCCGCGCCGTCGTGTGGGACGTGGGCGGTCGCGCCCATGACCATCGGGTCGATCAGACCGGGCAGTGCAGCGTGCTGATGGGTGGCCGCGGCGGCGATGGCGTCAGCTCCGAGCATGCCTCCGGTTGCCCCAAGCGAAAACAGTCCGTGAAAGATGATCTGGCTGACCAGCACCGACACGGCACCGCGCCAGAACGACAGAGTGCGACCGGCGAGCACAACGCAGACCATTCCGGCGAAGGCGAGCGATACGACGACGGCCAGGAAGCTCGGCGCCGAACCGCCACCCAGGGTGTGCGACAGGGCCGCGACAAAGGTTGAGAACGCGGCGACGATCCAGCCGCGCGCGAAGCGGGCCCAGCGTGTGTGCATTTGGTCCCTCTCCGGTCTCCTCCACAGTAGCCGACCGTCCTTGGAGAGAGGCGATGCACTCGAGTCCCTGGACCACGATCCAAGCGAAGAGATCCCGCCCGAATTGGCCGCAATCCCAGCTGGGGACAGGTCAGGCGCGGCCGGTGAATGCGGGCTTGCGCTTCTCCTGGAACGCGGCGAAGCCCTCGCGGTAGTCGCCGGTGGCGCACAGCGCGGCCTGGGCGGCGGTTTCGTCGCTCATGCTCTGCCAGAGTCCGAGGCGTTCGTCTCGCAGGGACTGCACGAGCGCTTTGCTCGCGAGAAAGGCCTGCGTTGCACCGGATGCCGCGCGAGCGGCCGCCTGCATCGTCACCTCGGTCAGCTCCGCGGCCGGAAAGACCTGGCTGAACAGGCCGCCCGCGACGGCCTCAGCCCCCGACATGAGCCGGCCGCTGTAGATCAGGTCGAGGGTGCGGTGAGCGCCGAGGCGTTCTACGAACAGCGCGTGCCCGCCGGAGTCGAGGGTGGCGCCGAGGTTTGCGAACGGCGAGCCGATCTTGGCAGTGTCGGCGACGTAGACCACATCGGTGGCGATGAGCAGGCCGAGTCCAACGCCGAGGCAGGCGCCGTGGGCGGCCGCGAAGGTCGGTGCCGGAAACCGGCTCATCCGCTGAAGCAGCGGCGTGACGAGATCACCGAGGTAGCCGAGCACATCGTCGGTGCGCGGATCGACCGCAGAAATATCCCGGCCGGCGCAGAAGGCCCGTCCCTCGCCGCTCAGCACCAAGGCGCGCACGCCGGCCCGCTCGGCCGTTTGGTAGGCCGCGTCGAGTTCGACGATCGCTGCCTCATCGAGGGCGTTGAGCTTGTCGGGCGCGCTCAGCACCACGTGGGCGACGTCGTTGGCTATTGAGAGCTCGATCACGGCATCCGCTTTCTTGGTATCGGTTAGACGTCGTAGTCGACAACGACGGTGTCGGTGGTCGGGTGCGACTGACAGGTCAGCACGTAGCCGCGGGCGAGCTCTTCGGGCTCGAGCGCGTAGTTCTCGGTCATGGTGACGTCGCCGCTGACCAGTTTGGCGCGGCAGGTGCCACAGACTCCGCCAGCGCAGGCGAACGGCACGTCGGGCCGCACCCGGAGGGCTGCGTTCAGGATGCTCTCGTTCGCATTGACCGGCGTCGTCACCGTGTTGCTCTGGCCGTCGAGGGTGAACTCGATCTGGAACGTCTTGTCACCGGTGCCGATGATGACCGGCCGGCCGCGATCACCGTTGGCTGCCGAGGGCTCACCGGTGTTGAACAGTTCGAAGCGCACGTGGGAGCGTTCGACGCCCGTGCTCTCCAGCGTGTCGCGGCAGAGCTGCACGAGTTCGAAGGGGCCGCACAGAAACCACTCATCGACCGTGGCCGGGCGCAGAATGGTGTCGAGCATGCGCCGAAATTTCTCTTCGTCGATGCGGCCGGACAGCAACGTGGACGAACGCTGCTCGCGGGAGAGCACGTGGTAGAGCGCGAGGCGGGCCGGGTAGCGGTCCTTGAGCTCGGCCAGTTCGTCGAGGAACATCACGTCGAGCGCGGTGCGGTTGGTGTAGACGAGGGTGAACATCGAGGTGTCTGAGGCGGCAAGCACGGTGTGCGCGAGCGCCATGAGCGGGGTGATTCCCGAGCCGGCGGCCACGCCCACGACGTGCTTGTGGTCGAGGTCCTTCAGCGTCGAGGTGAAGCTGCCCTGTGGGCTCATCACGTCGATTTCGTCGCCGGGGTGCAGTTCGCTGTTGGCCCAGGTAGAGAACGCGCCACCGAGGTCGCGCTTGATCGCAACGCTGATTTCACCGGCGGTTTCGGGCCGGCAGATCGAATAGCTGCGGCGCAGCTCCTGACCGTCGATCGTGGCCCGTAGGGCGAGGTGCTGGCCGGGCAGGTAGTCGAACGCGCCCTGCAGTTTGGGCGGAACGGTGAAGGTGACCTCGACGCTGTCGGCGGTGAGTGGGCGCACTTCGGCCACGGTCAGGGTGTGGAAACGCGCGCGGTGCTTGACCGGCGCCAGGGTGGTGGCGCCCTCGTTCGTGGATTCGAGACGTGTTGCAGCCATTAGAGCACCTTGAAGTAGTCGAACGGCTCGAGGCAGTCTCGGCATTCGTAGAGGGACTTACAGGAGGTGGAGCCGAAGTGCGCGAGCTCGCGGGTGTTGAGCGAGGAACAGCGCGGGCATTTCACGGCCATTTTCAGGCGGATCGGGCCGGCCGGACCTGAGGCGCGCACGGTCGCATGTCCGGTCGGAGACGCGATGCCATACTCGCGGAGTTTGGCTTTGCCGATCTCGCTCATCCAGTCGGTGGTCCACGCCGGGCTGAGCACCAGCCGAACGGAGACGTTCTCGTACCCGGCGCTCGTGAGCTCCGCGAGAACGTCGTCGCGCATGGCGTCCATCGCGGGGCATCCGCTATAGGTCGGGGTCAGGGTGACGGCGACTGCCTGGGTACCGTCGGCGTCGCTGGTGACGTTGACCCCGCGCAGCACGCCGAGGTCTTCAATGGTGAGCACCGGAATCTCGGGGTCGACGACCTGGGCGGCGATGGTCCAGGCGGCCAGCGAGGCCGCGTCGGTGGGACGCGGGCGGGCGAGAGCTTCGTGCATCTGGGTGGTCACCAGGACGCTCCGGGGTGGGCGCGGGTGAGTACCTGCATTTCGGCGAGAAGAAAGGCGAGGTGTTCGGAGTGCTTGCCGGTGCGGCCACCGCCAGAGGCGACGAATCCCACCGGAATGTCGAGTTCGGCTTCGGCGAGCACCGGCGCGATGGCGGAGTCGAACGCGGGGCGCAGGCTCGACGGGCGAACCGCGATTCCCTCGAGGCGGTCGATGATCGGGTCGTCGCGGAAGATCTCTTCGACGTAGGGCCACAGGTCACTCATCGCGGTGATCATGCGGCGGCGCGATTCGTCGGTGCCCTGCGCGAGGCGCAGCACCCACTGGGTGGAGTGGTCGCGGTGGTAGTCGACCTCTTTCACCGCCTTGGCGGCGATCGCTGCGAGGGTTGGGTCAGCGGATGCCCGCAGCCGGCTGTACAGCTCGAACTGGTAGTGGGCCACGACGAACTGGCGCGCGATCGTGTGGGCGAAGTCACCGTTGGGCTGCTCGACAATGTGCAGCGAACGAAAATCGGGCTCGGTGCGCCAGTAGGCGAGGTCGTCTTCGCTGCGGTCCGTGGCGGTGCCGGCGTAGTGCAGCAGGGACCGGGCGTGCCCGATCAGGTCGAGGGCGACGTTGCCGAGGGCGACATCTTCTTCGAGTTCGGGAGCGCGGGAGATCCAGGCGCCAAGTTGCTGGGCCAGGACGAGTGAGTCGTCACCGAGCCACAGTGCGTATTCCGCGATGTCGGCTGTGGCGACGGACGGGCCCTCGATCAGCTCGGCGTCGAGGGTGGTGATTTCGACGGCGACGTGGCCATGAGCATCCGCTTCGGCGCTGTCATTGTTCGCAGTGTCGTCACTCACAGGTGTTTCACTCCCTCGCTCTTGGAGTAGTAGCTCGCGTGGCGGTAGTTCTTGCCGGCGGGCGATTCGAAGAAGGCGCCCTTGGCGTCAGGGTCACTCGTGGTGATGGCGGCCGCGGGTACGACCCAGACCGAGACGCCCTCACTACGCCGGGTGTACAGGTCTCGGGCGTTGCGCACGGCGAGGGTCTCGTCGGGGGCGTGCAGCGAGCCGACGTGCACATGGCTGAGGCCACGGTTGGAGCGCACGAAGACCTCCCAGAGGGGCCAGATTTCTGCGGCTGAGTCGCCGGGAGTGGTCATGAGGCTGCCATTTCTTCAGTTCGTGCGGACTGTTTACGTGCATAAGCCGCGGCTGCTTCGCGCACCCATTGGCCCTCGTCGTGGGCGTCGCGGCGACGCTGCAGACGCTGGGCGTTGTTCGGGCCGCGGCCGGCAAGCACCTCGTGGAACTCGGTCCAGTCGATCACGCCGAGATCCCACTGCTGGGTCTCTTCGTTGAAGTGCAGGTCGGGGTCTGGCAGGGTGACGCCGAGCACGGCGGCCTGCGGAACGAGCATGTTCACAAAGCGCTGACGCAGCTCGTCGTTGGAGTGGCGCTTGATCTTCCAGGCCATCGACTGCGCTGAGTTGGGCGAGTCGTCATCGGGCGGGCCGAACATCATCAGCGCGGGCCAGTACCAGCGGTTGACCGAGTCCTGGGCCATTTGGCGCTGCTCGTCGGTGCCCTGCATGAGCTCGAGCAGGATCTCGAAACCCTGGCGCTGGTGGAAAGACTCTTCCTTGCAGATGCGCACCATCGCGCGTCCGTAGGGACCGTAGGAGGCTCGGCAGAGCGGCACCTGGTTGCAGATGGCGGCGCCGTCGACGAGCCAGCCGATCGAGCCCATGTCGGCCCAGCTCGGGGTGGGGTAGTTGAAGATGCTCGAGTAGCGGGCCTTGCCGGCGATGAGGGCATCCGTCATGTCGTCGCGGGTCGCGCCGAGGGTCTGCGCGGCGGAGTAGAGGTAGAGGCCGTGGCCGGCCTCGTCTTGCACCTTGGCCATCAGGATGGCCTTGCGCTTGAGGCTCGGGGCGCGAGTGATCCAGTTCGACTCCGGCTGCATGCCGATGATCTCGGAGTGCGCGTGCTGCGAAATCTGGCGCACGAGCGACTTGCGGTAGCCCTCGGGCATCCAGTCCCGTGGCTCAATGCGCGAGTCGGCCTCGATCAAGTCGTTAAACTGTTGTTCTTCGACGCTGAGTGCGAGGGGTGCGCTCGTATCGGGCGTGATGGTGCTTGTCATCATCGGCTCCTGGTCTGCGTTGACTGCGGTGGTCGTGGGGAGTACTGGCGGCGCTAAGGTAATGCACGTCGGCAATTTCGCGCACCGATCGGCAATCTATTACCAACCGATCGTTCAGTTAGTATATAGTCTCATTATTGGCCGGGCAACCCCCGACCGGTACGGCAACTCAACGAGGAGATCCGAATGACCCAAGCCGCATCCGCTGGCAGCCAGGCCATGATGCAGCGCGATCGGGCATCCGCTTCAATGGGCATGATCGTGCACCGTAACGAGCCGGGCCACTCGGTGGTTTCCATGATCGTTCGCGACGACATGCTCAACGGGTTCGATGTGACCCATGGCGGATTCGTCTTCGCTCTCGCCGACACGGCCTTCGCCATCGCCTGCAACGACTCGCATCACGTGACGCTCGCCGCCGGCGCCGACATTACCTTTCTGAAGCCCACGACCAGTGGTCAGAATCTCACCGCGACGGCGCTGCTGCGCGTGAAGAGCGGTAGAAGCGGCATCTACGACGTGCGCGTCACGGTCGACAACGACGTGACCGTCGCCGAGTTTCGCGGCCGAAGCCGCACCACCAACTTGCCTGTCCCCGACCGCAACCACCTCTAACCCTTCCGGAAGGCACCATGTCAACGCTGACCAAGACCCGTCTGCACGCACCGGCACTCGAGGAGCTCGACGCAGCAGAACGCCTGGACCGCGACGAGATTCGCGCGCTGCAGCTGATTCGCCTGCAGCACACCGTGCGGCATGCGTACGCGAACGTACCTCTATATACGCGCAAATTTGATGCCGTCGGAGTACACCCCAACGATATTCGCACCCTCGAAGACGTGTCGCTATTGCCCTTCACGACGAAGGAAGATCTGCGCGTCTCCTATCCCTTCGGCATGTTCGCGGTTCCGATGGATCAGGTCGCGCGTATTCACACCTCGTCGGGCACTACCGGCCTGCCGACCGTGGTCGGCTACACCAAGAACGATCTGGCCATGTGGTCTGGTCTGGTTGCCCGCAGCCTGCGCGCCTCCGGTGTGCGTCCGGGCATGAAGGTGCACAACGCCTACGGTTACGGCCTGTTCACCGGTGGCCTCGGCGCCCACGCCGGCATCGAAGCACTCGGTGCCTGCGCCATCCCCATGTCTGGCGGCCAGACCAACAAGCAGGTGCAGATGATCACCGACTTCGAGCCCGATGTGATTCTGTCAACGCCGAGCTACCTCCTCACGATCACCGACGCCATGGTGGCAGCGGGCCTGGACCCGCGGCGCTCCAGTCTCAAGGCCGGCGTGCTCGGGGCCGAGCCGTGGACCAACCAGATGCGCCTCGAGTTGGAGGAACGCCTCGACTTCGACGCGCTCGACATCTACGGCCTGAGTGAGGTCATGGGTCCGGGAGTCGGCAATGAGTGCATCGAGTCCAAAGACGGCCCACATCTCTGGGAAGATCACTTCCTGCCGGAAATCATCAATGGTGACACCGGACAGGGCCTGCCTGACGGTGAAACGGGTGAACTCGTGTTCACGTCGCTGACCAAGGAAGCCTTTCCGGTCATTCGCTATCGCACCAAAGATCTGACTCGATTGCTTCCCGGTACCGCTCGACCAGGGATGCGCCGGATGGAGAAGATCACCGGTCGCAACGACGACATGATCATTCTGCGCGGGGTCAACCTGTTTCCGACCCAGATCGAAGAGATCGTGCTCGGCATCGAGCACCTCTCGCCGCATTTCGTGCTGGAACTGACCCGGCCCTCCCGCATGGACGAATTGACCGTGCGTATTGAACGGCACGAGCACTCCACCGATACAGAGTCAACGGTTGCCCGCGCCCTCCTCATTGCCATGATCAAGGACCGGATCGGCTCGAGCGTCAATGTACTCATCGTCGAACCCGGAACCCTGGAGCGCAGCACCGGAAAGCACAAACGCGTATACGACCTTCGCTAGTTTGTCGTGTCCGGACCGCCTGCGTGAGAGACTCAAGACTTATGTCTGACGTACACACCCCCAAACGCGGGCGCCCCGGCTACGACCAGCGCGCCATCCTCGAGATCGCCGTCACCGCGTTCAATGAATTCGGTTACGACGCCACCTCGATGGGAGTGCTCGCGACACGCCTCGCCCTGTCGAAAGCGGCCATTTACCACCACTTCTCCTCCAAGGATGAAGTGCTGCAGCTCGCCCTCGACGAGGCACTGAATGGTCTCGAGGGCGTCCTGCTTGAGTCCGGAGCGCTGACCGGAAGCGCTATCGACCGCCTGGCCTACGTGCTGCGCGGTGCCGTTCAAGTTCTCACGTCGCGGCTTCCCTACGTCACATTACTGCTCCGCGTGCGCGGTAATACCGAGGTCGAGCGGCTGGCTCTCACGCGCCGTCGGGCCTTCGACCGCGCCGTCTCGACCCTGGTCATCGAGGCCAGCGATGCGGGTTCGCTACGCAGCGACATCGATCCCCGCATCGTCACGCGCCTACTGTTCGGCATGGTCAACTCCATCGCCGAATGGTACCGCCCCGAAGGTCCAGAGGATGCCGCCCAGCTCGCCGACGACGTCCTGGCCGTAGCTCTGGACGGCCTCCGCCGCCGCTAGCTATTAGACAGCAAAGGCCACGCACTTCTGCGCGTGGCCTTCTCTCTCTCGTTGTCGTGGGTTAACGCAAAAAGGCCACCCTTGCGGGTGGCCTTTTTGTTTGTTTCTAAGTTAAGTCCGGCGGTGTCTTACTCTCCCACAGGGTCCCCCCTGCAGTACCATCAGCGCTGAGAGTCTTAGCTTCCGGGTTCGGAATGTGACCGGGCGTT
>NZ_SOGF01000059.1:0-25284 GCF_004402355.1 Cryobacterium sp. TMS1-20-1 | reverse complement strand
GCTCGGGTACCGACGGCCTAACGAAGTGCACTACGGTTATGAAAAGCCAGCCCTGGCAGCGTAGAAGAAACCACTAATTCCGCTGTCCGAAATCCCCGCGGCAGCTCAATCAACGCGGTGGCGGAAAGTTTTTTCTCGCACATGAAGACCGAAATGTACTACCAGCACGACTTCGAGAACCACCTCGCCGCGAGGACCGCCGTGATGGAATACATCGAATCCTGGTACAACCGGCGGCGCCCTCATTCACACAACGGCGGGCTGCAACCAGCCGCTGCGTTAGCCGCCCACCGCGACGCCCGCCAAACGACTGCCGCGTAGAAGAAAAATCAATCAGATTGTCTCAATGACTTGACGGGCGCATCTCCTTCCCAATGCCCGGCTTGGAGCCTGGATTCGACGTGTGCTGGGCGTTCGTGGATGGAGCACATTTTGGTGGACTGCTTCATTGAACCGTCCTTGGACCTGCCACGCCCCCGACGACTGTGCCGGTAAGTGCGTCCCGTGCGCAGGCTCGCGGGGGTGGCCACGACGATCAGCCCGCGATAAACAGCGTCGTAGATCGTCTCAGTACAGACGTGCCAGGTCAATTTGTTCGGATAGCGTCGTCTTAGCCATCTACTGATCTGACCCGGCGACCATCGCTTCGCAAGTTTCACCGCAACGATGCGGCGAAGAGCCGGGACCTCCTCGAAGACGCGGACCTTTGGTCGCTTGCGCTGCAAATGGGCTTGATTATGAGCGAACCACGGCTGGTAGATGCCGTCGGCCTTGCGGTTGCGTGCAAGCTCTCGATACACGCTCTGAAAGCTTTTCCCAATCCGGACGGCGATCCTTTTCACGGCCTCGCCTGCGGCGAGGCCGTCTCCGATTTCGATTCGGTCGTCCTGAGAGAGGTAACGGGAACTTATGGGAATGCGTTCGACGACGATCATAATGCCAGCATCGATGAACCACAAGGATCCGCAGCTGAGCGACACTCCGACTTGACGGGCCGCCTCCGACCCTGATAAGCCCTGTCGAATCAATACGAAGTAGCGCCGCTTAACCGCTGCCGGCATCTTGTTCGGTGCGAATCTGACCATGGCATTCTCCCTGCTTGGGATTCGCAACGACCAGTAGAAACTGCCGCGTTTACGCGGCGATCTTCATTGATGCGATCGTGGTGAAGATCCGTGACGGGCAGGTCGCCAACCGGCCCATCTACGCGGCCATCGGCGTGACGCTGGCCGGCGACAAGGACATCCTCGGGCTCTGGGCCGGCACCGGCGGTGAAGGCGCCAAGTTCTGGATGTCCGTCCTGACCGACATCAAGAACCGTGGCGTCACCGACACGTTCTTCCTGGTCTGTGACGGGTTGAAAGGTCTACCGGACGTCGTCGGGAACGTGTGGCCATTGACGACGGTGCAGACCTGCATCATTCATCTGATCCTCAACACGTTCAAGCTCGCGTCGAAGAAGGACTGGGAAGCGGTGAAACGGTCGGTGAAGCCGATCTACAGCGCTCCGACCGTCGACGCTGCCCGCGCGGCGCTGGATTAGATGACCGAGGTCTGGGGCAAGAAATATGGTGCGATCATCCGGTTGTGGGAGTCGGCGTAGGAAGAGTTCACCCCGTTCTTGTCCTACGACCCGGAGATCCGTCAGGTGATCTGCTCCACCAACGCGATCGAGTCGCTCAACGCCCGGTACCGGCGGGCGGTGCGCGCTCGAGGACATTTTCCCACCGAGCAAGCAGCTCTGAAATGCTTGTATCTGGTCACGCGCAGTCTCGACCCGACCGGGGTCGGCCGACTGCGGTGGACGATGCGTTGGAAGCCAGCTCTCAACGCGTTCGCCATCACCTTCCGAGACCGCTGGCCGAACGCAGAATCCTACTAATGAAAAACGCCGGAAACACCGTTAGCGAGTCACTCCCTCACGTAGGGCTTGGTCGCTCGGGCTCTCCAATGGCCGTGTTGGCATATACATATGATTCCTTGCCACCCACCGAGGCCTTTGGCTAGGCCGAAGAAGAGCAGAGCGAGCACGCCTAATTCCGCAAGGCGGACGGTCGCAACCTTGGCAACGAACCTGAACAGCGGCGCGCGGCGCGAGACGTCCTGCATCCTACGCGTTGTGGGACATGCTCAAAGTAAAGCTGGTGGGATCGCGCCGATGGGTCAGGTTCCGGGCGCGGCCGGGCCTCGAAATGGTCGCAGTCCTAGAGGTGCGGGTGCGGTGAATGCGTAGCGGCCCACTGAGCTGCAAGAGTCCTTGCCCACTCATAGCGTCTAGTCGTGGAGCAGACTCGCGTCCCCCCTGCCCAATCCGTCGGTCGATCCGGAACGCACCGGGTCGACCGACGGGGAACCTCGTCAGGCGTCCTTGAACAATGCGGCAAACGGTGCCAGGTCTTCGCTCACATTCCGGAACTCGGCAAAGGACTCGAGGGAGCTGATCTCGTCCACGTTGTCCGCCAGGTCCTCAGGGGAGTGGTTCGGGTTGAAGTAGCCGTCTGCCACTATTATCGCGAGTCGGCCGACCTTCCCGGACGACGAGATGTATGCGTCACCCGACACGCTGGTCGAGCTGTGCGCGAGCCAGACGACAGTCGGCGCGACGATCTTAGCGGGGCCTATAGGTACTCTGCCCGCCCGGATATCGTCCTGCCAGGTGTCTTCGTTTGGTGCGACATTCCCGAAGAACACCTCGGCGTTCATGCGAGTGACCGCCGAGGGGGCAATCGCATTGACGACGATCCCATGTTCTGCCCCCTCGATGGCCAGGCTTTTCGTCAGCCCCAGAACGGCCAGTTTGGCGGCACCATAGTGACTCAGCGTCTCATTGCCGGCATAACCAGCACTGGATGTGACGTTGACGACGCGCCCGTACTTCTGCGTCACGAAATGCGGCCATGCAGCCTGAGTGACGAAGAACGTCCCATCGAGGCCGACTGCTTTCATCGTCTCCCACTGCTTCACAGTCAACTCGCCGAACGGTGCGTAGCTAATGATGCCTGCGTTGTTCACCAGCACGGTGATCTTGCCGTAGGAGTCGAGAGCTGTCCGCACGATCTGTTTTGCACTCTCAGAGTCGGCGACGCTGTGGGTATCCACGACGGCTGTGCCGCCGGCCGCCGTGATCTCGGCGACCACCGACTCTGCCACCTCGGCGTCGAGATCGTTGATCACGACACTCGCACCGCGTGCGGCCAACTGCTTGGCATATTCGCGGCCGAGGCCACGGCCTGCTCCTGTCACAATGGCCACGTCTTCATCGAATCGCATTTCGGTTTCTGACATGTTTCGAGTCCTTCAAGTCGATGGATCGCGGGCCTGCTGGTGTCTAACAAACGTAAGGTTGAAACTAGTACGATTCGGTGTCGCGGTCAACCGGCTGGCGAGCGCGGTTCGGCCACGTCGGCTCAGTATCGCGGGGTGACTTGAGCGACCGGCCGACCAGACGAAATCACCAGCTCCACGGCCTCCGCCCGGAACTCCGCATTGAATTTACGACGATTAGAGATGGAACAGATTCTCTTTACCTGTGTCTCAATTCACTATACGGACGCAGTTCCAGGTGGAGTCGCCGGTTAAGCTTGATGTGTTCCCAGACGAGTGGCGAGAGGTGATCGAGCAGCGGGCCGTCGGCGGGATGTTGTGTCGTGGCGACAATGCTCGAGGAAGACTGCATTCCAAAGGGTGATTGCGGCGGTGAGTAGGTTCAGCCCTGATTCACGGTGGCGTTGGTTGTCGTAGGAACGGTAGCGGAGCTCACCGAATCGGTTGAAGAACACGGCGCGGGCGAGCGCATTTCGTACTTCCCGTTTATTCAGGCATCCGTCATCATCGATGAGCGTTGCGAGCCGGCGGCGATCAACGGATGGCGTGGGCTGCTCGCCCGCACGACCGGGCTGCAGGTCCCCGCAGCAGGTGCAACCATTTATCCAGCAACGCCTGGAATTGCTCCGCTCCGAGCCGGTCACAGCTCTGCTGCAACTGGGTCGGGTCGTCAACCTGGGCGAACGCATTATCCAACGGGGTGAACCCAAGCCCCGCCTTCGTCGCCTGCTGTTGCGCCCAATGATTACCGTTGATGCACAATTTTAAGTTGTAGGGGAAGTGCGAGTAAAAATTGATGAAGAACGGACCGAAATCGTCATCCACACAGTAGAAGTAGAACTGGTTCACGACCCCCGTCATTTTCACAATCCACGGGTAAGCGGCCTCCTACTTCCCCGCTCATTCAGTAGCGGATGCGAAACCTCGGAGGCTCTGACGCCCGCTATTGGGCGCGGGGGGCCTGGATTGCGGCGCGAGTCAGGTCGATCAGCGCATCAACAATCGTCTGATCCGCGAGCTGCTGGCCAGTGCGATTCGGTGATAAGCGGACGCTGTTAAGAGAGCCCAGCACGTAACGGCTGATAAGCCTGTGATCGATATCTCCTCGAACATCGCCAGATTCTTGAGCGAGCGCAATGAGTTTCTGAACATGCTTCTCGAAGTTACGACCCAGTTTCTGTGCTTCGGCCAAACGATCTCCGGTGAGATGGCGACTCTCGGTGAAGAAAATGTTCGCGCGTTCGATGTTGGCGAGGTACCACGTGCTTGACTGCCGCATGTACTCGATCAGTTCTTCAAAAGCGCTCAGTTCCAGTTGAGACACCCTCGAAATAATCTCCGCGTTTTGCTGGTGTGATTCCTCCAGGATGCGAAAAAGCAGCCCCTCCTTAGAGCTGAAGTAGTGATACAGACTCCCTTTGAGAACTCCGACTCGATCAGCAACTTCCTGAACGGAAGTTGCTGAATAACCACGTTCAGACATGACCGCAATCGCGGCAGCGATCACATTCGCGTCTCGATTCCGTCGCGTCGTCGTCGGTGGCTTAGTAGGCTCGGTCACGGTTCTCATAATGGCAGTCCTGTTCTGTAGAATTCCTCATATTCCCGCGGTCGCGGACGTAGTTGCCCACTTATATCGAGGGTATGAACCCTACTACCAAACGGTGGCTTGATAGCGGGCGCCGCGCGCCATTCGGAAAATGAGGCGCCCCGCCATTCCTGGGGCGCCTCGGAATTATGTACCGGTTAAAAATCGAGCCATAGCGGCCAATGAATATTCGGCAGTTGACCGACGTCGAATCGATCAGGTATTCTTGAAACTGCCAATCGATTGGTTGGCAATCTGCCACTACAGAGAGCGACTCGTCATGGCTCGGTCATTGAGGACCGCAAGGGTCTACTGGAGGCGCGTACTTCCGTTTCCCTCCGACGCCTTCGCCAATCGCTCGCACATGAACTTCCCCCACTCACTTGGGCTTCCGTCAAAAGAGCTACGCAATAGGAGACTCGAATGAGCATTTCGTCCAGTGACATAAACAGTATCGTCCATGCCCTCCAAGATTCTGACTGGGATGAGGCTGTGGTCGCCATCGGTGATGTCCACATCTCGGTCGCCCGCAATGGCGCAAGGCTCAACCAGATTCCATCTTCAGCCTCCCAGAGTGCCGCCGTGCCGGTACGTGAGGAGAGCGCTCCCCCCGCAACAGTGGTTTCCACCACTCCCATGGTTGCTGCATCGCCGGTCGCGTTCCCAGCGCCCACCGAGACAGTCTCAGACTCGACCGACTTCGTCCTCACGGCACCGAGCGTCGGCGTGGTGTGGCGAGCCTCCGAGCCCGGCGCTGCCCCTTTTCTGGAGATCGGGACCCGGGTCGACCCCGAGGATACCGCCTGCATCGTCGAGATCATGAAACTCATGAACAATGTCGCCGTGGGCGTCTCAGGCACAGTCACGGCCATTCATGTCGAGAACGGCCAATCCGTCGAATTCGGTGCGCCGTTGTTTAGTATCCGCCCGGACGCGAGTTAACCCCGTGCGCCGAATGCTCGTCGCGAATCGTGGCGAAATTGCGGTTCGCATCATTCGGGCGTGCTTCGATGAAGGGATCGAGAGCGTCCTCATCGTGTCGGCCGCGGACCGGGACTCGCTTGCCGCGCGCCTGGCCGACGAGGTCGTGGTGATCGGGCCAGCTTCAGCAACCGAGAGCTACCTGTCGGTCAGTCGTGTAGTGCAGGCCGCGCTGAATGCCGGCTGCGATGCATTACACCCCGGCTACGGTTTTCTGTCCGAGCGCCCAACCCTCGTGAAGGCTTGCGAAGAGAATGGCATTACCTTCATCGGCCCCTCTGCTGAGGTCATGCGCGAATCGGGAGACAAGCTCCTCGCCCGGGCCATGGCCGAATCCGTTGGTATTCCGACGGGTAAAGGAACGGTTGGGCTCCTCGATGCAGAGGATGCGATCCGGGCGGCTGACGAATTGAATTGTTACCCCCTACTACTGAAAGCATCTGCCGGCGGCGGCGGGCGCGGCATGACGATCGTGCGTCACCCAGACGACCTGCTTGAGGGATTCAACCGGTCAAGTACCGAGGCGGAACGCGCCTTTGGCGACGGCACAGTGTATTTGGAACCGTACATCGAGAAAGCGCGCCACATCGAGGTACAGATCCTCGCTGACACTCACGGTAACGTCCGGCATCTCGGCGAACGTGACTGCTCGGCCCAACGCCGGTATCAGAAGATTATCGAAGAAGCCCCCAGCGTGGGGTTGCCTGAGGCCCTCGTAGCCCGCATTAGAGAAGCTGCGGTAAAGCTAGCTATATCACTCCACTACGTCGGGGCCGCAACCTGTGAGTTCCTGGTCGATGTGCAGCGTGACAGCTTCGTTTTCCTGGAGCTGAACGCCCGCGTCCAGGTCGAACACCCCGTCACCGAGGCCATCACCGGGGTTGACATCATTCGGGAGCAGATCCGCATCGCCCGTGGTGAGGCACTGTCATTTTCCCAGGAGGATGTACGGCTCACCGGGCATGCCGTGGAATGCCGAATCAACGCCGAGAACCCCGACTCGGGATTTCTGCCAACGCCCGGCACCGTGACCGAGTGGACCATCCCTCAGGGATCGGGCGTGCGTGTAGACACCTATATGTGCAACGGCGCGGTCGTGCCGCCGTACTACGACTCGCTCATCGCCAAGATCATCGTGCACGCGCCGACTCGCGAAGAGGCAGTCGCGAAAATGGCGACCGTACTCGCTAAATCCCGGGTACGTGGAATTTCCACGACCATCGGCATCCAGCTCGAGATCATGAATGACCCCACCTTCAGCACCACACCGATCACCACCAAATGGCTCGAGGAATCTTTCTTGCCCGGTCGCTCGGCATCCAATGCGGCGACGATGCCGTCGACAACTAGGGGAAACTAATGCACATCGATTTTGTCGACCAGACACTCCGCGACGGCCAGCAGAGCCTTTGGGGTCTGCGCATGCGCGCGTTCGAAGCAGCGGGTGCGCTGCCACATCTCGCCAGTACGGGATTTAGCACTATCGACCTGACCGGCCCCGGTATGTTCACGGTGCTCACGCGTGACTACTTCGACGATCCTTGGGACACCACGGACTTCCTCGTGGCCGGCCTACCGGGCAACACGCTCCGCGCCGGCATGCGCACCAACAGCGTGATGGGCTTCTCCCACGCTCCCGAGGCAATCATTGACCTCTGGGTTAAGACTTTGATCAAGCATGGCGTCACAAGCTTTTGGCTGTATGACGTCGCCTACGACATGCCAACGATGAAGCGCCTCGTGGACGTCGTCACCGCCGAGGGTGGCGAAGCAGTGCCGACTGTAATGTACGGACTGACCAGCGTGCACGGTGATGAGTTCTTCGCCGATCGGGCGCGGGAGATGGCCTCCTGGAAGGGCGTGAAGACGGTCGAGGTCGAAGATGCGCCGGGAGTCCTGACACCAGAACGCGCCCGCACCCTTCTACCGGCAATCCGCCAGGCCGTCGGTGACACGAGGCTTGAGCTGCACTGCCACACAAGCACGGGCCTAGGCGTCCACAACTATGTTATCGGCCTAGAATCAGGGTTTAACGCAGTACACACCGCCTCGCGGCCGATGGCGAACGGCGTTTCGCTGCCGTCGACCGAGGCAATGGTCAACATCGTCGAATACCTGGGTCACACGCATTCGCTCGACACAAGCAAGTTCGCGCCCGTCGACGAGCATTTCGTGCGGGCGGCAGCAGAGGGCGGTCATCTGCTGGGCATACCCGCCGAGTTCGACCCCCGCATTTACGACCACCAGCTTCCCGGCGGCATGACCGGAACTCTGCTGCGCCAACTCGGACAGCACGGAATGACCGATCGTTTTCCCGAGGTACTGCGGGCCATCCCTCAGGTTCGCATCGACTTTGGCGAACCGATCATGGCAACGCCCATGTCCCAGTTCGTCGGCATCCAGGCTGTACTGAACATCATCACGGGTGACCCGTACAGCCTGTGCCCCGACGAGGTTATCCACTATCTACTCGGGCACTACGGCCCGATCTACGGTCCAGTGAACCAGCAGGTCAAGGACCGCATCCTGTCGTCGAACCGGGCCAAGGAGATCGCGAAGTGGGAACGCCCAAACCCTACTCTGAAAGAGATCCGGGCGAGATTCGAAGCTGGTATCTCAGATGAGGAGCTCCTACTGCGCTTCATGAACTCCAAGGAAGAGGTGGACAAGACCTTGGCGAACGGCCCCGTACGCAAAGATCCACGGCGTTCCTCCAACCAAATCGTCGCCAACATCGTCGATCTCGTTGCGGAGAAGAGCCGGGCGACGTCACTGTCGCTGCAGACCCCGGCCTACAGCGTGAGCCTTCAGAAATCCGGCCGGAGCAGCTAGATGGAACCGTCCGAGTTTGAAGCAATCACCTTGGTCCACGATGGAAATATCGTCTGGATCACACTGAATCGCCCGGAACGATTGAACGCACTCAACGACAAACTACTGAACGAGCTTTCCGCCGCCTTCGACTACCTCGCCCACGTCGATCACAGGGTCGTCGTCATCAACGGAGCCGGGCGGGCGTTCTCGGCAGGATACGACATCGGGTCCGACTCGGCCGAGGTCGGCTATGCGGACGAGCGCGACTCGATCGAGGACCGCGACCGGCTCTTGCTCAACATCGATATCTTCATGAAAATCTGGCGCCATCCACTCCCCGTCATCACCCAGGTACACGGCTATTGCATGGGCGGAGCTTCCCAGCTCGTCGTCTTCAGCGACATCACGGTGGTCGCGGATGATGCCGTGATTTCAGGGTCACCCACCTTGCCGATCGGCGGCGGCTACATCGCTCCGTTGTGGTCAATGCTGGTTGGCCCGAAGCGTGCCAAGCTCATGTCGTTCGACGTCGGCCACCGCATCGACGGCCGCACAGCCGCCGCCTGGGGGTGGGCCACTGAGTCCGTGCCCGCAGAATCTCTAGGAGAGCATGTGCGCTCTCTAGCCCTATCTATTGCCCGCACACCCGCCTCCAGCCTGAAACTCAAGAAAGAAGCCATCAACCGGGTCTCAGATTTGGCTGGCTTCGCCTCGATCGCCCGGATGGGCGCCGAGACGGACGCTCTCCTGCACCTCACGCCCGAGGTTCGCCGAGTGCAGCATTCCATCAAGGAGCGTGGTCTGAAGGGCGCGATCGCGCATTTCCAGGAGTTCGGAATCGACTGATTATCGGGCCCTGCTGATCGACGGGATGTCACTGGCCGCTGTCGACGAGGCTTTGGGCGAGCGGATGCGGGCGACGGCATCGTCGATCTCGGCGGCGATCCGCTGCAGGAGCACGGAGCACGACGGGGCATCGTAGATGAGACCCTGTGCCTGGCTCGCCCACCAGATTCCGGCGTCGAGATCACCCGTGCGGTACACCTCCCGGCCCCTGGCGCCGGCGACGAGATGTTGCACGTCATCGAAGGAGCCGCCGCGGGCGAGGACTGCGGCGGCCTCGACCGAGACAGCGTTCCGGGCGACTCGCGCCGTGTTGTTCAGCTCCCGGAAAAGCAGAACGGTGTCCAGCTCCGTGTGATCAATGATCGACTGTTTGACGTTGTCATGGATTGGGGCTTCCTCGGTGGCCATGAACCGCGTGGCGAGCATTGCTCCGGCCGCGCCCAACATGAGCATGCTGGCTATGCCGCGCCCATTTGCCAGCCCACCGGCCGCGAGCACCGGTATCGCCACCTGCTCGACAACGCGTTGCAAGAGCACCGATGTCGGCACATCGAGTTCGCCGGGATGGCCCGCCGCCTCGAACCCAATCACGGCGACCACATCGACGCCACTCGCCTCGGCTTTGAGCGCGTGCTTGAGGCTGGTCGCCTTGTGGATGACCCGGATGCCAGCGGTGTGCAAGCGCGCCGTGATCGGTGCGGGGTTTGTCCCGGACAGTTCGACGGCAGCGATCCCACTATTCTCGAGGACGCTCAGGTAGGCATCATAGGGAGGTGGAGTGATGGACGGGAGCATGGTCAGGTTCACCGCGAATGGCCTCGCCGTCAGTGCGAAGCAAGCGTCGATCTCAGCGGCGAGGAGCTCCGGGGTGGAGAAGGTCAGCGCGGTGATTGTGCCGAGCCCTCCGGCGTTCGACACTGCAGCGGCCAGTGTGGCCGTGCCAATGCCCTGCATGCCGCCCTGCATCACGGGGGTCGTCAATGAAAACATCTCGGTGAAGCGCTCGTCGGTCACTCCGGCCTCCTCGGTGCAGCCCCGTCTGGAACAAAATTCTAATCATATTTCACCTAGCAACCAAATGATCGTTTGATAGAATGGGATGATTCACACTCAAAGATGAGGAAATCGCCAATGACAACCGTCTCCACAACCTGGGTGGGCACCACCGCCGTACTCACACTTGACAATCCGCCCGTCAATATGGGCAACATCCACCTGCGCCGTGATCTGAGCCAGGCCCTGGCAGCCATCCGCGACAACGCGAGTGTGACGGGTCTCACCGGTGTGGTGATCGATTCGGCGGGAAAGCACTTCTACGCCGGATCAGACATCAGCGAGTTCGACCGCCCCCTCGAAGAGCCGCAGCTGCCGTCGGTGATCACGGCCATCGAGGCGCTGTCGGTGCCCGTCGTGGCGGCCGTCCGGGGTCTCGCACTTGGCGGGGGGTTCGAGCTCGCGCTTGCCTGTGACGGCCGGGTCGCCGACTCCTCGGCCACTTTCGGCTTCCCGGAGGTCACTCTCGGCATGATCCCCGGTGCGGGCGGAACCGTGCGGACGGCCCGACTGCTCGGCGTCGCGGCAGCCATCGACCTCGCCGCGTCGGCTCGCCAGGTCCGAGCGGAAGAGGCACTGAGACTGGGGATCGTCGACCGGGTCGTGGAGCCCGCGCAACTGCGGGACGCAGCAATCGCATTCGCTGCCGACCTCGGCGGCAAGCGCGTCCTATCCGCACTGGCCGCGCCGGAGGGCAGTGAAACGGAGATCGACGCGGCCATGTCCGCGATCCCGCATCGGGCCAGACCCAACGTCTTCCGGGCCGCCAGGATGGTGAAGCGCTCTGCCGAGATTGACGGCGCTGCTGCCCTCGTCGAGGAACGGACAATCTTCAATGAGCTCCGGGTTAGTGAGGAAGCTGCGAACCTGCGCTATCTCTTCTTCGCCAAGCGTGCCGCGGCCAAGGGACTCCGCACCGGGGCATCCCCCGCCCAGATCGGCCGGATCGGCATCGCAGGGGCCGGAACGATGGGCGCTTCTCTCGCGAAAGCATGCGTCGCTGCCGGCTACGCGGTGACTGTGTTCGACGTGAACGCCGACGCGCTAACCCGGGTCGCCGCAATTGCACCCACCATTAGCACCGTGGATAGCCTCGAAGGCCTCGTCGGCTGCGGGCTGATCATTGATGCGGTCTTCGAAGACTTGCAGGTAAAACGCGATCTCTTCCAGGCCCTGGAAGAGATCGTCAGCGCCGACACGGTGCTCGCCACGAACACGTCGTATCTCAACCTGGACGACATCGCCGCCGAGATGAGGACTGCGCAGCGGTTCGGTGGCCTGCACTTCTTCAATCCGGCGAGCACCAATCCGCTGGTTGAGGTCATTCGAGCTGGCACGACAGACGACGCAACCGTCGCCACGCTCAGCGCGGTCGCCGCCCGGCTCGGCAAAACCGCCATTCCGGCCGGCCTCGGCGACGGATTCGTCGCCAACCGCGTCTACACCGACTACCGGACCCAAGCCGAGTTCCTCGTCGAAGACGGCGCGCTCCCTCACGAAGTCGATGCCGCGATGACGGAACTGGGCCTGCCCATTGGCCCGTTCGCCGTGGCGGACATGTCGGGACTAGACATCGCTTGGGCCCGTCGCAAGCACCTAGCTCCGCTCCGGAATCCACTGGCTCGCTACGTCACCATCGCCGACACACTATGCGAGGCAGGCCGACTTGGTAAAAAGACCGGTTCCGGCTGGTACGCGTATCCGGAGGGCGCGCGTCGCGGGAATCCCGACGAAGAGACGCGCCGCATCATTGACGAAGTGCGGCGTGCCAAGGGGATCCAGCCTCGTGCGATCCCCGCCCAGGAGATCCGGTCACGCATCCTGGCGTCGATGCTATGCGCCGCCGCCACCGTCGTGGCCACCGGCATAGCCCAGCGCGCATCAGACATCGACGTGGCCCTGACGGAGGGCTTCGCATTTCCACGCTGGCTTGGTGGGCCCCTACGCCACGTCTCGAGCCTGCCCGAATCAGAGCTGTTGGAATCATTGAAGCTCGTCTATGAGTCCTGCCCCATCACGTTCGCCCTCTTGGCTCCAGCCGTCGGCGGGGTGGTTCCGGTCGAGGTGGCCGAGGTCTTACGCCAAGTGCAACGCCAGCCGATCGCGGCCTAACCGTTGCGGGGCCGAGTGCGTGCAGCACCCGGCCCCGTTCCCGTCTGGACTAAGAGTCCTGCACCTGAGCCGTGCGTCGTTCGAGAAATGCATTCACGCCCTCCTGCGAATCACTCAACGCCACGAGGTCTCCCGAGAGCGCCTGTGCGAGACGGTAGGCGTCGAGCCACCCGAGGTTCTCGTGTTCGACGAACGCCTTCTTACGGGCGCGGAGCACGGGAAGGCTTTTTGTGGCGATCGTCTGCGCCAGGGCGCGGGCTTCGGCTAGGACCTCGCCTCGCGGGACAACCCTATTGAGAAGTCCAGATGCCAAGAGTTCCTGCGCCGACGCCCGCCGCCCAGTGTAGGCAAGCTCGCGCACCAGAGCTTCGTTCATGCCCAGATAATTCAACAGGCGGGAGGAGCCAGCGATGAGACCATAATCGACTTCTGGGGTGCTGAATTGGGCATCCACCGAAGCGACGCGTAGGTCGCAGGCGGCGGCCAACATCACGCCGATCCCGATCGCATGGCTCGTGATCGCGGCGATGACGGGGCGCTCCAGGGCGTAAAATCGTGGGATGACGGCATTGATGAACTCATAACGTTCATGCCGGGCCTCGGAGTCCATACCGACGAAGTCATTGAGATCGGCGCCACCGCACCAGCAGCGGGCGTCCTCGCGGGCGGCCAGAATAACGACGCGCACGTCATCGCGCTGCTCGATGGTGTGGATGTGTTCTAGTAGTGCCTGATAGGTGGAGACGCTGAACGCATTCACGGGAGGCCGGTCGATCGTTAACGTCGCGATTCCCCCGGCGATCTCTAAGTAAAACGGGCCTGTTTCGGCGTGCATCGGCTGATCTCATTTCACCTAGGCGGGGCCATCGGCGATCCACCGAGGCTATGTTTATCTACCAATCGATTGTATCATTTGCAGATGACGACGTTAGAGATCGACAAACGCGGCGATGGTGTGGCCGTCCTAAAACTGAACGGGCCCGAAACCCTCAATGCCCTCGATGAGGGCATCAAGAAAGACCTGCTGGCGGCGCTCACCGACATCGACAGTGACGACGACGTGAGAGTCGTGCTTCTCACCGGAGTGGGCCGGGCATTCTGCGCTGGCGGCGATGTGCGCCAGATGGCAGCCGTTCCCGCAGTGGAAACTGTGGCACGGGTGACCCTGGGCAACCAAGTCATCGAGAAGATCGTCTCCTTGCAGAAGGTCGTTGTGGCCGGCGTGAATGGCCTGGCGTCCGGAGCCGGATTCAATCTCGCGCTTGCGGCCGATATCGTTCTCGCCGATCGATCCGCCTGGTTCCAACAGTCGTTCATGCAGATTGGGCTCGCACCCGATATGGGCGGGACCTATCTCCTCACCCAGCAGCTGGGTTGGCAGCGCGCCAAAGTTGCGCTCCTGACCGGGCATCGATTCACTGTCGAAGAGGGGCATGCTCTCGGATTCGTCGCTGAAATCGTCGACGGAGATTTCTTCGATGAGGCCCTACGCTACTGCGAGGTGCTGGCCCGCAGGCCCCCGCTTGCCCTATCGGCGACGAAGACGTTGGTCAACAACGCCGCCGCCGCGATGCTCTCGACTGCCCTTCGCTCCGAAGCGACCACACAGGCCGTGCTCTCGATCACGAAGGATCACCGGCGCGCGGTGGATGCCTTTCAAACGAAGCAGGACCTCAGGTCCGTGGAGTTCCAGGGCGACTGAAAATCCCCTGCGCTGGCTGAACTCTGACCTTGCCCCCACCCTCGTCGACTAACCCCCCGTGGGGGTCAGATCTGTGACGTCTTCGCCGGAGCCGAGCGGGAGGCGACGCAAGAGAGATTCCTGCATGACGGATGCAATGAGGTTGCCTGAACGGTCGAAAACCCGGCCCGTGGTCAGAGCCAGCGCCTGCTCGTAAGCGGGGCTGTCCTGCACATGCAGCAGCCAGTCATTCGCACGGAACGGACGGTGAAACCACATGGCATGGTCAAGCGATGCCGCCTGACGGGGGCCCGAGGAGTGCTCGTAGTCGATATCGGCCACCTTGGTGAGCGTGAAATCCGAGGCCCACGCGAGGGCAGCCTCGTGGCTCGAGGCTGCTTCGCCGGCCGACTCCCTCAGCCGAATCCACAGAGCGACGGATGGACGCTCCGCCTGCCCCGGTGAATCAAGTCGCGCAGCCCATCGCAGTTCCCAGGGTGCGCGGATCCCGGCGGTCAGAAGGGGCACGCGGCGATCTTCCGCCGGCTCGGAGCCCTCCGGCTCGCTCCACTCGGCAGCCATGTGCACCGAGTGCGCCGGCGAGTTCTCCGGTGAGTGAAACGAGACTGTCGACGTGGCAATGAGCCGACCATCCTGGCGGGCGTCGACCCTCACCGTGGAGAACCGCCGGGATGCCTGCAGCAGCTCCATGCCGTAGTCGACGGGATGTTCTGCCAAACCAGACCTCAGGAAGTGTGAATGTAGGGCATTGACGCGGCTGTCTGAATGGGCCAACGGAGCCGCAGCCTTCACCATCTGCGCGAGCAGGGCTCCGCCGTAGATTCGACCGCTGGATCCAGGAGGACACCATCCCCGCGCACCGGTTGGGCCAGAGAGGTGCGGATCGATCATCGCCGCGAAGGAGGGCACCTTCGAGGCCGGAAGGCTCGTGCCTGCCTGGACTCCTGACATTCCCATGGGATTATCTTATCCGCCCAAACCTTGCGTAATCAACCGAACGTAAGGTTGAATAGGCTCATGATTAAATCCCCAACGCGGCGAGTCGCGGTGGTGAACAGCGCACAGACGGTGCTCTCTTCATCCTGGTCAGACCGCCAGCACATAGATCTCATCTCAGAGGCCGCGACCCAAGCACTCAAGGGCACTGGCCTACGCATCGACGATGTCGACTTCGTCATCGACTCGGGCAGCGATTTCCTAGACGGCCGCAGCATCTCCAACTGCGGTTTCCTCGGATCGATGGGTGCACACCACAAGGAGGAGTCGCGCGTCGAAGAAGACGGCCTGTGGGCTCTCAACTACGCCACGAATAAAATCGCCGGCGGCTCAGCATCGGTGGGCCTCGTCATCGCCTATTCGAAGCCTTCAGAAAGCAACGTGGACGACTACTGGACGAGCCTTTTGGAGCCGTTCCTTCAGCGACCCATTGGTCTTGACCAGTACTCAGCCGCCGGCCTTATCGCCCAGCAGTACCTGGCTGCCGCAGGCCTGACGGCCGACGACCTCCGGGCAGTGAGCGAACGAGCTTGGGCGAACGCCGTTCGAAATTCCAACGTCGACGTCGATGTCGTTCCCACGGATGAGGCATTCTGGAACGAGGACATCGCGACGCCACTGCGCCGAGCTGACATGGCCCGCCCCGTCGACGGGGCGGTCGCGATGCTGGTCTGCCGCGCTGAGATCGCCGACGAGATCTCGTCGCGCCCAGTCTGGATCACCGGCATGGGTTCGGCCATAGATCAACATTTTCTGGCCGCCCGAGCGCCAACATCGCTCCCGGCCTGCGAGGCGGCGGCCCGCGCCGCCTACCGCATGTCCGGCGACACGTCACCGAGCGACTATGACCTAGTCGAGCTGTCGGCGAACTCTACCGTTGGTGAGCTCATGGTCCTGGAGGCACTCGGTCAAGCGGAGGCTTTCCATGGGATCGACCACTACCGCGGCGACAGTCCCACATTAATCAACCCATCCGGCGGCGCGCTGCCGGCCGACCCCATCATGGCGACGGGCCTCGTACGGATGCACGAAGCAGCCTCCCGCTTAGCTGGGCGAACTGGCTACGAGAGCAACGACGCCCACCGGGCGCTCGTTCACGGCACTGGAGGATTCGGAATGCAGAACCATTGCGTAGTCACAATCGAGGTAGACGCATGAACATCGCTATCGTCGGAACAGGCCAGACGGTACACGCCAAACGCCGTACGGATGTCAGCCAGGTTGGACTCGCCCGGGAAGCTGTTGTTGAAGCGCTCGCGGACGCTGGACTCACGATGGACGACATAGACAGTATCGTTGTCGCGAGCGGACCTGTAATGTTCGCCGCGGTGAACCAGCCCGAGAAGTGGTTGGTCGATGCGCTGGGAGCCCGTTATAAGCCGGTCGTTCGCGTCACCAGCGGCGGCGGAACCGGCCTTGCCGGAGCGCTCACGGCGATCAACCAAATCAAGGGAGGCGCCGCTCGCCGGGTTCTGGTTGTGGCCTACGACAAGCTCTCCGAGGGCGCCCTGCAGGCCTCGATCTCCACGCTCTACGACCCATTTTGGGGTCGGGAGTTCGCGGTAGGCATTATGGGCTTCGCGGCGGCTTACTGGCATGCACGAATAACGGCGCTCGGACACACCGAGGAGGCGGCCGCCCATGTTGCTGTGAAGAACCGCCACAACGCTATGAGTAACCCCAAGGCCCACATGAAGAAAGAGGTCACCGTCGAGGAAGTGCTCGCGTCGCGGCCGCTGTGTTGGCCGATCAAGCGCCTCGACGTTCCCCCGATCTCCGATGGGGCTTGCGCCGTGATCTTCGCCGCAGACGACGATGCGATGGCAATTACGGACCGTCCCGCGTGGATCCAGGGGATGGCCTATTACGCCGAGGCAGACAATTCCGCCGACCGGTCGATGCTCCAATCCGAGCCACTGCAGATCGCTGCGGCGCGGGTGTACAAGGAAGCCGGCATTACCAACCCTTTCCGCCAGTTCGACGTGGCAGAGGTTCAGGAACCATACACCTGCTTTGAACTGAGCTACTACGAGGGACTCGGGCTCTGTCCGGCTGGCGGAGCGGCGGAGCTGGTCATGTCAGGCGCGACGTCAATGGGCGGCGAGCTGCCCGTAAACCCGTCGGGCGGGTGCATGGGCGCCAACCCCATTGGCGCGACAGCTCTCATCCGCTTGGCCGAGGCGGCCATGCAGGTGACCGGCAAGGCCGGTGACCATCAGGTACCGGATGCCCAACGCGCGCTCGTTCAAGCGGGCGGCGGCTGGGCGAACCTCCGCGGCGTAGCTGTTCTTGGCGCTGAGAAGTGATGACGGGAAGAGAAATGACGATAGTTGACGAACAACGCAGCAGCGAGAAGCTCCTAGCTGGCGAAGAATATAGCAGCGAGAAGCTCACCAGTTTCTCTGCTCAGATCAAGATGCCCTACACACTCACCCCTGGCAAGGCGACCGGTATCTTCATCGCGGAACTCGCCAATAGGCGGCTCATCGGGTCGCGTCACGGCGCGAGCGTCCTGGTACCGGCGCAGGACTTCATCGGAACGACGGGAGAGCCGGCCGATGCTTTCGTCGAAGTCGCCCCGGTGGGCACTCTGCAGGCATGGACGACGACCGGCAAGGGGACCCTGGGCCTTGTACTCGTCGACGGAGCCGACAGTGGGTTCCTACAGAAGATCGTCGGCATTGAGCCCAGCGATCTCTCCGTCGGCATGCGCGTCGAGGCTGTGTGGGCGGACGAGTCGACTGGCACCATCCTGGATCTTGCTGGGTTCGGGGTGGCCGGCAACGCCAGATCGTTCGCGCCTCGCGTTACGCCCCAGGACTTGGCCGAGCCAATCCAGCAGATCGACTACTCGATGACGCTGGACTATGAGCACGCCTACGGGTACTACTACGGCACGCTCTTCGATGGCGTCAGGTCCGACCGCCGCATTCGGGGGATCAAGTGCTCGGAGTGCGCGCGGGTGCTACTACCACCCCGTGCCGTTTGCGACGTGTGCTTCGCCCCGACGTCCGAATGGGTGGACATCGCCGCAATCGGAACAATCCAGGCGAGTTCGGTCGTACATGTGGAGTTCGTCGGTCAGCGTCTGGCGCCCCCATACGTCTACGCGGAGATCGTACTCGATGGCACATCCACCCGGTTGATCCACATGGTGGGAAGCGTCGATCCAATCGAAGCCAAGACTCTGGCCGCGCCTGGTGCCCGGGTACGGGCAGTGTGGAGCGACCGGCGAACGGGAAGCCTCGGCGACATCGAGTACTTCGAGGTCATCTAATCTGCTAGCAGCGATCGAAAGGACTATCTCCGGTAAAGCACGTGCCGGGGATAGCCCTTTTTCGTTCTCAGATTTCGAGTCGCTAGAGGATGGCCATCGCGTTCGCCGGAGAGCTCACAGCGCCCTCGAGGTTCATAGGCACGGCGACGAAGAAGAACGCCCACTCTCCGCGGTCAGCGCAAGTCTGCGCCAACCGCTCGAAGTCGAGGAGTTCCATCAAGGGCAGCCCCAGTGTCGGCAAGAGCCGACGGTGGAGCGATCCGATGGCTCGGTCCCCGGGACCATTTTCCACAGCAGGGTTATCGCTTCCCACCAAAGCAACGCCGTGGTTCCATAGGAATTCAGCCATGGCCTCATCCGCCCGGAGGCCGTTCCAACCAGCGACCGCTTGGCGCTCCTCGGTCGAGAGGGCGAGAAATCTTTCCGTCCACCCCGTGCGGATGAGCAAGATATCACCGACCCGCAGGTTCAGAGATTGCGCCTGCAGCACCGCCTCTAATGCCTCGACGTCGTAGCCGACTCCCACGAACGGGCCCGAATCGTCGCCCTGAGAATGCGCATAGGCGGACATATCTAGGAGCACGGCCCGGCCGGCGATGCCCCGGCGCGCCCAATGGTGCATCCCGAGCGTCTGCCGAGCCTCGTCGAGCTCGGTGATCCCCCCGAAATAGCCGAATTCACGCGCTCGCACGTGGGCGAGCCCGTCGATCTGCGAGGAACCTTGCGGGTTGAACGCGTCGATCACATCTTCCGCGTCGATCCGAGTGGCCTCGACAACGGTGTGACGCAGGCGGTCGCGGCCGAACAATGGCGGGTCGAACGCGTCAATGGGGAGGTTGAGGGGAATCGTCAATCCCTGCGAAACCAGGCCGGCGGCATCCGTCACATGCTGCGGTTGGATGCGAGAGAGGGTGCCAGCATCGGCCGGGAGAACCTCCCACGAATGCCGGACACCCAGTTCCGGGATCAGGGGTAGATCTTCGTAACGAGGAAAACTGTTCATGCCGTACCCCTTATTTTGGTTCTACATTCCATTAATAACAACCAATCGGTTGATAGAAGAATAGAGTGTCAGAATGATGGCGGCAACCGCAGCACTTGTCAAACAAACGATTGATCCAATATGCTATGTCAAGAATTCGAGCCCAGGGGATGGATCGGCATGACGGCACCGGACGTTCCTGCGTACGACGAGCTACCGACCATTGACGCGCTCGGTCTACGCACCTCGTGGGGCATACTCCGAGGGGAACTGGGCACCCTCGACTTCCTGGCCGAGAGCGCAGTGCGGGACGCAGCCCACCGGGTGCAGTCAGGGCAGGTGATCGCCCTGTCGATCGACTCCACCCTACTGCGACCGCCCCTCAATGGACGGCCGACAATTAAACATGAATTCCAAAGCACGGGTCGCAACATATACGAGGACGAGCTGGGTGAGTTCAACCCCCAGTCGGGATCACAGTGGGACGGACTCGCGCACGTGCGTGCGCGCGAGTTCGGCTTCTACGGCGGGATCACTGAACTCGAGGAGGCGCGCGAACGGCTGGGTGTCCATCATTGGGGGCTTCGGGGGATCGCCGGGCGAGGCGTCTTGGTCGACGTCGCCCGCCACCGAGAGACCACCGGGATAGCGTGGGATCCTTTCGCCGGCCAGGTCATTGAGGCAGATGAAATCCGCGCCATCCTGGCGGCCCAAGGCACAGAGCTGCAGCCCGGCGACATTTTGTGCCTCCGGCTGGGATGGCTGGCCGAGTATCGTCTCCGCCAGTTGCGCGGTGCCGAGGGCCTGGCCGATGCGGGTCTCAGGTTCTCGGGGGTCGCCGCGAACGACGATATGGTGCGCTTTCTGTGGGATGCGCGCATCGCGGCCGTGGCGGCCGACAATCCGGCGGTGGAGAGCGCTCCCGGCGATGCCGTGAGTGGATGGCTGCACCGTAAGCTAATTCCCGGCCTCGGCTTCGCGCTGGCAGAGCTGCTCGATTTTGACGCGCTTGCCGACGCCTGCACGGCCCGCGAACAGTATGACTTCCTCTTCGTTGCGGCCCCCATGGCTTTGCATGGCGGCGCCAGCTCGCCGGCCAACGCGGTCGCCATTCTTTAAAAGAGCTCTCCATTTCGCGGCCCCTCGACGTAGGGTCCGAGATTGCCAGCAGCGGGAAAGGACCATTCGGCTAGATACGCGGATTTCCCTGCTTGATTTTTGGCGACGATGAGGCTTGTCTGGACTATTTGGACTGGCTGCGGTCGCCCGACGGACGTTTCGTCTGCCCGTTTTGTCAGGGACCGATCCGGTGGAAGATGCATAACCGATGGCGCGGACGTAGTCGATGACCGCCCAGCCCACGTCTTCCACCAGCGGCAGGCGGAGCGGCCGGCCCGTCTTGTGCTGGACCATCGTCATCTTCGCTCACCAGTCCAAGTCGCCCTGCTCAAGCTGACGGCGGTCCGAGATTCGCAGACCGAGCCGCGCGGTCGCCAAGATCATCGCGTAGTCACGTTTGCCCGTGGCAGAGTGACGGTCGGCCACTGCCAGCACCCTGCGAATCTCATCCACCGACCACAGGTGCGGCTGAGACTCGTGGCGGTGTTGACGCCGACCGCTAGAAACCGCCTGCCGTTTGAAAACAGGACCACTATCTATGTTTCCTACTATGCCGTATCAGCGGCGGGTTGGTGGCCAAGAAGGCCAGGAAGTCCGCCACGCAGGCCCTCATGGCGGCAACGGTCTTGCGCCGCAGTCCGCGTTGGCGCAGCTGGAAGCCCGACAAGTCCCGCACGCCCAGTGCCGCGAAATGGCCTATACCCGCCTCGTCTGCCGCGTCCAGATAGCCCAGGAACCGGCAGACCGCCTTGTCCTTCGCCGTCCCGAACGGACTTGCGTCACGGCGGAGACGACGGCACACACCCGTTGTCTCTAGCAGCCCCGCAGATGCGGCGAGTGTCGCCTTCGAATTGGTCGCATTTGCCCTACTCGCCCGCCGGCGAAGCCTGGCAGGTCAGAAGTTCACGCGGTCACTGGCGCGACGTCTCAGTGGACCAGCCGCCCCAGACCTCCAGGCGTTACGCCATAATTCGCACTGTTATCGGGTCGAACGGCTCTCGTGGTCGGTAGACGTCGTTGAAGATTGGAACCGCCGTGTCCACCAAGTACGTTTCAGCGGCAGACCACATCACGGTCTCACCGTCCGTCGTGGGGGCTGGCATGGCAACTGTCACGAGTTCTACGCGGTCATCCGAATCGACCGGCTGTGCGCGGTCGATCACGGACAGCACCGTTTGTCGCACCGAAATATCCAACCACGGATTAATGAGCTGAACGTTCAGCATTCCCCCGTGCGCCCTTAGCTCTACCAGCCCTCTGAACTTGAGCAGGCCTGTCATGGTGAGACGATCAAACGACGAGTCGTCTTCCAACGAAAAGTAGAACTCGCCGGTGTCGAGCTCGCCGGCTCCAAAACAAGTCTTCTGCCTAGAACCAGGCATCCGAAGCAGGTACCCAAGGAAGCTGGCCTTCACTCCCCAGACCATGCCAGTGAGGACGCGGTCATCGCCCGCACCAGGTCGATCAGTCATTGCCGGCCTCCGCCGTCTTGGAAACCACGTCTCAGAGACGTGACGCGGCCAACAGCGCGTCGACCGAGATGAGCTTGCTCCGTGTTCGTGGCACTGTCGATATCCTTCCCCGCTCCCTCTCCGCCGCGTCGATACGCTGCCATCCCGCGAAGCTAACGAGATCCGGCTGCTTCTCGTTCATGAAGGTAGCTACGTCGTCGTTCAATCGCGCCGGATCCGTCAAGTTGCCTGATTCGAAGTCTTCGCACAGTGCAGCTACGGTCTGCTGCGAGTCGACCTTGTTCGTACCGATGACGCCCGTGGGCCCCCTCTTAGCCCAACCCGTGCAATACAGACCATGAATCGGCGATTCCGCGCCCTCTGTTGTCACGCGGCCGGCGATGTTCCGGATCGTGCCTCTCACCGGGTCAAAAGGGACACCGCGGATGGGCTCTGCCCTATAGCCGATAGCCCGAAGTATGAGACCGGTCTGGAACGTCTCCAACTCCCCCGTCACCGAACTCCGAAACGTCATCGATTCGACGGATCCATCTCCCCCGATTGCTTCCGGAGTCAGATAGTATCGGAGGCTGATCTTTCTGCGCGAATCGTCACCGGGATTCTGTGCAAACGCCGTGTTCATCGCGAGTTTCCGCTCGCTGCCGAATTGCCCGTCGCCATCTCCTCGACCCACGTCATGATCGATCTCAGCGATATCAGTAACGACGTCAACACCCTCCAACTGGGTGAGCTGCCACAGCTCCGAGAATGTGTGGGCTGCGTCGACCGGGCCGCGGCGAGCTACGACTACGACTTCGCGCACGGCGCTGTGCCGCAATGCTTGCAGCGCGTGATCAGCCATGTCCGTCGGCTCGAATGTCTCAACCGGAGCTGCCAGTATCCTCGCGACATCCATGGATACGTTGCCGTTTCCGACGACGACCACGCGCTGGCCTGAGAGATCCACAGGGAGATCAGCGGCGCTCGAATCACCGTTATACCACGCGACGAACTGGCGAGCCGAATAGGAACCTTCCAGGGCTTCTCCGGGGATTCCCAGCGTCTTGTCGCTGGTGGCTCCCACCGCGAAGACGACCGCGTGATGGAACTCCAGTAGCTCATCGAGGGTAACTTGTATGCCGACGTCTACGTTGAAATAGCTAGTGACGTTAGGGCGACGCAGCGTTTTCTCGAACTGATCCGCGACCGCCTTCGTCTTGTGGTGGTCGGGCGCCACCCCGCCTCGAACCAGACCGAACGGTACCGGACGCCTATCGAACACGGAGACTTCGACTCCTGCGATCCGAGCCAGCTCATCCGCCGCATAACATCCTGATGCTCCCGCGCCGACGATCGCAACCCTCAGAACGGGTTGTTGCTCTGTGAGGGAACGGCGCTTCTTCCGCGCCGGGTGAGAGATGTCTAGCGGGCTTTTCTCGAAATAGTCAGCGTTGATCTGTTTGAAGAGGTCGAACTCTTCAGGCATGTCGTTCTCGTCATATATCGCCGACACGGGGCACGCCGTAACACAAGCCGAGCAATCAATACACGTTGACGGGTCAATGTACAACTGCTCGGCCGTCATGAACTCGGGGTCCCCCGGCCGTGGCCGGATACAATCCACTGGGCACACCGAAATGCACGAGGCATCATTGCAGCATCCCTTGGCGATCACATACGTCATAGCGAATGGTTACCCTTCAACTAGATGTGATCGAACAGCGGCTCTTCGTGAACCTTCGTTCCCGGCGTGTAGCGCATGATCATCTTCGCGAACCCCGCGTTGTTGTTCGTCAGCCTGTACTGCTCGAACTCGACGACTTCGTAATCGAGGATTCGAGAGAGGAACTCAGGGATGACCGTACGGAACACAGCTCGGGCGAGGTTCGATCCGACGCAGCGGTGTATCCCCGACCCAAAAGCGACGTGGGGGTTCGGCATGCGCTCGAGGTCGAGCTCCTCGGGGCTCTCGAACTCCTCCGGATCCCAGTTGGCTGATCGGTACATGAAGTAGATACGATCGCCGGCACTGATCTCCTGATCCGCGATCGTGTAATCGCAGGTGGCGGTACGACTGAGGCCGACAGCCGGGCTGATGTAGCGAAGGAATTCCTCGTTGGCACTCCGCAGGAAGGCTTGATCCTCGATCAGACGCTGCTTTATCTCCGGCTTGTCCTGCAGCCACTGTATAGCTCCGGCCATCAAGCCGGCGACCGTGTCGAACCCGCCCACCATCACGTCGAAAACCAAATCCTTGATGTCGTCATCTGTCAGTGCCTTACCATCGGCCTGCTGGGCGATCAGGTCGTCGACGAGACCTCGCTCGGGCAGTGCTTTGCGATCTTGGATCGTCTGCGCCAAACGCACCTGGATCGCAGCGACTCCAGGGCCCGCTGTCTCGGGGGCGGCGAAGAGCGCGTGGATTGGTCCAGCATAAAAATGCCAGTCGGTCGGGGGCAGGCCGAGGAGGTGCAAGGTGATCAGGGCTGTAATGGGGCTGCCCACCTGCATCACAAAATCTGCCTCGCCCAATTCGATCATGTGATCGATCACCTCTGTCACATAACTGTCCAGCAGCGGCTGCAAGCTCTGAACCGAAGCTGGCGAGAGATGCTGCGCGATGCTCTTACGAAATACATCCCACTGGGGCGGGTCAGACTCATTCGGCAGGTAGCGGTAGAAGGGCACCGTGGGGATCATAACCCCGCCACCAGGCTCGCCGTCCTCCTTGGTAAACTTCTCGGTGGAGTAATTCGAGGCGTCACGCAGCCCCTCAGAAACCGCATCGGCGTGACTGACCAGCCAGTGGCCGCCGTTGGACTCGGTCCAGGTAACGGGGCCGGTTTCCCGTGTCTTCCTCTCCATCTCGAGAGGAGTTTTCACCCAATCCTCACCATTAATGTCGAGTTCAGCTTCTCTGCGTGTAATCGTCTTAGCCTCAATACCGTTCAGTTAAGCATCTCCGTGTTACGTTGTGGGTATGGCGCGTACAGGGTGGGTGAAGCCGGTCTCTGACCGTCGGTTGTCGGATTTGGTGTC
>NZ_SOGF01000031.1:0-22821 GCF_004402355.1 Cryobacterium sp. TMS1-20-1 | reverse complement strand
CTGGGGAGTGTCGCCGCTCTGGCTCATAGAAGAAGTGTACCAAAAACCGAGGCCTAAGTCGAGAGATTCTCAGATATGTTTGGATATCTGTGCGAAGATGCATTCGGGCAGAGCGCGCGTTGTCGAGACCGGCTCAGGCTAGTCGATGGCGGTCTCGGCAAGCTCGACCAACGGAAGTCGTCGTGTTTCGCAGGTAGCCATCGTTGATCCCTGGGGGTCTCGGTAGGCTCGACCAACGGGTATGGCCGGTTTCGCAGGCCACCCGCCTTGGTCAGAGACGGTTTTGACGCTTCCGACCGGCAGCCGGTCACCTGCTTCGCGCAGCAGGTGACCGGCGCCTTCGACTCATACGTCGGCGGCGGCATCCATTCGTGCAGCAGTCGCCGCGAACCTCAGGTCCTTAATCTGAAACAGGTCCCCGAATCCGTGAAGCGCCAGGCTTCCGCCGCAGGACGCTAGTAGAGCAGGGCGGTCAGCCGAGAGCGAGTCGGCGGGACCCGGGGGTCGTCCTGGCCGATGACCTCGAACAGTTCGAGGATGCGCTCGCGAATAGCGTTGCGGCCGGGAGCTGGCTGGGCCGGAAACAGGCTCAGCAGTCGGTCGAAGGCGTCCTCGATGTGCCCACCGGACAGGTCGAGGTCGGCAACCAGCAGCTGCGCGTCGAGATCGTCGGGAGAAGAAGCGGCACCGTTCCGAATCTGGTCGATCGTTTTGCCCTGCAGGCGGGCCAGCAGGCTGACCTGGGCAAGGCCGGCGACGGCCATGGTGTCATTCGGGTTCTGGGCGATCGCCGTGCGGTATTCGCTCTGCGCGGTCGCATAATCGCCGGCCTCGATCGCGGCATAGGCCTCGAGGTGGTGCGGCGGCAGGGGCTCTTCGACGACCTCGGCCGGTTCTCCGTCTGCGGCGGCGGCCGGCGCCTCGGCCGTGCCGGTCACGCCCTGCTGGGCAGCGAGTTCGAGCACGCGGCCGAGCACGTCGCTGATCTGCTCCTCGGCCAGCGGGCCGTTGAACAGCTGTACCGGCTGGCCGGTAATGACGGCGGCGACCGTGGGCACCGACTGGGCCTGAAACGCCTGGGCGAGTTGGGGGTTGGCGTCGATGTCGACGCGGGCCAGTACGAACCGGCCGGCCAGATCGGTGATCAGCTTCTCCAGCACGGTCATCAGCGCCGTGGACGGTTCGCTCCGCGAGGCCCAAAGACCGACGATAACCGGAACGCGCGAGGACAGCTCGAGCAGCTCACCGAAGTTCACGTCGGTGCCGTCGAGCACGAGGCTCGGCACCGGCACGACACCGGCGGGCGCGCCAGCAGCCGCTGGTGCCGCCGCGGCACCGGGTGTCGCGGGCGCTGCCGCCTGGCCACGGTTGACGAGCGAGGAAAGGTCAACCGCTCCGCGCAGGTTGGATCCGGACGGGGGCAGGTTGGTCATGGAAGCTCCGCAGATTGGGTGAGGCCCTGAGCAAAGCCCAGGAGGATGATTTTTTCGCTCGATCCGGCCGTCGGCACGTAGAACAACAGCTGGTCACTGTAGGTGTTGAGAATGCCCTTCGACGACGACGAGATTCCCGACAGTGCCTTGCTGGCGGCCCCGCTCGGGCTGACCGTGGCACCGTCATTGATCGGTTTGACGATCTCGGTCTCGTTGACGCTGACCGCCACGATGCTGCCCGAGTCGTTGGTGGCCAGGGCGACAGTGCTGCCGTCCCCCGCCGCCGTGCCGAATTCGATCGATGCGGTGGCGGGCAGGGTCGCCTGCCGGTCGGCGCGACTGGCGTCAAACTGGGCGCGGAAGGCATCCACTTCGTCTTCGAACAGGTCGACGGACGGGCTCGCAGCGCCCTGCAGAAGCACATCGGCGTAGGCCGCGGCCAATTCGTTCGGCGGCAAGAGCAGGAGTTTGTTGTCGGGCGCGATCGCCGGCGCCCCGATCAGGGCCGGAGCAACTTCGGGCACTCGCGCAGCCGGCTCAAGCTGGAAGGCGTACTCGATGAGGTAATTCGCCCGCGGTGATTCCTGCTGCAGAATAATTGCGGTCGGTGGAATCTCGGCATCCGTTTCGTTCTGAATCACCGTCATCACCACTCGCGGCCAGGAATTCGTCTGCTGCGGCAGCGTGAAGGTGAGTGGGGCCCCCGGCAAGGCCAGCAGTGGCGGCACTGTCGCGTCGACCGCCCGAATCGCGTAGTTGGCCAAGCGCTGTTCCAGCGCGGGTCCGGTGAACCGGGTCGCGAGAGTGTCCGCGTTGAGGTTCGCATCGGCATCCGCTGTCAGGAGCGAAATCTCGCCCATGATGATTTCAAGCTGCGGGACTGTGACGGCCGGCGGTGCCAGCTCGGCGGCCGCTTCGACCGAGTCGGTAGACACCGGAGTCGGGGTCGGGGTCGCCGTTTCCGTCGTCGTTGCGCTGAAATCCGGCCAGAGATCGGCCGAGCATCCGCTTAGAGCGAGACCGGACACCAAAATCATCGGCAGGATCGCGGTGCGACGGGCGATACCGCGGCGCGACGAGGTGATCTGACTGGCCTTGATGGCCTTCGGCCGGGGTGCGCGCGGCAGCCGCGGCAGGCGCGGTCCGCGCGGAACGTTGCGGCGCGGTCGCCGGGACCGGCGCAGGTGCAACAGGGCCAGCAGGTACAACACGAGTCCGAACAGCAGCAACAGGGCGCCGCCGGCAAGCAGCGGGCCGGCCCACGGGGTGGAATTATCCGACGCCCACGACAAACGGATGTTCGCGGGCGCCGGTTCGACCCCGTCCGAAGCAACGAGCACCGAGATACCCTCCGGGAGGGTCTGCGTGGTCGTCAACGAATCCGTGTCACTGACCTCCTCGAGCCACAGGTCGGAACCGGCCGGATTGACGATCAGGGGCTCGGCAGCATCGGCGGCAACCGGCTCATCCGAGCTGTCGTCGTCCGTGTCGGGTTCGACGGCAGCCGTGACAGTGGAGGTCAGTTCGCCCGTTTTTTCGCTCAGTGCCACGGTGGCATAGGCGTCATCACCGATCCACGCGGCCACGTCTTCGGAGCGCCCGTAGGCCAAAAAGATGGGTCCCTCGCCGCGTACGTTGATCGTCTGGCTCCCCGGGGAGGCCGCGAGGGCGCTCGGGTCGATCACGGTGTACAAAGTCTCGCCGGTGGCGGTCGAGGTTAGTGAGCTGAAGGCTGGTTCGAGCAGGATAGTTCGCTGCGCGATGCCGAGCACGATCATCACGGCGGCAAGCACGAATGCCACGATGGCTAGAACAAAACGCACGTATCACCCTTCAGCAATTGAGCTGGTTGGTACTGTTCAGTCACTTTGGCTGAACCACGTGACTGAAAGTCCTCAGACACGATTTTCAACGTTACTCCGTTCGCCTGAAAGGAGCCTAATAACCGTTCAGCCTCCATTTGGCAGCCGGCGCGTACCGTGCGGGGCACCAACACACTAAAATTGGTCGGGTGCCCCGTAATGCACGATCCATTGAGGGGCCGAGCCCCGCGTGTAAGGAGTACAAGTGTCTGACGACGACGCCGATTTCACCCAGGTCTTTCGTGGCTATGACAAGGATGAGGTCGCCAAGGCTGTTCAATCCCTGCGCCGACAACTCATCCAGGCCAATACCCAAAATGCTGAGGCCGGCCGCGAGGTCAAACGATTGGCCGCGCGCATCGATGACCTCACCGCCGAGATCGAAGAGGTCGGCAGTCCCACGTTCTCCGGTCTGGGCACAAAGCTGGAAAACACCCTTCGCGTCGCCGAGGAACAGTCCACCCGCGTCATCGCCCAGGCCGATATCGACGCGGAGAAACTGCGCGCCACGACCAGCGACGAGGTCGAGCAGCTGCGACGGAATTCCGCTGAGCAGGCCGAGCGCACCCTTTCCGACGCCGCCGTCAAAGCTCGCCGACTGCTCGACGATGCTCGCATTGAAACGGATGATTTACGCGCACGTACCCAGGACGAGCAGGCGAGGGTCATGCAGGACGCTGCCCGGGACGCCTCGCTGATTCGTGGCTCTGTCGCCACCGAGGCGGCCGAGGCCCGAGCCACAGTGAAACGTGAGGTGTCGGCCATCCGCTCTGAAGCGGATCGCGAAGCCGCCGAGGTGCGCGTCGTCGCGCAGCGTGATGCCACCGAGGCTCGCGAAGAAGCGGCCGGCCTGACGCGCGAAACAGAACTTATTCGCGCCGAAGTAGCGCTGGAACTCGACCAGCAGCGCGCGACCCTCAAACAGGAAACCGACCAGGCCCGCGTAACACTGGCTGCCGAAACCGACCAAGCTCGTGTGGATCTCGCGCGCGACACCGAAGAAGCCCGCCTGAGCCGCGCACACGAAGCCGAGCAGGCACGCACCCTGCTCGCCGCCGAGGTGGAACAGGGCCGCATCGACGTGGCCCGCGAGATCGAGCAGGCCCGCGCAGTCGCCGAGGTCGAAAGCGCGCAGGCCCAGACTGACCTCGCCCGCGACCTCGAGCGCAAGCGCGTCACGGCCGATCGCGAGATCGAGCAGGCACGTGCCGCCCTGGCCGCCGACGTGGAACAGGCCGGCGCCGACCTGACCAGGGACAACCAGCAAGCCCGCCTCGAGGCCGAGGCCGAGGCCGAGCAGGCCCGCATCGACGTACAAACCGAGCTCGCCGCGACCCGGAAGACCGGCCAGCACGAGGCCGCCCAGCTGGCCAGAGAAATCGACCAGGCCCGAGCCGACTTCGATGTCGAGCTGAAAGCCCGCCGCGACGAAGCAGAGCAGGAACACCTCACCTCGCACCAGGAGGCGGTGGCACTGGCGCAGAAATTCCAGACGGATGCCGCCGGGCAGCTCGCCGAGACCACTGAGCGTACGCTCGAACTGCGTGCGCTCAACGAGCAGCTGGACACGGGAGCCCGGGCGGAGGCCAAGGCCAACAAGGACCACGCCAACGAGACTGCCGCGCGCATTCTGCACGACGCCCAGACCAGCGCTTCGGCCCTCGTCGAGGACGCGACGACACGGTCGCGTGCCCTGGTCGCTGACGCCGAAGATCGCATGGCGCAGATTAGAATTGAGCGCGATGCCGTAGCGGGGTACTTTGAAAGCCTGCGCAGCGTTTTGACCCAGGCCGAACGGGTCGCAGCCGAGTAATTCCCTACTCCTGGAGACGACCCGTGAAAATTCAGAATGCGTTTCGGTTCGGACTCGTCGGCACCTTGGGCGTAGGCCTCGGCTTGTTGATCATCACTTCGGTGATCACCCTGCAGACGATCATCATCTACGTGGGAGCCGCGCTGTTCATTGCGCTCGGCCTCGACCCGGCCGTCTCCTGGTTGGAGAAGAAGCGGTTTCCCCGCTGGGCGGCCATTCTGACCGTGGTCGCCGCCGTGCTCGGTGTGCTCACCGGTGTCGTGTTCGCAATCGCTCCGATCATCGTCGACCAGGTCTCCAAGCTGTCCCAGCTCATTCCGGATCTGGTCAAGGCGGTGAACAGTTCAACGTTTCTGAGTGATCTGCAAGAGCAGTTTCCCGGCCTCGACATCACTGGGATCACCAAGACCGTCACCGATTCTCTGGGCGGCAACCTCACCAACATCACGACCACGATCGTTCAGTCGGGCCTCGCGTTTGTCGGTGGCCTGTTCGGTGCCCTCATCATTCTCATTCTCACGCTGTACTTCACCGCCTCCCTCAACAGCATGAAGCGTGCCACCTACCAGCTGGTTCCCGCGTCAAAGCGGGAGCGGTTCACCGATATCAGTGAGCAGATCACCACGGCCGTCGGCCGCTACATCGTTGGACAGGCCGCGCTCGCCTCGGTGAACGGCGTGCTGAGCTTCATCTTTCTCTCGATCATCGGCGCACCGTTTCCGGCGTTGCTCGCCTTCATCGCTTTTCTGCTCTCGCTCGTTCCGCTCGTCGGTACCATCTCGGGTTCGGTCATCATCGTGCTGACCTGTTTGATTCCCGAGATCGGCAGCTCACCCCAGACCGCGCTGGCCGCCGCCATCTACTACCTCATCTATATGCAGGTGGAAGCATACGTTCTCAGCCCAAACATCATGAGCCGCGCTGTGTCGGTTCCGGGCGCTGTCGTGGTGATTGCGGCCCTGGCCGGCGGCAACCTGCTCGGCATTCTCGGCGCGCTGATCGCCATCCCGGTCGCCGCGTCGGTCATCATGATCGTCAAGCAGGTCGTCATCCCCCGCCAGAACGAGCTCTAGCTGCTACAACCGGCTTAGGACGGGTCGCGCAGGCCGTCCGTCCATTCGATGGGTAGAGGCAGCGCGGCGGGGTTGACGGTGGCGACGATCTCGGTGAGAACCCGCCGGGTCAGTTTTTCACCGACCCAGAGGTGTTTGCCGCCCTCGACGGCGACGAACCGAAGGCTGGTCACACTCGCGAACCGCAAGCGAGCAGCATCCGGTCGCAGGTAATCGTCGAATTCGGGAATGACTGCGACCAGCTGCCGCTCATTCCCGGCCCACGCGGCCAGTTCGGCCTTCGTCGTGCGGTGCAGCGGCGGTGACAGCAGAATGGCGCCGCGGATCGGGTGCTCCAGCCCGTACTTGAGGGCGAGCTCAGTGCCGAAGGACCAGCCGACCAGCCACGGATTGGGCAGCTGGCGTTCGGCGACGAAGGCCATCGCCGCGGCCACGTCGGCGCGTTCGGTGATGCCCTCCCCGAAGTCACCGCCACTGGTGCCGCGCGGCGACGAGGTCCCGCGGGTGTTGAAGCGCAGTACGGCCAGATCGGCCATCGCCGGCAGGCGGTTGGCCGCCTTGCGCAGAATGTGCGAGTCCATGAATCCACCGGCCGTGGGCAGCGGATGCAGCGTCACGAGCGTCGCCACCGGCGTACGCCCGATCGGGGTCGCCAACTCCCCCACCAGGGTGAGGCCATCGCTGGTTTTCAGTTCGATGTGCTCGATGCTGGCGGGCAGTTCGATGCCGCCACGAATGTCGACCGGTAGGGTCACGGACGTCTCCTCGGTCATTTGATTCTCCAACAGTGAGTGTGCCAGTGGCGCCGGTTGGCCAGGTCGGCCGCATCGCCGAGCACTCCGTCTCCGCGCCAGGCGACCATGTGCGCTGTACCGGGCGCGATGTCGAGGGTGCAGCCGGGACACAGATAGGTCTTCGCAGCGTGCTTGGCCGGCACCGGTTGAACGTGCCACAGTCCGTCGCGGCGCACCTCGCTGCGGCGCCAGCTCGCCAGCAGGTCGTTCAGGTCAGCGCCTTCGCCATCGTCTCGCGGAGCGCTCTTGCGGCCTCGGGGTCGATTGCTGCGCGCCATCACAACAGTCTAGGTTGCTGCCCGACGACGCCATAAATCAGAAGGGTTGGGGCTAATACCAGCCGGAAGCCTGGGACTTGCCCCACGCACCGCACGGGGTGCCGTAGCGGCCGGTTATATAGCTGAGGCCCCATTCGATCTGTGTTCCGGCGTTGGTCGCCCAGTCGTCACCGGCCGTGGCCATTTTGGAGCCGGGAAGCGCCTGCGGGATGCCGTAGGCGCCGCTCGAACTGTTCTCGGCGTTCACGCGCCAGCCTGATTCCTTCTGCCACAGCGAGACCAGGCAGTTGTACTGGTCTTCGCCCCAGCCGCGACCCGCGACAGCGTCGTAGGCGTAAGCCTGAGCCGAGCCGGGATCCGGCACAGCGGCGGACGGGGCGGTGACGCTTCGCTTCTTTTCCACGGCGACGACCACCGGAACCGGTTTGGGCTTCTCGGTGACGGTGAAGCCGTCGCGAGTGATGGTATTGGTGTAGCTGCCGGCCACGAGCACGGCCTGGGCCGGCCCCTCGTTGGTGGTGCTGCCGGCGAGTTGAAAGTAGGGGGATGCAGTGGCACCCGAGTAGGGATCGACGACGGTCACGAGCACAAACGCGAAGGCGGCGGTGAATCCGAACAGAAAGTGAGTCGGCTTGGCCCGACGCCGAGTTCGACGAACCGGCGGCCGCGCCTTGGCCGGGACGGACTCGATTAGTTGCAGATGCCTACCCATTACTAGATGACCCTAGCCCACATCTTTGGTAACGGCCAGATAACGGTCACCAAATCAACGTACCGCCAGCATCACGTCGACGACGCTGTCGAGCACCAGGTCGACCTGGCCTTCGCGGTATCCGCCCCGTTCAGGGCGAAAAACGGCGGTTCGTACTTCGTCGACGGTAAGCTCACGACCGTCCAGAAAATACTTCACCAGTTTGTTTGCGAACCGATCGACATCGACCCGTTTGTAACCAACCGCGAGCACACTGGTACGGGTGAACCGGTGCCCGGGCGCACGGCTGAGGCGGGCAACAAGTACCGAGGCGGTCTTCTCGGCGTCGACCATCCAGGCCTGCTCTCCCCCGGTGCGCGAGGCGTGATCGCGTTCCCGGGCGGCAAAGGCGTCTTCGAGCCGCTCCAGTGCCGCGTCGACATGTTCCGGCGAATATCCGCCCTTGTGCATGGCGAAGGCGGTGTGTCGAATGGCTTCGGCCGTCAAGGTCGCGCCGGTACGCTCAGCTTCAGCGGCGGCCTTGTCCGCGACGATGGCGTGGATGGCCTCGGTCCCCTTCGGGCCGGTGCCCGGTGCCGGGCTCTCGTGGCGGTCAGCGCCATTGCGGACAGCGATCTCGTCCACTGATTCGAAGCCGGACTCGACGACGCCGGTGTCGGCATCCGTTTCATTGTCGGTCAGGTCGGGCCGATCGTAGGCGCGTCGGGCCGCGGCCAGAAAAGTATCGACCTGACTCACGTTGTAGCCGAGAGTTTTCTTGGCCACTCGGGGAAATATGGTGCTCATAGCCTCATTGTCTCGGTTGTGCTGACGGGGGGCGAATCGGTTCGGCTCACGCAAAGACCAGGTAGAGGGCGTAGGCCGCGGCAGCCGACGGGAGGATCGAGTCCAGCCGGTCCAGAAAACCGCCGTGCCCGGGGAGCCAGGAGCTCATGTCCTTGATACCAAGGTCGCGTTTGATCAGCGATTCGGCCAGATCGCCGAACGTCGCCGTGAGCAGAATCACGACGCCGAAGACCAGCCCGAACCACCACTCCTGATCCAGCATGAAGATGGACAGCAGAACGCCGGCGATCATGCAGATCAAGCCGGCACCGATAAAGCCTTCCCAGGTTTTCTTGGGGCTGATCGAGGGTGCCATCGGATGCTTGCCAAAATTAAGCCCGCTGACGTAGGCCCCGGTATCGGCGGAAATAACCAGGATCAGGAAGGCGAGCGCCCACCACTGCCCCTCGGGCTGGGCGACGAGCAGCACGGCGAAGCTCGCCAGGAACACGACATAGACCTGAATCAGGATGCCGCCGCCCACGTCGCCGACAATGGACCGGGCCGGGGCGCGATGGGACGGAATCACCAGAAGCGCCAGCCGCCACAGGGCGATCAGCACGATCCCGCCGAGCATCACGAGCCACTGTCCGGTCGCCTCGCCGTAGAACGCGGCCGGGACGATCGCGACGGCAGAGATGACGACCGGGATACGCGGAACGTTGCGTCCGGCGTGCCGCAGCGCCTGGGCCAGCTCGAAGGCACAGAAGGCGACGATCACGACCGCGAAGATCATGAACAGTTGCTTGACGATGATGAGGCTGACCAACATCGAACCGCCGAGCACGAGCCCGATCAGTATCGCGAGAATGAGGTTGCGCCCAGTACGGGCTTCAATGCGCTCATTGGTGGCATCGAGCTGGGCACGCGTCGCCTGCACCTGCCGCTCGAAATCAGCCTTGGTAGTTTGCACCTGACGTTCAAAATCGGCCCGCGTCGTCTTCACTTGCGCCCGAAACTCGGCACGACTGACACCGTGACCGCGCCTCGGCGGCTGGTCGTTCCCGGGTTTCTCGGTCATCTAAAGGCTCCCTAGATCTCGAGGAGTTCGGCTTCCTTGCGCTTGAACGCGTCATCAATGCCGTCTACGTGGCTCTTGGTGATCAGCTCCAGCTCTTTCTCGGCCCGACCGACCTCGTCGTCGCCGACCTCGCTCTTGAGGGCGTCGAGCTCATCCTTGGCCTTGCGACGGATGTTTCGCACCGAGATGCGGGCATCCTCTGCCTTGGCCTTGACGATTTTCACGAATTCCTTGCGGCGTTCCGTGGTGAGCTCTGGGAGGGTCGCACGAATGGTGGTGCCGTCGTTGCCGACGTTGGCACCCAGGTTCGGAGTGTCGCGAATGGCGATCTCGATGTCGCGCAGGGCCGCCTTGTCATACGGGCCGATCAGCATGGTGCGGGCTTCCTGGTTCTGCAGGGAAGCAAGCTGCTCCAGCGGGGTCATGGTGCCGTAGTAGCTCACCAGGATTTTCGCGAACATCTGCGGGTTGGCACGCCCAGTGCGCACGGTTCCAAAATCATCTTTGGCGGCCTCGAGGGCCCGGTTCATGCGCGCAGTGGCGTCGGAAAGAACATCCGCGATCACGGTGACTCCTTTATTGGTGGTGGGATAATTCTAGTTGGAGACGCGCGTGCCCAGATCGGTGCCCAGAATGGCGGCGGTGACGTTGCCTTCCGGGGCCATGCCGAAGACCTGCATCGGCATGTGGTTGTCCATGCACAGGCTGAAAGCGGTGGAGTCGACCACCTTGAGCCCGCGCTGCAGCGCCTCGAGGTAGGTGATGTGGTGGATCTTCTGCGCATCGGGGTTGGTGCGTGGGTCGTCGGAATAGACGCCGTCGACACCGTTTTTTGCCACGAGCACGACGTCAGCGTCGATTTCGAGGGCGCGCTGGGCAGCGACGGTGTCGGTGGAAAAGTAGGGCAGGCCGGCGCCGGCGCCGAAGATGACGACGCGGCCCTTTTCGAGGTGACGCTCGGCGCGGCGCGGAATGTACTGCTCAGCGACCTGGGTCATCGAGATCGCGGACTGCACCCGGGTTTCAGCGCCGGCCTGCTCCAGGAAGTCCTGCAGGGCCAGTGCGTTCATGACGGTGCCGAGCATGCCCATATAGTCGGCGCGGCCACGGTCCATGCCGCGCTGGGAGAGCTCTGCGCCGCGGAAGAAGTTGCCGCCGCCGACGACGATGGCGACCTCAACCTGCTTGGCGCCCTCGGCGATTTCACGGGCCAGCGAGCTGACGACATCCGGGTTGACTCCGACGGCGCCGCCGCCAAAAGCCTCACCCGACAATTTCAGAAGCACTCGTCGTTTCTTGACGATAGCGGTGGGGCTGACCGGTCCAGAAAAAGTACTGGCTGGGCTGTTATGGGTGTGCGTGCTGGCCGTGTCAGTCATGTCGTGCGGGGCCTTCCGAAGTGGGGTGTTACCAAACTACCAAGAGCGTGCGCGGACCCCAGGGGGCACACACAAAAACGGAGGCCGGATCGCTTTCGCAATCCGACCTCCGTCATTTGTTGTTAGGCGCCGACCTTGAACCGGGCAAAGCCCGACACGGTCAGTTTTGCATCGTCGAGGACCTTCGCAACGGACAACTTGTTGTCCTTGGCGTAGTCCTGTTCGAGCAGGGCGACCTGCTTGAGGTACGCCTTGACGCGTCCCTCAACGATCTTGGGCAGTGCCGCCTCCGGCTTGCCCTCGTTCTTCGAGATCTCGGTGACGATCTTGCGCTCGGTCTCCACCAGGTCAGCAGGAACATCGCTGGCCGCGAGGTACTCGGGGTTAGCGAACGAGATGTGCTGGGCGACGCTGCGAGCGGTCTCCACGTCGGCTCCAGAGAAGCCGAGAACAACGCCGACCTGCGGGGGCAGGTCCTTGCTGGTCTTGTGCAGGTAGATCGAGAACGATTCGCCGGTGACGGCGGCAACACGGCGAAGTTCGAACTTCTCGCCGATGATGGCCGCTTCGCCGTCGATGAGCTCGGCAACGGTCTGGGTTCCGGCCGTTGCGGCCAGTCCAGCCTCAACGGTGGTCGCGCCAGCGGCGGCGATCGCGTCGAGCACCTTGTCGGCCAGAACGACGAACTTGTCACCCTTGGCGACGAAGTCGGTCTCGCAGGCGAGTTCGATCATGTAGGCGGTCGTGCCGATTTCCTTGGCAGCGACGAGTCCCTCAGAGGTGGAGCGGTCAGCGCGCTTGGCGTTGCCCTTTGCACCCTTGAGACGCAGGATCTCGATGGCCTTGTCCATGTCGCCGTCGGCTTCAACGAGGGCGTTCTTGGTGTCGACCATTCCGGTGCCGAGGTTCTCGCGGAGAGCTTTGACGTTTTCGAGTGTGAAGTTTGCCATACCGGGTTCCTTACTTGGTCTCTTCGGCGGCAACGGTCGGCTCATCGGCGACGGCAGCCAGTACGGCGGCAACGTCGGAGTCGGCGACAGCGTCGGCGATGGTAACGGAGGGCTCTGCAACGACGGCCTCGTCAGCGGCGACGGTAGCGTCGGCAACCTTCTCGGTCTCGGCAGAGGACTGCGCGGGGGTGGTTTCGGCGTCGGAGGACTGAAGCAGTTCAGCTTCCCACGCGGCGAGGGGCTCAACTTCGGCCTCCGGCTTGGCGTGGCGCTGGATCAGGCCCTCGGCTGCTGCGTCCGCGATGATGCGGGTCAGCAGGCCAACGGAGCGGATGGCGTCGTCGTTGCCCGGGATCGGGTACTGCACGTCGTCGGGGTCGCAGTTGGTGTCGAGGATGGCGATGACGGGGATGCCGAGCTTGCGCGCCTCGTCGATAGCGAGGTGCTCCTTGTTGGTGTCAACAACCCACAGCGCAGACGGGGTCTTCGTGAGGTTGCGGATACCGCCGAGGCTCTTGTGCAGCTTGACGAGTTCGCGCTTCTTGATGAGCATTTCCTTCTTCGTGAAACCGCTCTTGGCGGTGTCTTCGAAGTCGAGCTCTTCGAGTTCTTTCATGCGGGCCAGACGCTTGGAAACGGTCTGGAAGTTGGTGAGGAGTCCACCGAGCCAGCGCTGGTTGACGTAGGGCTGACCTACGCGCTGCGCCTGCTCTGAAATGGATTCCTGGGCCTGCTTCTTGGTGCCAACGAAGAGGATGGTGCCGCCGTGGGCAACCGTCTCCTTGACGAAGTCATAGGCCTTGTCAACGAACCCGAGCGACTGCTGCAGGTCGATGATGTAGATGCCGGAACGCTCGGTGAAGATGAAGCGCTTCATCTTCGGGTTCCAACGGCGGGTCTGGTGCCCGAAGTGCACGCCGCTGTCAAGCAGCTGGCGAATGGTTACGACGGCCATGTGCCGTACTCCTGTTCTGATGCGCGCTTGCACGCACACCAATCGGTTTGTGCGATGATCGGTCGATCATCACTCCTGGTGCCCGGCACATGTCCGCCCTGTACCTGCAAGATTCGCTGTGCATGAATCTGGCTGTACGGGACCGATTGGACATGGCGGCCAAATGGGCACGCGTAGTCAGCGCACAAAGCGCTGCTGGGGATAGCATACCACCGTCGGCCGGGTAGTCGAGACCGGACTGCAGGAGAACAGCTCCTCCACCGCAGCGGTCCTTATGTCCTCTGCACGAATGCGCCCACGAGCTGTTCGCCCGAGGCGCCACCCGGCCAGGCTGGCCCCATGCATACGTTACGCAATCTCGCGATTCGCCGCCTGGCGGCATCCGCTGTGATGCTGCTCATTCTTCTCGGGAGTCCGTTTGCCACGCCGAGAGCGGTTCCCCCGGCGGTCGTGACGCCGGCAGCGGATGGCTGGCACTGGCCGCTCCCGGAGCCGCACCGGGTGATCGCCCCGTTCATTGCGCCGGTCACGCCCTATGCTGCCGGTCATCGCGGCATCGACCTGACGGCGCAGGCCGGCGATGCCGTGCTGGCTCCGCACGACGGCGTCGTATCATTCGCCGGCGTGGTCGTTGATCGACCGGTGCTCTCCATCACCCAGGTCGGTGATCTGATCACAACGGTGGAGCCGGTGCTGGCGCTCGTGGCCGAGGGCGACCGGGTGCAGGCCGGGCAGCAGATCGGAACTGTGGCGACGGGCGGTCATTGCCCGCCGGGCTGCCTGCACCTGGGGGTACGCCTGCACGGGAACTACGTGTCGCCGCTGCTCTATCTCGGCTGCTTGCAGCGGGCCGTGTTACTTCCGGCCGGCCCGTAACGGCGCGCCGTACTGATGTGTCAGCGCGACCATAGCAACGCCGGCGATCAGGCGCGGGGGTGGGCCAGTCCGTAGCTGGCCTTGAGACGTTCGGCGGAGACGTGCGTGTAGATCTGGGTGGTGCCGAGGCTGACGTGTCCGAGCAGCTCCTGCACGGCCCGCAGGTCGGCGCCGCCGTCGAGAAGGTGGGTGGCCGCGGTGTGACGCAAGGCGTGGGGACCCGCCGGACCGGTTCCGGGAACCTCGGCGAGCAGGGTGGCAACCAGTCGGTAGACCCCGCGTGTGCCCAGACGCTGACCCTGACGGCCAAGAAACAACGCGGTGGTGCCGGGTACGGTGGTGCCGTCCGCTGACGTCGGGCCCGAGCTCGACGCGTGTTCCACGAGCGAGCGGCGGGCCTGGCCGAGGTAGCGCACGATCGCACGCTGCGCCGGCACGCCGAACGGCACCACGCGCTCCTTGGAGCCCTTGCCCGTGACCCGCACGGTCAACCGCTCGAGGTCGACGTCGGCGACGTCGAGTCCGACGAGTTCGGAAACACGCAGGGCCGAGGCGTAGAGCAGTTCGACGATCGCCAGATCGCGCACAGCCAGATCAGGCACAGCCAGATCGCGCACGGCCAGATCACGCACGGCAGGTTCGCGATCGATGCGGGTCCCGGACTCGGCGCCATCTGGCCTACCGCCGGCCTCCACTCCCCCGTGCGCGCGGGTCGTGAGCAGTTCGAGCAACTCGTTCATCTGGGTGTGGGTGATCACGCGGGGAAGCGTATGGCCAGGTTTCGGCGAGCGCAGGCGAGCGGCCGGATCCACGCTGTCGTCGCGGGCCCGCGCCAGCCAGGCGGTGAAGCTGCGCGCCGACGCCGACCGACGGGCGAGCGTCGCGCGGGCGAGGCCGGCCTGGGTACCCACCCACAGCCATTCCCGGAGCAGCTCCAGGGTCAGATCAGCGGATGCCGCGCCACCACGTTCCGCAGCAAACGCGGCCAGCTGCGCCAGATCGGTGCGGTACGCCCGAACAGTGTGCGCCGAGTAGCCACGCTCCGCGCTCAGGTAGCGCAGAAACGCGTCGATATCGTCGGTCAGGGGCACGGGTTCAGTTTCGTCTCGGCAGCGAGCGTGCCGCGCGCGACCCGCGGCACGGGGGCAGAATTGGCGGGCCGAACGGCATCCGTTCGTGGTCGAGTTGGTCTGCTGGCGCTGGGATACTTCGCGTGATCATTGTTGGCGGGAAAAGGCTTCGAGTCGGGTTTCGGGTGACAGGGTGGCCAGTCGATCGACATAGTCGGCCGGAAAATGGGTGGCCGTATCGAAGGCGCCGATCGGTACCTGCGAGTGCGTGATCTGGTCGGCGTAGACGTGCACCAGGTTGAGGGTCCGGCCGCCGTTGACGCCGGTCAGCTCACGCTCGGGGGCGCTGAGATCCATCGTGTAGCAGGTGGCCGCGGCCACAGAGACTGGAATTCCGGCGAACAGGCCCTGGGTCGCATAGTGCAGGTGACCACCGAGGATCGCGCGTACGTCACTGCCGGCCAGCACCGCCGCCAAGCGCGGCTGTTCCTGCAGCTCGAGCACGCTCATCAACGGCAGCGGGGTGGGAATCGGCGGGTGGTGCAGCGCCAGAATGGAGCCGTGACGGGCGGGCGTGCTGAGCACCGTGCGCAGCCACTCCAGCTGCGCGTCGGTCACCTCACCGTGGTGATAGCCCGGCACGCTGGTGTCGAGGGCAATGATTCGCAGGCCGTCGAGGTCGTGCACCTGATCGACAGGGTCCCGGTCGACGCGGCCTTGGTCGACAGTGCCTTGATCTGCTGCGCGCGCCGCTTCGCCCGGCTTATCCTGCCCGAGTAGGACGCTCCGAAATGCGGCGCGCTGGTCGTGGTTGCCCATCACCCAGATGACCTTCGCTTGCCACTGGGCCGCGGCGGATTCGACGATGCCGCGAATACGTCGGTAGGCATCCGCTTCGCCACGATCCGCGACATCACCGGTGATTATGAGGGCATCGGGGCGGATGCCCGACCGGTGCAGCTGTTCGAGGGCACGATGCACCGTGGTGTCGGTGTCGACGGTGCCGTACAGCGCCGCGGCATCCGCTAGAAAATGGGTGTCGCTGAGGTGGACCAGAATCTTGTCGGCGGGCGCATACTGGCCCCACTGCATGCTCGCCATTTCCCGTCCCGTCGTTGGGATCCACCCTACGGGCTGCCACCGACAGGCCGGTCACCCGGGGCTATCATGTCGGCATGTCTGCCCAGCCGGACTCCTACACCCAGGCTTTGGACCGTGCACTGTTGCACGCCCAAGCCTGGCTTACGTCATTCCCTTCGCGGAACCCGGACTGATGGCGATGCCGTCCGGTCGGTTCTTCGGCGGGGTGATTGAGGGGACCCTGCCCGCATCCCTCGCCGACGACTGGCTGGTGACCGCGTGGGACCAGAACGCCGGAATGCGCTTCGCCACTCCCGCGACTGCCGTACTTGAGGAGAACGCTGCGGGCTGGATCCTCGATCTGCTCGGGCTTCCTCTCGGATCCGATGTCGGATTCACGACGGGCGCGACGATGGCCAATTTCGTCGGTCTTGCCGCCGGTCGGCAGTGGGTTCTGGAGCATCCGACCCGACAGGTGCAGCGATCGACGTGGCGAAGCGGCAGGGAGCCTGGGTGCACGTGGACGGGGCTTTCGGCCTGTGGGTAGCGGCCGATGGCACTCCGGCAACATTGGCCCGGGCAACCCGTTCGAGAAGGTGCCGGAGCTGTCCCGTCGGGCGCGAGGCGTTCCGGTCTGGGCAGCGCTCCGATCCCTCGGTCGTGATGGCACGATCGCGCTGGTCGACGGTCTCGCGGCCAATGCGCGTGCCCTGGCCGATGGGCTGCGGTCGATGCCGAGGGTCGAGGTGTTCAACGAGGTGGTGTTCACGCAGGTGTGCGTGAGTTTCGGCAGCGACGCTCGCACCCGGCGGGTAACGTAACAGCTCATTGCCCACGGCTCAGCGTGGATGTCGGGGTCGCTCTGGCACGACCTTGACATTCTGCGCATCTCGGTGAGTAACTGGTCGACGGATGCCGTGGACGTCGCGTTCTCCGTCGCCGCCGTGAAGCGGGCCTGCGCGACCATGGACGGGGCCGAGGACATAGCGGTGGTCCCGGACTTGGAGGCAGCGATGGGCACAGTTGTGGACGCAGTCAACGACATAGTGGAGCGCCGGCCGGACGCCACGTGCCCAGCTCCGCACCCGCACCCGCACCCGCACGCGCACGCGCACGCGATCCATAGCCCCGCAACGGACGATCGAAATTGACCCTGCGGATCTAACGGCCGCATTCGACCACCATCCAGTGACGCCGCACGCCCTGCCACGGGAGGGCCGCTCCAGCTGGCTCCTGGTAGCCCCAAACGCGCCTTACGCGCGGCGCACCCAGCCAGCCTCGCGTTCCTGGGCGGCGCCGTCGAGGTCGAGGCCGCCCAGGGCGCCGCGCACGGCCGCACTCGACAGCCCGGCTCGGCGTGACAGGTCGGCGACCGTGCGCGGCGAGCGACCGCTGAGGGCATCAAACACCCGCACCTGGTCGCTCGTGCGGGGAATCGGACCGGGGCCCGCATCGGCGTTGGGCCCCGCTTCCAGGTGGAAATTGGCCAAGGGCACCGGAATTGACCGATCGCCGACCAGTTCGGCCATTTCGGTCGGGTTGGTCACGCACACCGCGGCGAACTCCCGGATGAGGCGGTGGCAGCCAGCCGAGGTCGGGCTCGTGATCGGGCCGGGCACCGCGCCAAGCGGGCGACCGAGCGCGGAGGCGTGGCCGGCTGTATTGAGCGAGCCGGACCGCCAGCCGGCCTCAAGCACGACCGTCGCCGCACTGGACGCGGCGATGAGCCGGTTTCGTTGCAGAAACCTCCATTTCGTGGGTGCTGCGCCGCAGGGAAGCTCGGAGACGACCGCGCCGGAGGCCACGATGCGGGTGAGCAGGGAGTCGTGGCCACTCGGGTAGAACCGGTCGACTCCCCCGGCGAGAAAGGCCACGGTCAGACCGTCACTGGCCAGGGCGGCCCGGTGGGCCATCCCGTCGATGCCGTACGCGGCACCGGAAACGATGGCGAAGCCACGGTCGACCAGCCCCGCCGAAGCTTCCATGGCGATGTGCTCGCCGTATCCGGTGGCGGCCCGCGCCCCGACCAGTGCGATGGAGTTGGGCAGCGCGGCGAGGGCACCGGGTCCGCCACGCCACCACAGGGCAAGCGGGGCGTGCTTCTCGAGGTCATTGAGAGACGCCGGCCAGAGGGAATCCGTGGCCAGCAGCAAACGAGCCTCGACGCGGGCCGCCTGTTGCAGCGAGCGGATGACCTCGGTCGAGTTGAGCCGCGGGCGCCAGCGCTGCAGCCCCTGGTCTAACGCGGCCTCGAGTTCGGCGCTGGTGTCGGCATCCGCTTCGCTGAAATCGATGGACGGACTCACGGCGAACAGCACACTCGGGCCGGCCGCCACGTCGCCGGAGAGCGCGTCGCGCACCAGGGCACCGAGGCGCACCGGGCTCCACGCCTCGAGAATAGCGGTCAGGGCGACGCTGGCACCAAGGCTCGCCACGAGCACTCCCGCCATGCCGTCGCCCGGCTCGGCGATGCCCGACCACGCGGCGCGGGCGAACACCTCGGCGACCATTGCGGTCTCGATTTCTATGGCGGCGCCGTTGGTCGTGCCGCTCCCGTCTGCACCGACGGCCCGATCCGCACCGTCGGCCCGATCTGTGCCATCAGCTACGCCTGCGCTGCCGGCCAGACCTGGTGTCCTGGCGCTCGAAATCGGGACCAGGTTCGGACCTGCAGCCGCGGTGCCGCCGCGGGCCTGCGGCCCGTCACCGGCCGCCGGCATCCCACCGCGCACCCCGGCGGCGAGCGCCCTGACCCGGGATTCGTCGAGACCAAACAGCTTCATGATGTCATTCCTTTGCGTAGGTAAAGGGCTTGACCGACCTGGTCGGCGCCGGGACTGGTGAGACCGTCGTAGTCGGCGAGGGTCCAGGCGATGCGCAGCACCCGGTCGTAGCCGCGCATGGTGATTCCGCCACGTTCGAGGGCGCGATCCAGGCCCGCCGTGCATGCCGGGGCCAGCCGCACCGGGGCACCGCGCAGCCACGGGCCGGGCACCTGGGAGTTCACGGTCCACGGCGTGCTGCCCAGCCGTTCGGCTGCTGCAGCCCGAGCGGCCACCACCCGATCCCGGGCGCTAATGCTCGTGACGCGCTGGGTGCCGGCGGCGAGGCGCAGCTGGGCGGCGGTAATGCGCTTGACGTTGAGTTGGATGTCGATGCGGTCGAGCAGCGGACCGGAGATGCGCGCGAGATAGCGGCGGCGCGCGTTCGGCGGGCAGGTGCAGCTCAGGTCGCCGGCCCCGTACTGCCCGCAGGGGCACGGATTGGCCGCCATCACCAGTTGGAAACTGGCCGGGAAGTGCGCGACGGCATTGGCTCGGTGGATGCTGATCCAGCCGGATTCCAACGGTTGGCGCAGCGCGTCAAGCACCGGCGAAGCGAATTCGGGGGCTTCGTCGAGAAACAGCACTCCGTGCGAGGCTTGCGAGGCAGCACCGGGACGAATCTGCCCGTTGCCGCCGCCGACCATGGCTGCGGCCGTTGCGGTGTGATGGGGCGCTTCCCACGGCGGCCGGGTGATCAGGGCATCGCCGAGTCCGAGACCGCTGAGCGAGCGCAGGGAGCTGACTTCGAGCGAGCTGGCCGGGTCGAGATCGGGCAACAGCCCGGGCAGTCGGGCCGCGAGCATGGTCTTGCCGGCGCCGGGCGGGCCGAGCAGAAAAACGTGGTGCCCCCCGGCGGCGGCGATCTGCAGCGCCAGGATGGCGTCGTCGTTGCCGATCACGTCGGCCAGGTCGGGTTCGGCAGCCAGACTGCTCGGTACAGTCGCCGCCAGGATCGGCTCGACCGGAATCGGCGGGAGGTCTGCCCCATGCCAGATCGCCGCCTCGCGCAGCGATGCGACGCCGATCACTCGAATATCGGGAACGAGTCGCGCCTCTGCCTCATTGCCGATGGGTACCATCACCGTCGTGTGACCGAGGCGGGCGGCGGTCATCACGCCCGGCAGGATTCCCGGGGTCGGTCGCAGCCGCCCGTCGAGGGCGAGCTCGCCGAAGTGCACGACCTTGCCCACCGACTCCTGCGAAATGGTGCTGTCGGCGGCGAGGCAGGCCAGGGCGATCGCGAGGTCGAACCCGGCACCGTGTTTGGGCAGCGCGGCCGGCGACAGATTGATGGTGAGGCGGTGAACAGTGAGGGGACATCCACTGTTCGCGGCCGCAGCACGCACCCGCTGGGTCGCCTGAGACAGGGCAGCGTCGGGCAGGCCGATCAGAATCATGCCGGGCAGTTGCGCCGAGATATCGGCCTCGACCTCGACGAGCGCCCCGGTCAGGCCGAGCAACGCCACGGCATGGGTGCGGGCGATGCCCATCAGAACACGCCCTCGAGGTGTTCGATGACCGGTTCGCGGCCCCGCGGGGCGATCACGGCGATGACGTCAAGCCTAATCTGGCGCGGCCACCGCTCGGCCTGCACACACCAGGCCGCGGCGAGGCGGCGCATGCGGGCAAGTTTTTTCACGGTGATGGCTTCAAACGGATGCCCAAAGCCCAGGCTGCTGCGCGTCTTCACCTCGACAAAAACCACCGCAGAACCGCGTTGTACGACGAGGTCGATCTCTCCCTCGGCGCACCGCCAGTTGCGGGTGAGAATTGTGTAGCCGGCACCCTCGAGAAAGAGCGCGGCCTGCTGCTCGCCGAGTTTGCCGACTTCGTCTTTGCGCGCCACGAGTGCCTCCGAGAACCAGAGTGACCGCTTGCGGGGCGCCGTGGCCGGGCTGCCACCGCATTGGTACAGAATGCGGCGATCCGGGCGCTGTGGAGGAGGCTACCCGCAGCAGGAGCAGGCTGCGTCGGGGTGCAGAACAGACCGGGGCGGCTACTCGTCCTGCAGCACGAACAAGCGGCGAACGACCTCGCCGGCGACGAGCGCATCCAGGCTCTCGTTGAGGTCGGCGATCGGACGCGTATCGGTGTGCAGCAGCTCGACCGGCAGCTTGCCGTCGCGCCAGAGCTGCAGGTAGGCCGGAATATCCCGGCTCGGCACCGAGTCGCCCATATAAGAACCGAGCAGCCGGCGACCGAGCCCCGCGAACTGCAGCGCGGGCGTTGTGATGGTCTGCTCGGGGTGCGGCAGGCCGACCGAGACGAGCGCGCCGCCGCGGGTGAGGAGGGCGAGGCTCGCCTCCATGACCCGGGCGCTGCCGACCGCCTCGATGGCGAGATCAACGCCGTCGCCGGCATGCGTGTTCACGAGCTCCGCTGCTTGCTCGGGCGATCCGGCGTGGTCGGCGCCGCACCGCACGGCGAGGGCTTGTTTTTCGAGCAACGGATCGATGGCGATCACGGTCGTGCCGTCGACCTGCGCGGCGGCCATGACCGCCATCAGACCGACCGCGCCGAGACCGAACACGATCACCGACTGGCCGGGCGCGAGGGCGCCGGTGCCCAGCACGGCGCCGATGCCGGTCAGGGCCGCGCAGCCGAACATTGCAGCAACCTCGAACGGAACGTCCTGGTCGATCACCACGACGGATTCGCGGGCGACGACGGCGTACTGGGAGAACGCCGAGACGCCCAGGTGGTGGTTGATACGCTCCCCCGCTCCGCCCACCAGCACGGCCGAGCCGTGCAGCAGGTCGCCGGTTCCATTGGCCTCGGCTCCGCGGTGGCAGAGTGCTGGCCGCCCGGCCCGGCAGGCGCGGCAGTCGCCGCAGCTCGGCACGAACACGAGAACGACCCGGTCGCCGAGCTTGAGATCATCGACGCCGTCGCCGAGCCCGGCAACGGTTCCCGCGGCTTCGTGGCCGAGCGCCATCGGCAGGGGGCGCTGGCGCGAACCGTCAATGACCGACAGGTCCGAGTGGCAGAGGCTGGCCCGTTCGATGCGCACGAGCACCTCACCGGCGCGCGGGACCGGCACCGGAATCTGCTCAAACGTCAGCGGGCGGCTGTCGGCGTAGGGGCGCGCCGAGCCCGCTTCGCGAAGAATCGTGCTGAGCATCATTGTTGGAGTCATTCCTCCAACCTATCGCCAGCGGCCACGTACGCTGGGCTTATGACCACGCTGCGCAACCGGGTGACCGATCTCACAATGCGCGCCATGAATGGTGTGCACCGGATGCTTCTGGCCCTCACGGGCGGACGCCTCGGCTGGACCATCGGCACCATGCAGACCGTTGAACTGCACACGATCGGCCGCAGCAGCGGGCTTCCTCGGTCGACGATGCTCACGGCGCCGATTCATGAGAGCGGGCGGTACGTGCTGGTGGCGTCCAAGGGCGGCGACGACCGGCATCCGTTCTGGTACAGCAACCTCGTGGCGCAGCCGGACGTAGACCTGACCATTCGCGGGGTGACGCGGCCTTTTCGGGCGCGCACCGCGACATCCGCTGAGAAAGCCGCGCTGTGGCCGCGCATCGTGGCCGCCTACCCCGGCTATGGCGCCTACCAGGCAAAAACCGACCGCGACATTCCCGTGGTTATCTGCGAGCCGCGCTAACCCGGTGTTGAGGTTACGCTACGCGAAAGTAGCGGCGGCGGGCCGCCTGCGGAACGCGATCACATCCCCGGGCCCACCTTAGGAAGCTGGGCCCGTGATAGATCATGGGCCCACTTTCCGGGCCCGGGCCCGGTGCAAATCACACTGCTAGGAGTCTGCTGAACAACTTTGGGTGTGGTTTCGCTTTTTTTAAGGCGCGCCTGCCGGGGGTTGGCTCGTGGTCGTTAAGACTGGGGTGATGCAGGGTCGTGATGAT
>NZ_SOGF01000050.1:0-19918 GCF_004402355.1 Cryobacterium sp. TMS1-20-1 | reverse complement strand
GGACACCCCGTTCGTTCAAGTCTGTTTGAATATGGCGCTCTGGCGCCGCGACCATGCCGGCCACGCGGTGCGACCAGGGCTGATACATCACTCAGACGCTGGCTCACAGTATACGTCCATCAAGTTCACAGAGACCGTCGCGCTCGAGGGGCTCGTCGCCTCGATCGGGACCATCGGCGACGCCTATGACAACGCGGCTGCCGAGACCGTCATGGGGCTTTACAAGAACGAGGCGGTGGCGAAGACCTCACCGTTCGTGACGGGCCCGTTGAAGACCCTAGCTGACGTCGAAAAACTCACCTTCGATTGGCTGGATTGGTACAACAATCGGCGCCTGCACAGCGCGCTCGGGAACATGCCGCCCGAAGAATATGAACGCAACTACTACGCTGAAACAAACGGCCCGATAAATATCGAAGCCGCCAACAAAACGGCGGCAGGAAATCAGGGACGGTTCACCCCGTGGATTCTCGCCGGGGTTTTTGGTGCCCGCGAATGCGGGTTCAACGCCTTGTTTCCCTCGGCAAGATAGCGCTTCTTCACCTTGTAATAGGAGGGCCGGCTGATGCCCAGTTGCTTGCAGAATTCCGAGATGCTCACCCCGTCGGGCAGGTCGGGGTTGAACTCGATGATCTGGCGGCGAATCGTCGCCGTTAATGTATTTGGCACCTCCCATTATCGAGAAGTACGTCATCAGCGCGGACCAGCCGCGACCCTGCTACCTGTCAACGATGTCGTGAGAGATCCTGTAAGCGATGTGTTGAGCGAGGTTGTAAACGATGAAGTGAGAGATCACCTACCACATCGCCGGACTGCCGGTACCATTAAGGGAGGGCTACTCGCCGTTTGCGGCTTGGCGAAGGGCGGGCTGCTCGTCATGATCAGAGGCTGTGCTCGGCAGCGCCTTTGTTGTCCTCGGATCGGCGGAATTCGGTGTGGCGGGGTTTGGCGCTCTGCTACGAGGAAGGGTCGCTACGAGGTGAGCGGCCCTTCCGTCAAGCCGTCGCAGACCCAGGAAAGGATCTGGTCCTACCCGCTATCCGACGATGGTCGGCGCAGTGACCGCGCCAGACAGATATTGAGGCTGCTCGCCCAGAGAGATCGTGATAACACCGTCAACCGGGGAGACTTCCGACGCATGGCCGTATTGACTGGTGACTGTGATCGGTTCGTCTGAGGCGTAGGCGACTGTCGCCGGCGCTGTTGCCCAGGCGACTCTGGTCTCGTCTGCGCCAGAGCCGAAGACGTATGAGTATGTCGATTCGTTGAGTTCGTCGCGGGAGACCCAATCCTTGCCCCCAACCGCCCGGATCAACACAGCCTGCGACATCGCGGACAACTTCGGCGCGAGAGCCGGCACAGTCTCTGTTCCGAGCTTGACCAGCCCGAAGTTGCCCTCATGCTCAGCCGGATCGTTGAAGTCGTTCACGAGGTCGTACCAGAAGAATTTCTCAACACCATTTGCGAGAGCAATTGTCTGGGCGCGCACGAGGAACTGGGCTTGCTGCTCCTCGGAGAACGACGCCGTCGACCAGCCAAGCTCGGTCAGCCAAATGGGCTTCGAAACGCCATTGTTGTATTCGCGGATACGATCTCCGGCCTGTTGGAGAGTGGCCATAAGGAACTCCGGCGCACCCGTGCTGTCGTAGTCGTATGGATGAAAGCTGATGGCGTCAAGGTACTGTATGCCGCCCAGTTTGTAGAGATCCGTGATCCATTCGTCATCATGACGGGCGGTGGCAGGGCCCACAACAGTTATGGCCGGATTCTCGGCCTTCACGGCCTCGTAGCTTGCCTTGAGAAGTGGCAGATAGCACTCTGCTTCGACCCCACAAACGCCGTTATTGAACGGAGGATGGTTGAACTCGTTGTAAATTTCGATCGACGACGAACCAAAATGTTTGGCGATCTCTCCGGAGTATTTGCCATAGGCGGCGATGCCTTCATCGGAGCTCACCGTGCGCCCTATGTCGTAAAGGGTGTTGTTGTAGTCGCTTACCGGCATAACCTCGACCCCTGCGGCCTGGAGCGATGTGAACATCGGATCGAGTATCGGTTTGAAGACATACTCGTTCTTCGTCAGCTCTGCTTCTGCCCAAAGCACGTCGGTGCGCAGACTTCCCATGCCCAATTCTGCCGCAAGAGTGCCAGAGTTCGCATAGGCATGAGTACCGAATCGCGCGTCGGTCACGGCAGCGGAATCCTTCGGTTTGTCGAGTACCAGGAACGTTGTATCAATGGGTTCCGCGCCGTCTGCTGCGAGCTTGATCGAATAGAACCCCTGCGCCAAAGTGTCCAACGGAACGACCCCGAGTCCCTGCGGCAGGTCCACCGCACCCGAGGAGACTTCAGTTCCGAGCTCGTCTGTCACTGACCAAGTCACGGACGGAACGCGCCACGCCAAGCCTATATTCGCTTCTCCTGCGGACATCACCAGTGAAGAGTTCGCGACTTGCGTCGGAGCACTGTAATCCTCGAACGAGCCGTTCACGAGGGGGCTTGATTCGATGTCTTTCGTCGTCATAGTCAAACCGTCGGCTATCACGCTGACCCCAGGACCTGCCAGAACGCTCAACGGCAATGCGGTCTGTGCGTCTGCGGTCGTGTACGACCACTCAACTTCAGTCCACGAGTCGTCCGTGACATCGAAATCGTGACGAGTTCCCTCGTCGCCGACAACCACGCTGAAGGCCTTGGCCTTTCTGTTAACGACCTGTAATTGAGCACTGAAGTCGTACTTCGTCAGTGGTTCGACGGCAATGCTCTGACCTAAGGATGGAAGGGGAGTGACCTCTTGACTGAGCGAATTGTCGATTCGAAGCGCAACGCCGCCGTCCGAAACTGAGCCAGCTTCGGCGCTAAACCGCACATTCGCGTCCGCCGCGGAGATCTTCCAGCCGCCGAATTCCGCGGCCACATGAACCATGTCGGGGATTACCACTGGCTCGGTAGTCGGCGAGCCGGTCGGTTTCGTTTCGGGGACGGCCGCTTTTGGCGCGGCGACATTCCACACCACAAAGGCCAAAACAATGACGAGTGCACTCACGCCGGCTATAAGGGGAATCAACTGCTCCCGACTGAATTTGCGGCGGGGTTTGGGACTATTAGTCATTGTTAGATCTCCGTGTGCGAGATAGTGCGATTGCGTGGACGTGGGCAAAATGCGGTCTGCGTCGATTGGAGTGGGGTTAACACGCCGCGACGACCAATGCCCCCACGATCGCATATGGACCACCCAAAGATGTGCAGACTCTATCGTGGCCTAATTTCGGGGCTTGCGGTGGAGTCCTGCCCCATAGCCTCGATGTGAGAGAATTACGGGCCTGCTTAAAAAACCAACGACTCGACCAGGCGGAGTAGGGGGATCGCGTGGAGTTGCGCGAGTACATAAGAATTATGCGCGAGGGATGGCTGGTCGTGCTTGCGATCGCTATTGGTTGTGCCTTTCTGGCTGCTTGTGTGTCGGCAGTTGTGCCGCGGGTCTACAAGGCCCACGCTCAGCTTTACGTCTCGGCTCCGACCGACGGTAGCGGCGGACTTAACGACCTGATCCAAAGCGAAGCCTTTGCTCGTCAGGCCGTTTCCAGCTATGTCAGCGTTGCCAATAGCACGCGCGTACTGGATCGAGTCATTGATGACTTGGGTCTCACTGTGAGCGCAGACGAGTTGGCCCATTCGGTTTCCGCTGAAGCGCCGTTCAACACCGTCTTGATGAACATCACCGTGGTGAATCCTGATCCTGAAATGGCGGCAGAAATTGCCAATTCCGTATCTTCAAACTTCGCCCACGCGATCACTGAAGAGCTTTCGAAGCCCACCGGCGATGCTCCGAGCATTGTCGAGGTAGATGTGACTCACGTGGCATCGCCCCCAACGGATCCATCCTCACCGCTGATCCTCCTGAATACAGTTCTCGGCCTCTTGCTCGGACTCTCACTCGGACTGGGCTTTGTGATTGCTCGCAGTACGCTGCGTAGCCGGAAGCAGCTCGCGCTGGTAGATCACGACCCCTCCGACGCCCATTCGCTTCCGACAGCGGAACCTGCACGCAACAGCGGCTACGACCTGAGCCAGTCGCATCGGCTGTTGTCTGTCCCTGCACTGCACTCTGAAAGTGAATAGTTCGATGAACGTTCTGATGGTTACCAATGTGATCGCGCCGGACAAGCTCGGAGGACTTGAGCGGTACGTACGTGAACTCTCTGCAGCGCTGGTGAGGGCCGGACAAAACGTGACGGTCATTTCCAAACGAACCGCCGATACCCAACCCACCCACGAGATTGCTTCGGATGGCGTTGAGATCATCAGAATTTCCCCGCCAAACAAACGCAATCCTTTCTTTGCGTTGGCCTATCCGGTTCTCATTTCGCTGGCCGTTAGGAAGGCGATCAAGGCGGTTCGTGAGCGAGGCCCAATCGTCTTGCATGGGCACTTCCCCGTTCCGATGATCGGTCCTTCCTTCGGGCAAGTTCCGTACATTTACACGTGCCACGCGCCCGTGTACAAGGAGATACTGGACGAGCGTCAGGGGTCCTATTCACTTCCCAGACCGGTACAAAAGCTGGCTGTATGGGGGCTGAAGACTATAGAGCGGCAAGTTCTCAAGCGTGCGAAAACGATCATCACACTCAGTTCCTTTATCCGAAACGAAGTTGCCGTGCTGGACCGAGCCGCCGGTGGACGGGTGCAGCTGCTTCCTGGCGGCCTCGATACAGAGAAATTTGCTCCGTTGGAGACATCTCGATCCGGCGCCGCAGCCGGGCCGATTTTATTCTCCGCGCGGCGCCTCGTCAAACGAACAGGGGCAGAGGAACTCGTGGCTGCAATGCCTGAGATTCTCCGATCGTTGCCTGATGCGCAGCTGATGCTTGCTGGGGACGGAACCAGGATGGAGCACGTGGCGAAGGCTATCGTCAACAACGGGCTCTCTGAAAAGGTGAAGATGCTAGGGCGAATCCCTGAAGGCGATCTCATCGCCTGGTACCAAAACTGCGACATCGCGATAACTCCTACCCAGGCACTTGAGGGGTTTGGCCTGTCAACAGTCGAAGCCCTGGCTTGCGGAACTCCTGCACTCGTCACACCAGTCGGGGCAAACGCTGAGGTCGTTGGAACGCTGTCACCATTGTTGGTGGCAGGCGGCAAGGCTTCAGGCGACATAGCTAAGGCCGTGATTGCGCTGTGGAACGAGCGAGACGCATACGAGCGCATTCAGGCCACCGCCAGAGCTCACGTGGAACCAGAAATGAGCTGGTCGAATGTGGCTGAGATGCACGTAAACCTCTACAGCTCTCTCGCTGCTCTCCCCGGCGTAACCCGACGATAATGCGCATACTTCATGTAGTCGACGCGTGGGGCGGGGGCGTGGTCACCGCCCTCAACCAATTCGTTAAGTCGACCAGTGAACATGAGCATTTTCTGGCCACCCGACTTCAAGTGGCTGAGCATGTGCCAGATGGTGAGCTGAATCAGTTCAAGGGCGTGGAACGTTTGCCTCACGGTTTTGCAGGCGCATCATGGGCGGTACACCGGTTTGCTGAGGCCATTGGCGCTGACGTCATTCATGCGCACTCTAGCCTGGCGGGCGTAATGGTTCGGGTCGGCAACCGGAATCGGTGGTCACGCCGCCTCATCTATAGTCCGCACTGTTTCGCCTTCGAAAGACGCGATATTTCCCGCATAGTTCGTGGGGGGGTCTATCTCGCAGAGCTCGTACTGTCCCTCAACACCGAGGTGATTGCCGCCTGCTCACATCGCGAGCGGGAGTTGGCGGGCAGGATGTGGTCACGAGGCGGCACCGTGTACATTCCCAATTCGGTGGATGGTGCAAACGAAGATGGCGACGCGCCCGCGGCACCTCGATTCGTGGGTCTGGGCGATGTCGTGAGCGTTGCAATGCTTGGTCGGATCTCTCCGCAGAAGGATCCCACGTTCTACGTCAATGTCGTCGATGGATTGAAGAAAGTCGCTCCGCGTGTGAATGCACAGTGGATTGGTGGTGGTCTCGCTGAATTGGGGGCGCTCATGGAAGCAGCGAGCGTGACCGTTTCAGGGTGGCTTCCCGCCGGCGAGGCGAAGAAGGCCTTGCAGCACGTCGACGTATACGTTCACACGGCGGCGTGGGAAGGATTTCCCATGGCAATCCTCGAGGCGCAGGCGGCTGGGCTCCTAATCGTGGCCCGGGACATCCCGGCATTGTCGGGGACGTGTCCAGATTGGCTGGGAGTCGAACCCGACGATGTCGTGGAACGAATTACCGCGCTTCTCGTTAGTCCTGCAGCCCAGGCCCTCAACCGGACCGAGTGGAGCGTTGCTTTGCAGGAAAACGCACCTGATGTGCAGCGGACTCGCCTGCTCGATTTGTACGCGCGCGGGCAAAGACGAAAATTCTGGGATCGGCGAGCTATTCGAAGCGCCGCGCAAGTGACTACATCAACCGAAGTGGGAGCGGCCACTGGTCGTTGGAGGAGCGAGGAAATTGACTGAAACAAACGAGGCCGCGAGGCGAGTGCTCATTACCGGTGGGTTGGGATTCATCGGAACGAAGGTCATTGAGCGCCTCCGTCCGAATGACGACATCATCGTTGTTGACAATCTGCATCCTCAGGTACACCTAGACAGAACGGCAGTGGATCTCCTCCCGCCAAAGGTCACCTTCATCGAGGGCGATGTCACGGACTTCGCCACCATGCGCGCGGTCGCATCCCACAAGCCCACCATCGTTCTACATCTTGCCGCCGAGACCGGGACCGGCCAGTCCCTTTTGGAATCACGTCGGCATGCCAACGTGAACGTAAATGGTACGGCTACGCTGCTGGACGCCATGTCCGCCGAATCATGGGTGCCGGAGCGATTCGTTCTCACTTCTTCTCGTGCCGTCTACGGAGAGGGCAAATGGACCAGCTCAGAGACCGGAGAGGCACACTACGCCGAACCGCGTAGCGGTGAGCGACTCCAGAACCGTCTCTGGAATCCCACTGGACCCGAGGGCGAGGAACTGGACGCACCGGTCGCCAACAAGATTGGTGACGTGGATGCGAGGCCCACCAACGTCTACGCTGCCACCAAGCTCGCCCAGGAAAACATGGCGCACGCTTGGTGTACCTCGTTCGGTGTCCCGCTGTCTATCCTGAGGTTGCAGAACGTTTATGGCTCCGGGCAAGCAATCAAAAACCCGTACACCGGTGTGCTGACGTTCATGGCCCGGCAGGCGCTAACTGGAGCCCCAATCAACGTCTATGAGGACGGTGGCATCGTTCGCGACTTCGTGAACGTGATGGATGTTGCAGATGCGATTGTGGCCTCGATGAGTCTGACGACTGGTGTCAGCCTCCGCGCAGATGTTGGCTCGGGTGCCGCGGTTACATTGCTCGAGATTGCTCAACTCTTGGCGGACCTGTCGGACTCTAGGGCCCCGTTCACTTCCGCTGAGTTCCGTCTCGGTGACGTGAGGGCTGCGTTCGCGGACTTGACCGAGGCAAAAAAGGAACTCGATTTCACCCCGTCCTGCAGTATCGAAGACGGGCTAGAGGGCCTCTTATCTTGGGTCGAAACGGAAGTGGCACGATGACGAGTATTGCCAAGGTCGGTGTGGTCACAGTTACCTATAACAGTGGCCGGGTCCTCGACGATTTCCTGGTGAGTCTCAAGGCTCAGGTTGGTGTTGATGTCCATCTGTACGCGGTGGACAACGCCTCAAGCGACGACACGCTTGCAAAGCTCAGCAGATACTCCGCCGAGAACGCCGTGACGACCATCGCCAACAGCGGCAACGAGGGTGTCGCCAGTGGAAACAATCAGGGCACTGTCGCTGCCCTTGCAGATGGCTGTGACTGGGTGCTTCTACTCAACAACGACACCGTTTTCGGCCCGGACGTCCTAGCTTCGCTAGTTCGATCGGCCGAAAAGAACCAGCTCAACATCTTGTCGCCACTAATCGAGGCCACAGAACCCGCTGGGTCAATTTGGTACCTTTCTGGAGTGATCTCCCCGTACAAGGGCATGTGGGCAAAGCACCTGCGCATGGGGGAGCCGCTCGTTGGCCCGTACCCTGACGTGATGCCGGTCGACTACGCATCGACTTGCGCACTCCTGATCCGTCCCTCAGTCTTCGAGTCTGTGGGACTCATGGACCCGGTGTACTTCGTTTACGGAGACGATGTCGATTTTTGCATCCGGGCGACTCGTGCAGGGTTTCAATACGCGGTGGCCGGCGACGTCAAGATCCTGCACAAGGCCAGCAGCATCACCGGCGCATTCACGGACCCGTTTGCTGTACGTTGGGTCACGCGGAATTGGGCGGTTGTAGCGCGACGCCATTGCAGCCCAGTCCAGCGCGTCTCGGGCAGCGTCTATATGGCAGCTTGGACCCTCGCCCGTTTCGCGGCCCGGCGCGAGAATTTCACGGTTCTGAAGGGGCGCCTGAGGGCCTTCCGCGAGGGCTGGACATTGAACCTCTCGTCGGTTCCACCGCGATTGGACAACCCAAATATTGATCGTGGTGTGATACCGAACAGAGTTCGCTGATATGTCGGATTTCTTCTGGAAGATCTGGTCAGTGCTCGTTTTTGCGCGGCAGTTCGGTAGTTTCGGACGCCGAACCTGGATCCGGAAACCCCTGATGATCCATGACCCTAAGCACATCTCAATTGGTTTCGGTTGCTTCATCCGAGATGGCGCACGCCTTGAAGTGGTCTCAAGGAAGGGGCTCGCTCCGGGGAAAATCGAGATTGGCAACAACGTGACAATGGAACAAGGGATCCACATCGTTGCCTGTACGTCTGTAGTCATTGAGGACGAAGCCTGCTTCGCTCCTCGCTGCACGATCGTCGATACAACCCACCCCATCGGAGTCCCCGAGCAGGGCAACCGTGCGCGGCAAGTCTCAAACGAGCCAAGCTTCGTCCACATCGGGAAGCGAGTGTTTCTCGGCGCAAACGTTGTTGTGTTGACCAATGTGCGAATCGGTGAGAATAGCGTCATCGGCGCCAATTCAGTTGTTACTCGCGACATACCCGCGAACTCCATTGCGGTTGGATCACCCGCGCGGGTTATTAAAACCATCCGATGACTGAAGTCCTTAAACCACGGGCTGGACGAGCCACTATTCTGTTGCTGAACTCGCTGGCGAACATTCTTCGAGCCTTTTCTGGCAGTTTGACTACGATCCTCGTGCCAGTATTCTTGGTCTTCCTGCTGCCCAAGTCCGACTACACGGTGTGGGCTCTGGTGTACGGCATGGCGTCTTATGTGATATATCTGGATCTAGGGTTGCAGGCGTCAATTCAAGCCACTGTGGCGCACAGACACGGCGCGGGAGATGTCCGTGCAGCCAAGAAAATAGCGGCATCCGGGCTCAAGATCGTGACAGCGGTGTGTGCGGTTTCAATATTTGGATCAATCTTGGTGGCATGGCTGCTTCCCTCGATTTTCCCACAGATTCCCACCGAGCTCCTGGGCCAGGCACGCGTTGCGCTACTGGTGCTGGTCGGAGGACAGCTGTGCGGACTCGCAACAAACGTGGCCTCGGCATATTTTGCCGGACTACAGCGTTCGCTGGAGCCCGCAGTAATTGCGACAATCGCCCGCTTTGCATCGCTTGGAGCGGTAATTCTCTGTATACCGTTCTCGCAGAACCTCGGAGTCCTTGCAGCTGCTTTTTCCATCCCGATCGCGGCTGGGCTTGTAGCCATTGTTTGGCGATTCTCCGCAGAGCGTCCCCAGAACGAAATCTTTATCACAGGCGGGATGGAATCCTCCGCCTTCGACAATCGGCCGTGGCCATTGCTGGTTTACTCCGGGCCTTTGATGCTCTGGAACATTTGTGTTCTCGTTGTGAATGGCGCAGGGATTGTCATCGTCGGGTTGTTTGCATACGAATCAGTCGCGGCGTTCTCCATCGCCTCGATGTTCGCTGCAGCTGTGGTTGGTGTCGGAAACGCTCTAACGACCCCCCTGCTACCAGAATTCAGCCGGGTTTCCACTTCAAAAGGTGGCCTCGAAGAACTCCGGGTTCTTCTTCGCAACGCCGTGAGAATCAGCAGCGTCGTCATTCTTGGGTTGGCAGGCGGCTTGCTTCTACTTGCCCCGGTGTTCCTTGAATTGTCGGGGCTTGCGATGACAGGGGTAGACGAGTTCATCCTCGTCGGTTGCGTTGTACTGGCAGCTTCTCTCCGGCTTCTCATGACACCGGTGACCATGGTTTTCATAGCGACGGGGACCCATCGCCGAATCGTCCTGCCGCCAGTCGTTGAGGCACTCCTTACCCTCACGATCACGACAGTCTTGGCGTCGATTTACGGCGCTGTTGGCGCTGGCCTTGGAGCGTTTACCGGTGCGCTGATCGGCGTAACGTTGACTCTTACCTGGTCCCTCAAATCTTCAGGCATCGCGTTCGGCGACTTGAGCGACACACTCCGGAGCGGGCTCCTTGTGCCCGTCCTGTGCTGGTTACCTTCTTGGGCGGCATCGCTAGCGCTCGGCGCATCGGCCTGGCCGCTCGGGTCGAGTTCAGGGCTTGTCCTTGTCGCTTTCGGAAGTTCCGCCGTGCTTGCTTGGTTCTTCGGATTGCACGCCGCAGATAGATCCATGATGCTTCGGGTGGCTCGCTCATTCGGTCGACGTATAAAGGTCGCTTAGCATGCGGCGAGTGCAAGTCAGCTGTTGCGCCGTGATCGGTAACGCGCGCAATGCGCACCTTTGGGGGGAAGTATGACGATACTCGGGCTAGGTTTCGCGGTCCTATTTGGCTACTTTCTTCTATTTCGGCGCGAGCAGTTTCTGTTTTGCGTAGCTTTGGCGATGACCGTTCCGGATTCAGCGTTCGTGGTGGTCACGGGGATAGGGGTGAGCCCTTACTACGTCTCTTTAATACTTCTTGCAGTGCTGTCAGCTTGGTCGCTCGTCAGGCCACCTAAGGATGACAAGTTCGACTACCAGAATCGGTGGACGCCATTGGCCCTCCTGAGCGTGTGCTTGGTCGTCTACACCTTGCTTCTGACACTTGGTGCTACCTCTTGGTTCGCGGGAACCCCCATCATTTCTGCCAGAATCAGCGGTACCAACGAGGCTGGTGCAGTATTCACACCGTTGTCCTACACGGACTCCAATTCTGCTCAGTTGGCGTATTTCATTCTCAACATTGGCCTGGTGTTCTACGTGGCCAGATCATCGCAGCGAGAGTCACCCCTGAAGATGCTCGCCGTTGGGCTTGGTGTTGGGGTTGCACTGGCAGTGTGCGTCACGGCAATTGAGCTGCTCATTACTTACGACGTCCACGCGCTTTTTGATACTTCACCTCGAAACTTTTATGCGACCGAAATAAGTGAGACCCGCGTGCGAGGGCAGTTCTCCGAGCCATCGCACCTCGCGGCCTACGCAACTGCAGCGCTTGCCTTCATGCTGTCGGCCATGAGGGGGCAGAGGGGAATCAGGCTCGTAGGTGCGATTCTGCTCACCACGCTGAGCGCTGTGTGCATCGTCGGTTCAGGGGCTGGAACTGCCGCGGTTGCGCTCATCCCACTGGCCGGACTCTACGTTTTGGGTGGAGTGATACGACTGATCTCAACGTGGCGATTGCCTGCATGGCTCGTGGTGGGAACGCCGGCAACGCTTGGAATTGCCATACTCCTATTCCCAAGTGTGCTGCAGATGGGGACGGAGCTCGTTACCACGAAACTCGATTCAATCTCCTACGTGATCCGAGCTCCCCAGGACGCCAACGCATGGAAAGTGCTGGGGGAGACCAACGGATTGGGTGTGGGGCTGGGCAGCAACCGGAGCTCAAGCTTGGCATTGATGATGCTCTCCACGATCGGAATTCCAGGCGTAGTGATGCTTGGAATACTGCTAGTTTCTATTGTGTACTCTGCTTCGAAGGCTCAGCGGTCGCGTCCGACGGCGTGGGCTCTGGTTGCCTTCGTCACCTGCGCATCAATCTCCGTGGCAGACTTCACGTCCCCGGTGCTGTGGATGGCTGTGGCGGCCTGCTACGCCGTGTACAAGAGGGAGCACGTGTCCTATCCCGATGGAGATTCAGGACTCGCACCCGATCCGTCCATGCTCAGGGCTACGCGGTCAGTGGTCTTACGAGCCGAGCGGGGAAGCCTGCGTACAACGAGTGCGGTTCGCGGTCCATCGTGACTACCGATCCGGCCGCGATAACGACACCACCCTGCCCGACTGTGACTCCAGATAGCACGGTGACGCTGCCGCCTAGCCACCTCCCGGAACCAATGGTGATCTCACCGCCATAGTCTCGGCCAGCGCGCTTGTCGCCGGATCCGATTTCGCGGGTCCCGGTCAGCAGCGACACCTTCGGACCAATCGAGCAGTCAGATCCAATAGTCACCCTGTTGGTGTTATCCATGAACACCCCGAAGTTGATGAATGCGCGTGCGCCAATGGAAATATCTCGCCCGCCAAAGTAGCCAGACGGGCCGATTGTGCTCTTGTGAACGTCGAGCCCAGCTATCCGGAGTGCACCCCACCGGAAGGCTCGAGGAGAAGTGGGGATCTAATAAGGACATTGAGACGGCGTCACGCGCCCAGGCGCGAAGGTATCCGGGAAATTGCGCCATATCATGATCATATCGAAGCCGCCGGGTTCTCCAGCTGACTCCGATACCATCAACGAGGGTCGTCGCCGATGCCACCATCTACGCACTCGACTATTGATTCTGACGGCCACAGTCGGTGCGAGGCAATTCAGAAACTTCCGATATTTCAGACGCAGAGACAGGGGGCACATCATGCGCGAGGCAAAACCGCCGAAGAGCAGAGTCCGTCAGTGGCTTGGGGGTTCGACCTTGATCGCCTACGGACTGGTCGTCCTGCTGGCCACGCTCTGGCCCACCCCCCTGGACCAAGGGTATGACGCGTCTATTCAGAAGTTCCTCGGAGTGCTCCACCGGAACGGGATCCCTGATTGGTTTGGTTACGGAAAGCTTGAATTTACCTCCAACGTGGCTATGTTCGTTCCCCTCGGCTTCCTGACGGCGCTCATTCTCCCGACGCGCGTGTGGTGGCTCGTGTTCGTCCTGTGCCCTGGTCTCTCGATTGCGATTGAACTCACCCAGGCTTCATTGCTCGCAGCGCGATTCGCCACCTACTCGGACATTCTCGCCAATTCAATAGGGGCGGTCCTTGGTGCGCTGATCGCAGTGATCCTCCGAGCGCTGATCTATCAGCGAGATGAAAAACTCATCGCCCGGACTCTATGGTGCGAGCGGTACGCCGCCCGCAGTGTTCGGGCTGAGTGCGGTGCGACGTAAACGACAGGACATCCAGGGGCTGAGAGCCCTTGCCGCTGGACTAGGAGACTGCTGCTTTAGGTCGTTTCAGTGGGCCGTTCGAGTGTCCAGGGCTGTTTTCTTGCACCGTGCCCGGGCCGTGTAGCGGCGGCTGCGGGGATTGCAATTCGAGTTGACCGAGGTCTGGGTGGTGGCCGACGGGGCTGTGGCGGGTGGCTGGTGACCATTTTCAGGGTTGCCGAGTAGCCCCTGGTGGTAGCGCACGTCCGAGAACACATCCGGGGAGGTGGAACTGGCCCGGCAGGCGATGTGGCCAGCCCAGCCAGACCGTCTCGACGAAGTTCGAGGCGTTACTCCCAGTAGTCCTTCGCGGTCTTTGCTTCGTCGCTGCGTAGGCGTCGCATGTCGACTTCGCCGAGGTTGAGCGTGCGGGCTTGGCTGGCGAGTCGGTTGACGGTGGAGTCGGCGGCTATCCGGTCGGGGAGGGCCTCGACCCAGTAGGCCGGTCCGGATTGGCTGACGATGATCGCCGGCATGGCGAGTAGCGCTTGATGGTAGCGCCAGTCCAGGTAGTTGGTATGTGTTGTCTCAGCACAGTGTTTACAGCCTGTCTCACCGCCTTGTTGACACTATGTCTCAGGACGTTGTTTACAGGATGTCTCACGACGTTGCATACACGTTGAGCAGTGGACGGAATCCTCACGTGGCCTCGGTTTTGATGGAGAGTGCCCAAATCTCTCCCACCTTCCGTCCGCCGCCAGATCATCGAATTTGATCCTCTTGCCGCCGATGGCTCCAGTATCTCCGAACTCTGCCAACGCCTGAATATCAGCCGGCCGTCGTTTTATAACATCCGGCGACGCTTCCTTCAGGAGGGAAATAAGGCGCTGAATCCGCACTCGTCGGCCCCGAAGAATCCCGTGCGGACGTTCGACAAGAAGACGACGGAAATTGTCCTGCGCATCCGTGCTCGGCTGAAAAAGGAGGGCTGGGATAACGGTCCCAAATCGATCTGGTTCACCGGTGTGGACACGAATGAATTCAGTCAACCGGTTCCGTCGGTGGCGACCATCGCCCGGATCCTGTCATCATCCGGCGTGACGAACTCCAACCCGCGTAAACGGCCACGGACGGCGTGGCTGCGGTTCGCCCGCTCGTCGGCGATGGAGATGTGGCAGCTGGATGCATTCGAGTATCGCCTGGCGACCGAGCTGGCCCCGAAAATGACGGTCTACCAGCTGCTGGATGATTCTACCCGTTTCGACGTGGGCAGCATGTGCTTCGCCGACCCGGAGAACGGCACCGACGCCATCATCACCCTGAGCGCCGCGATCGACGATCACGGCGTGCCCAAAGAGTTGCTCAGCGACAACGGGACCGCGTTCAACCAGAGCCGGCGCGGCAACATCTCGGCGACGGAACGCTTCCTGGCCGACCGTGGGTGCTTGGGGATCAGCGGCCGGGGCGGCCACCCGCAGACGCAAGGGAAAAACGAACGCAGCCACCAGACGCTGCTGCGGTTCCTCGATGCCCGCGCCCCGGAGAGCCTCGAACAGCTCGCCACCCTCATCGTGGATTACCGCAACTACTACAACTACCGTCGCCGGCACCAAGCGTTGCCCGGCTCCATGACACCGGGCCCGGCCTGGGACGCGGCCGAACACCAGCCCTCGGACGGAACACCGATCAGTCATAAGGAACTTCAAGCGCGTGCCGACGCCTACCGGGACAAATCACTGGCCAAGCAGGCAGCTGAACCCGACAGTAACAGTGCCGGGGCTCTGCCCGCGGCCACACTCGCGCAGAGCGAACAGCTGGCGCCGCGCGGCGGCAGACTGCGTGACGGCTCCGACGAGGTCGTCATCACCCGCACCAACCCGCAGATCTACTTCCGGGGCCTGAGAATCAAGGTCCCGACCCATCTGGTGGGCAGCTACGAGGTTGTCAGCTCCGAGACTGAATACGCGATGTTCGACAGGAGCAGCGGCGACGAGAGCATCTATTTCCCGTTGCCGTTGCAGACCGCGTCCACGCGGGACCAGTTCGCGCTTTGGCAGGTGAGAGGAGCCAAAATACGTGACCCCAAACCAGCATGGCTGAGCAAGCATTTGTCGTATGAACTTGAGCACTTCCCCGAGGAATAGCCGCACCGCCCGGTCGCACCCGGCGGCTGGGCGGCCCGCCACCGGGTGTCATCAACGTCATGAGATCGGATGTAAACAACGTCGCGAGCACGAGTGTAAACAACGTCGTGAGACTTGTTGTAAACAACCTCATGAGAGCGTGTGTAAACAACCTGATGCGAGAACACATCCAGTGACTTGGTAGCACGATTCCGGGTACACGGTAGCGCTGGCCGGGGTGAACTGCTCTGCTGTGAGAGGACCAGGCATCAGGCGTGGTCCTTTTCAGTAAGGGGCGGGGTCATGGCGGACTATCGAAAAATCTTGGGGTTGTTGCTGGAGGGGCGGAGTTACCGCGAGGTCGTGGAGATCGTGGGGTGCTCCCATCGCGACGTGGCCCGGGTCCGGCACGAGGTCCAACAGCGCGGTCTGACCTCGACCGTCGCGGTCAGCGACGTCGAGCTGGCCGAGTGGTTCCCCGACGGGCGCCGGAACGTGTCGGACGAGTATGACCAGCCCGACTTGTCGCGAGTGCTGGCATCGATGAAAGCGAACCGGCACTTCACGTTGCTGCTGGCGTGGCGTCGTTACGTCGACACGAAAGACGCGGGGAAGAAGTACGGGTATTCGCAGTTCTGCGCCCTGTTCACCGACTACCTCCGCACCCATGACCTGGTTGCGGTGCTGCGCCATGAGCCGGGTCGGGCAATGCTGGTCGACTGGGCCGGCGACACCATGGACGTCATCGACACCATCACCGGCGAGGTCGTTCGAGCGATTCTGTTCGTCGCGGTGCTGCCATTTTCGGGGCTGATGTTCTGCCGCGCCTACGCGGATATGAAGTCTCCGGCCTGGCTCGACGCTCACGTTCGAGCGTTCGCGTTCTTCGGCGGCGTTACACAGATCGTCGTGCCGGATAACCCGACGACATCCACCCACCAGACTCATAGGGGTGATGCGGAGCGGATCGTCAACGCACGTTATCAGCAGCTCGCTGATCACTACCAGACAGCAATTGTCCCGGCCAGAGTGAAAAAACCCCGCGATTATCCCGAATTCGGGATAATAAGGACAAGGCATCCGTGGAAAATACGGTCTCCCATGTTGCGACGTGGGTGATCGCCGGATTACGTCACCGGAGCTTTGGAACGCTCCCCGAGCTGCGGGGCGCGATCCGGGAACGCATGGATGCCTATAAGCGGGAACCGTTCCAGAAACGCGCCGGCTCCCGCCTCAGCGTGTTTGAGACCGAGGAGAAAGCGCTGTTGCGACCGCTGCCGTCGGCTCCGTATGAGATCAGCCGGTGGATTATGGGGCGTCGGGTGCACAAGAACGGGCATGTGGTCTGGGAGAAGAACTTCTACTCCGTCCCCTACGCGCAGATCGGCCAGGGCGTCGACCTGCGCATCACCAGCCAGGTGCTGGAGATTTATCGCAACCATGAGCGGCTCACCAGCCACCTCGTGTTCGGCGAGCATGTCGTGAACGAATACCGCACCAACGATGCCGACCAGCCTCAGGGTGAGAAGTATCGAGAATGGGACACCGTCAGAATTCGAGCCTGGGCCGACCGGGTCGGCCCACACATGGTGACCGTCGTCAACAGGATCTTCGACTCTGTCCCCGTGGAGGAACAAGGCTTTGACCCGGCCCTCGCCGTGCTGCGGCTGAGCCGCCGATACTCCAGCGACAGGGTGGAAAAAGCGTGCCAGATCGCGCTGGACGGTCGCGTCCGCTCGCCCCGATATGCGCACCTGCAGCCGATCCTGGAGACCGGGCAAGACAAGAAAAGCACCCGCAGGATGCCGCAGTTCGAACCCACGGAACCCGAAACTGGCGGCTATGTTCGCGGCGCCGACTACTACGCCGGAGGCGGTGCACGATGAGCCGGATCGATATCGAGACCAAACGCAAACTCCGCGAGATGGGCGCCACCACATTGTTGGACGCCTTCGATGCTCAAGACGATACCTTGACGCTGGGTTTGGCGTTTGAAGAGAAGCTCAAGCTAGCCGTCGATGACGCCCACTCCGTCTTCACCCAAACGAAGGTCGAGGGACTGATCCGTCGGGCGAACCTGCGCTATCCCAACGCTGACCTGCGCCGTCTGGACCTCGTCGAGGAGCGCGGCCTTGACCGGTCAATCATCGCCGGACTTGGAACGTGCTCGTTCATCGACCGACAGCAGAACGTCGTGTTTCAGGGCTTCACCGGGTCAGGGAAGTCGTATCTGGGGTGCGCCTTGGCGAAAGCTGGCTGCCTGCACCGGGTGCGGGCGCATTACATTCGGATGCCAGAGCTTGAAGAGGCCTGGCAGCTGGCCCGCGATAAACCCGCCGGCACCACGAAGCTCTTGAACAAGTACGCCGCGTTCACCCTGTTGGTGATTGATGAATGGCTTTTGGACGAGCCGGACGAGAGCACCAGAAGCATGCTGCTGGAACTCCTCGAGCGGCGCTACGACCAAGCATCAACGGTCTTCTGCACCCAATACGCAAAGAGAGATTGGCACCAGCGCCTCGGCTCCGGGGTTCACGCCGACGCGATCATGGACCGCATCGTGCACAACACCATCTGGGTCGAGACCGGCGGCCACAACATGAGAGAACACACCGCCGGCCAGGTCAAGGCATAAAGGCTCGCGTGGTCGGGCGCCGTTGGCCCCCGACCACGCGACGGCCTGGCGCTCGAAGGCAATACCGGTGGCCCCCACAGGCAATACTCAGTGGCCCCTAAACACTCAAATACTCATGCAGGCGCCGATTGTTGTACCAATCCAGCCAATCGAAGGTGAGCTTTTCGACGTCAGCGAGGGTCTTCAACGGGCCCGTCACGAACGGTGAGGTCTTCGCCACTTCCTCGTTCTTGTAAAGCCCGATGACCGTCTCGGCAGCCGCGTTGTCATAGGCGTCTCCGATGGTCCCAATCGAGGCGACGAGCCCCTCGAGCGCGACGGTCTCTGTGAACTTGATGGACGTATACTGGGCGGATTCAACTGGTCGTCGCAACACCCCGATCATGGAGGTATTCGATGGGGCGTCCCGCAGGTTGGATGAAGGATTTAACGGGTAGGTCCCCGATGAAGTCGCCGGGTGCGCCGTCGCATCGGCGGGCAATCGAGCGAGGGTTCTGGGTCGAAGTCGCGCGCGGGGTCTCCAGCGAGAATGCGGCAACGGCCGTTGGCGTGTCGCCGGCAGTTGCCGCCCGGTGGTTCCGGCATCTTGGCGGTCTGTCTCCTTTCACGCTTGCCCCACTGACCGGCCGCTATCTCTCCTTCGCTGAGCGTGAGGAGATCGCGTTGTGGCGGGTTCAGGGCCTGAGTGTGCGTGGCATTGCCCGGGCGACGGGACGGTCTGCGTCGACGATCTCGCGCGAGTTGCGCCGCAACGCTGCCACCCGCGCGGGAAAACTGGAGTATCGGGCCTCTGTTGCGCAGTGGAAGTCAGAACTCGTGGCCCAACGACCGAAGGCGGTGAAGCTTCTGGCCAATGACCGGCTGCGCGATTACGTTCAGGACCGTCTATCAGGGGCAGTCACAGACGCCAACGGTGCGCCCATCTCCGGACCGACGACACAGACGTGGAAGGGCCGCAACAAGCCCCACCGCCAGGACCGACGCTGGGCGACGGTGTGGAGCCCGGAACAAATCGCCGGTCGCCTCCGCATCGACTATCCCGACGATTTGTCCATGCGGATCTCCCATGAGGCGATCTATCAAGCCCTGTATGTCCAATCCCGAGGCGGACTCACCCGCGATCTTGTCGCCAATCTGCGAACGGGTCGGTCGTTGCGGGTCCCGCGCTCCCGGGCGCGGCACAGGCCCGGTGGCCACGTCACCGCGGACGTGATGATCGACAAACGACCCGAGGAGGTGGCTGCACGAGAGGTCCCTGGGCACTGGGAGGGTGACCTCATTATCGGAACGGACGGGTCGGCGATCGGCACTCTCGTGGAGCGCACGACCAAAGTCACAATGCTCATCCACCTGCCGGCGATGGAAGGTTACGGGGTGCAGCGGCGGGTCAAGAATGGCCCAGCGTTGGCTGGGCATGGGGCCGAGGCCACGAGGAAGGCGCTGGTGATCCAAATGGGTGCTCTTCCGTCGGCGATGCGCCGATCATTGACCTGGGATCGAGGCAAGGAACTGGCCCAGCACGTGGAATTCACGCATGCGACCGGGATTGCCGTCTACTTCGCCGATGCCCACAGCCCCTGGCAACGACCACTAAATGAAAACACGAACGGACTGCTGCGCCAGTACTTCCCCAAAGGCACCGACCTCGCACGGTGGGGCGCTAATGAACTCGACGCCGTTGCTCTGACGCTCAACAACCGACCACGCAAAATCCTTGGCTGGAGAACCCCCGCCGAGGTGTGGGCAGAGCACGTACTATTGACCGAACAGGCCGGTGTTGCGACGACCAGTTGAATCCGCCCTGTGAGCCAGCGTCTGAGTGATGTATCAGCCCTGGTCGCACCGCGTGGCCGGCATGGTCGCGGCGCCAGAGCGCCATATTCAAACAGACTTGAACGAACGGGGTGTCC
>NZ_SOGF01000048.1:0-17940 GCF_004402355.1 Cryobacterium sp. TMS1-20-1 | reverse complement strand
GGGCCGGGGACTTCGGTGCTTTCAGCTTCTCAGTTCGTTCTGTCATGACCATTAGTGTCACTCCTTCAAATAGATCCGCAACCCCTTACACAGACCATCTGACACCCTCTCATGCTGATCTCTACTTTCAGTAACGCCCCATTTTAAGAGGGCCCACTGTCCGAGATATCCGCAGCAGCTCAAAGACCCCGCCAAGGACAAGGCCCTCAAGTACGGGCAGACCTACCCCCACAAAAGTCCAGTGTGGAAGGGCTACTACGCCCTGCGCAACACCGTCGAGTCCCAGAACGCGTTTATCAAGGACTCCGCAACCGAAGACATCGCCTCCCCCATGAAACGGCGCGCCCGCGGCAACACCTTCGCATCGCTGGCCGTGACACTCGCACTCGTCTCAGCCAACATCCGAAAGATTTTGACGTTCATTCAGAGCGAGCTCGCCCGAGTACCCCTCACCACGAAGAACAAGTCCTTCGCGAGCACGTACTACTCCAGCGCTGACACGGCTTCGGTGACGCCACCCACCGACACGGCGCCGTCACCACCACCGAGCTAAGCCGCCCGGTCGTCAACAATTCCGTTACCTGCAGCAAAAGTCGCTTCGCCCTGCCAAAAACAGGGCGAAGCAGTGTTTAACCGCCGATCACGCCCGGATCACAGCGTTTCTCGGGGCTAGCACTCTCGGAATCGGCGCTTTAATGCCAAAAACCGGCGATCCGATCGCCGGTTTTTTGTTGCCGCAGGAATTTCGTAAACTAAACGCCGGAATTACGTAAACTCCTCAGTTCCCGGGACAGTCGAGATGAACTCCCGTTTCCCGTCCCCGTCGAGCATGTGATTGCGGATGTGCTCGGTTCGAGCGTCTGGGTCAACGGTCGTGGTCTTCTTCCACGCCCGCATCCGAACGGCCCTCAGACCGCGGCCGGTAAGGATCGTCCCGACCGTACCGCGGGCGATGCTGACGCCTTCCTGACCGAGAATGGTGGTGATCTGGTCCCGGCCGGCCATGCCCTTCTCACGCTCGTAGACCCGCACCACGTGCGCGTCCAGCACGGCGTGCCGCACCTGCGTCGGCGTCGGAACGACCGGTCGCAGCGAGCGGTAGAACGATGCCCGTGAGACCTTCAGCCTGCGGCACATCCAGTCAATAGGAAAAGAGGCCTTCTCCGCCAAGATAAACACGAAATAGTCGTTTATCGTTGCTTCGCGGCGAAGAAGGCGCTGACTTTTCCCAGGAATTCGATCTCCCTTTTCAACTCAGCATTCTCCGCCTGCAGTGCCTTGTATTTGGCCCACTCGACCGGGCCTGGCTCGGCAGCACCAGCCTCGGGGTGTTCCTCTTTCCAGAGGCGCACCCAGTTGCCCAGCGTCCCCTCGACGACACCGATCTCGGGGGCGACTTGCGCGACCGGCCGGCCCGATGAGATCACCAGCTCCACGGCCTCAGCACGGAACTCGGCATTGAACTTTCGACGATTAGTCACGAAACAGATTCTCCTTACCTCCGTCTCAATTCACCATACGGGCGCAGAGACGATTAGGACACAGATCTGAAACACACGCGATTCGCAACGATCCCTAGAAACTGCCCCTCTGCGACGCGTTCGATTGATTCGCTGGCGGCTCCCGGCATGATGTAGCCGATTCCAAAGTTGCTGGCCGCTCTCGCGACGGCACGCTCTGCTTCAGGATCAGCTATTCGACCGAAGCTACAGGGCGCGAGCATGAATGGCATGGCCACCTCACGACCCAGGAGCGTCGTACTTAGATCTGGAAATGACGCGTCCTCAAGGTTCCGAGGGATCAGCTTGATGCGGTTGAGGTCGGCGCGGTTCGCCGCCAGGGTTGTCTCTTCGCCGTGACCGCCTTCGATGACCTCGAATATCGCACGAGGCAACCGATGCCGGGCAATCGTACGTACATCTTCGACGTTGAGGGCCTGCCTAATACTGGTCAAAACTTCTCCAATCGACGGCAGTGAGGCGACTCGCCTCCACCGGGCCGAGGCTCATGATCTCCGGCGAGATCGCAGATGCCGCGGTTGACGGATGCGCGCGAGCGGCCTGACGCCGAGCGAGAGAAAATCGTCGCCATCGCAGCCACGAATGCCTGTGAGTGGACCCCTAAATGCCCGGCCAATCGGCGAGCGAGCCGCCAAGACGCTGACTGACTCAGGCATTCAGCGCACTTAGGCCACTGATGAGTTCGCGCGCCATGAGCATCTGTCGCAGGTAGAAGTGCAATCCCATTTCCCAGGTGAAGCCGAGGCCACCGTGACTCTGGATGACCCCCTCAGCGGCTTGAATGCTGCGGTCGACGGCGAAGAGCGCGTTGCGGAAGGCGTTTTGCTCCTCGAAGCTTGCGCTGATGACCGCGGTCTCGGCGAGTTCCACGTCAATGAGGGCGTTGGCAAGAATGTGCTTGACGGCCTGGAAGGATCCAATCGGTTTTCCGAACTGCTGGCGCTCCTTGACAAAGGCGACCCCTTCGGCGAGCAGGCGCTTGGCGGCCCCGGATGCCTCGGCCGCAAGTACGACCGCATACTCTCGGGCGGCGGCCGGTGATAACGCGCTGGCCACCGGCCCCTCGATGGCGCGGTTCATGAGCCCGAGTTCGTCGTCGGAGCCTGGCGGCACTGCGATGAGTTCGTCGGCGCCGCGCCCGAGTCCGAGGGCGATCGTGATGCCGTCGACGTGCCCGAACGGGATGTAGGAGTACCCCCTTGGCGAACTCGGGTTCGGAAGCGCGACGGTGACCGGCCCATCCGACTCCCGTGCCCGCTGCGAGTGGCGCTTGGCCATGATGCTCGGAATGAACGGCAAGGGAATGCACGTCTCACCCCAGACGCGCGCCACCTCCACGAGGTCGCGAAGGGTCGCACCCTCGCCGTCCTCGAGAACGCCTATCAGATCCCAGCCGCCGTCGGCCAGCGCGGTCCACGACAGTGGCGACTCTGTCTCGGCGAAAGTCGAGATGTTGCTGCGGCGGGCCGCCTGCATCGTGATCTCACGGATGGACTCAGCGGCAAGCTCGCCGATCTCATTCGGAATGGTCGTGCTGATGGATGAGTTCATCGCGGTAGCCCCAATACGCGTTCGGCAATGATGTTGCGTTGGATCTCGTTCGTTCCGGAATAGATGCTCGCGGCCCTGGACTCCAGGTACTGGTAGCGCCAATGTTCGCGGTCCGCCGGCACCAGGGCCCGCAGGCCCGCACTGGTGACGTCTTGCCAAAGCTCGCTCCACATCACCTTGAGCACCGAGATGGAGCGCCAGAACTTCTCGTTCGGCACCACCTCGTTGTCGACGACCTTCGAGAGCTGCCAGCGCAGCAGTTCGGTACGGATGTCGAGTTCATTGAGTTCAGCCGCGAGTTCCGGGCGGTCGGAGCACGACGACAGCAGCAGGTCGAGGTCGGCGCGGATTTCGACGTAGCGGGTGGCGGTCTCGGTGCCACCGCGCTCGTCGGTGAGCACCTTCATGGCGACCTTCCAGCCATCGACTTCGCCGCCGACGAGATCCGAGTCGGGGACAAAAACATCTTCGAACTGCACCTCGGCGAAGTGCACGGCACCGGAGATCTGACGAATGTCACTCACCGTGATTCCGGGCTGCCGCATGTCGAGCAGAAACATGCCCAGGTTCTTGTGGCGCGGTGCGTCCGCATCCGTCTGGGCGAGCAGGATGGCGCGGTGGGCGTGCTGTACAAAGCTCGTCCAGATCTTGCGCCCGGTAATTCGGTAACCACCATCGACCTTCACCGCCCTGGTGGTCACTCCCGCGAGGTCTGACCCGGCGTGCGGCTCCGAGAATCCCTGGCACCAGATCTCATCGCCGTTGAGGATCGGTCGCAGGTACTTCTCCTGCTGCTCGTCGGTGCCATTGGCGATGAGCATCGGAGCGGTGAGGATCTTGCCGATGCGCGCGAGTCCGTCCGGGGCCTGGGCCTTCGCAGCGAGCACGTGAAAGGTGACTTCCTCCGCCAGCCCGAGCCCGGCGCCGCCAAATTCCCGCGGAAGTCCGAGCCCGGCGAAGCCACCGTCCCATAGTCGGCGATCCCAGTCGCGTCGAAATTCATCCGACTCTTCATTGCTTAGGGAACCGCGGCTGTCTCGCCAGCGCACCGGAACGTTCTCCTGTAGCCAAGCTTCTGCCCTGGCGGCGAAGGCTTCGATGCTCTCGGTCGCGCGCGCGGTGGTTTCAGTCATTATTACCTCATAATCTTCAAACAAACGCTTGATAGATTCTTGCACATAGGTGACATCCGGCACTACCTGTGATCGCGCCCGATCGCGTTGTCATGACGCTCTGCTGGCCCGCTCGAGAAGATCGAACCTCCGGATCTGGCCGGTCAGTTTCCTTGGCATCGATTCGAGGATGACGACGCGCGCCAGCACTTTGGCCGGCGCCAGCTGCTGGGTCAGACTGTGCCCGAAGTATAAGCGCACACGGGGGAACAGATTCCACGAGTCATCCTTGATCTGGGAAGGCGAGGATGTTGCGCCGTTGCCCACCACACCGGCTCGCCCGCGGGATCGTTCCCGCAGGCGAATTGGTGTCTGGCCCAGTTCCCGTCAGTCGAGGTTAACTACTTCTGGGGCGGGGGCTGCCACTTGAGCAGTCGGCGCTCCGTCATCTCCGTCAGCATGTTGAGGGCCGCGGCGATGACCATCATCACTAGGACGATGGAGTAGACGGTCGAGAGGTCGAAGACGCCGGCGGCGCGCGCGATCATCTGTCCGATGCCACTTTCCGAGGCGATGAGTTCTGAGGTCACGACACCGAGCATCGAGTAGATGAGCCCAAGGCGCATGCCCGCGAGGATTGAGGGCACTGCAGATGGGAGCACGACCTTGGTGACGATGTCGAACTTGCTAGCACCCAGGGCCAACATGAGCCGCAGGGACTCGGGGTCAGCCGAGGTGGCGCCGGCCTGGGCGTTGAGAACCATGATAAAGACGACGATGGTGAACGCGAGGGCAACCTTGCCTTCTATGTCCATGCCGAACAGGATGATGAAGACAGGAGCGAGCGCGACGCGAGGCGTGGCGTTTAGCGCGCTGATGAAGGGAGCGAGAACGCGACGCGTTCTTGGCAGAAGGCCCAAGAATAGCCCGATCGGGATACCCACGATCGACGACAGAGCGAGCGCGATGACAACGGCGCTCATGGTGGACCACAGGTTGGGCCACAATTCGGAACCCGTGAAGAGTTCGACGAGCCTTTCCCCGACGAGCGCCGGACTCTGCACGATGATGGGTTTGCCCAGCTCGAACACGTGAGTGAGCTGCCACAATACGAGCACGCCGACGATGACACCGATCTGCCAGAGAATGGTCACTCCACGGGACATTTCACCCTTCGCCACGCGACCCTGCCGCGCCTTAGCCAGAGCGCTGCCCGAAGGGGGTGGGCCGGCGGCAGCGCCTGCTCTTTCGGTGTGGATGTCTGTTGTCACAGTCGCCTCCCGTGCCTGGTGATTCTGGTCCTAGTCAATCAACTATGCGCAGACCGGGGACGTCGAGTATTCGATTACCCCGGTCACGCTCAGCGAGGGTCGGCTGCCGAGCAGCCGCTGTCGACGTGCCCTGTGAAGTCAGGCTGCACTACGCCTACCTCGCCGAGGGCGTTATACGCCTCCTTGGAGATAGCCGCAGCCGGGAAGGTAGGGCTGTACTGCTTCCAGAATGCCGCGCCGATCTTGCTGTCGACCGCGAGCGAGGTTGCGAAGAACTCGCCCATCGCCTTGGTGTTGGCCTCGTCGTTGGCGAAGTCGTACGCGTCCCAGACGGCCTTGCAGACAGCCTGAACAACCTCGGGGTTCTTCTCGGCGTAGTCGCAGGTCGTCGCAAACACGTGCTGGATGTACTGGCCCATGACACCGTCGCTGTCGCCACCAACGAAATTGGTGAGCTTGGTGTACTCGTCTGCCGCGTAGATCTGCAGCTGTGGTGCGAATGACCAGGTCGCGTCGACCTGACCCTCCTGGAATGCGGCAACGGCCGACGCTACTCCACCGGTCGCAACGAAGGTCACGTCTCCGGGCTTGAGGCCAGCTTCAACGAGAACGTTGGTCGCGAGTGTCTCGCCGAGGGTTCCCAGCGCCGAGACACCGATGCGCTTTCCCTTGAGACCCAGAAGGTTCTCCGGGTAGCTCTCGAAATCGTCGAGCTTGAGTTCCGGCTTCGCGATGAATTCGTAAATGTTCCGCTCGCCAGCCGTGAGGAAACGGAAGCACTCCCCTTGCTCGATGAGCGGCTGGGCGACCATAGTGGTCAATGAGCCGAATTGTGCGCTGCCGTTGACGAGCGCTGCACCGATCTCCTTGCCGGAGACCACACTGTAGGTCTTGTCCAGCTTGACGCCACGGTCTTCGGCGAAGCCATTCTCGAAGGCAAGCCGTTCCATTCCGCTTGCGGGCCCGCTGCCGAAGATCGCGATGGATACCGGGTCGGGATTAGTGAGCGTGCCGGAGACGGCATCCTCAGTGGATTCGGAGGGGGCCTCTCCTGCTGCGGCACATCCAGACAACGCGAAGAGCGCTACAAGGGCTGCCGCGCCGATCATTTTTGCATGACGCATGTGTTTCGATCTCCTTTGATTTATCGCGGCACCGCGCGCTCTCAACATTTAGCCATACGACACTAAATCTGTCAACCGTTTGTTCGGTGTCATTCATTTCAGTGCATTGCATTGGGAATCGAACGCGGATCCAGCTTGATATCGACGATGGTCGGCAGTCCGCTGAGCGACAGCCCGTCCAACACCGCCCCCAGCTCATCGAGCGTGGCAACCGTGCGACCACTGCCGCCGAGTGCGATACCAACCGGCGCGAAATCCGCCCAGCCGAGGAGCGACAGGTCCGGGTCCATATTGCGGGCCTCGAACTGCACATATTCGGCACCGTATCCCCCGTCGTTCAGAATGACGACGGTGAGATTGAGCCCGTGGCGCACGGCGCTGTTGAACTCGGTAAGTCCGCCGAGCATGAACCCGCCGTCGCCCGTCACGAGAACCACAGGCAGGTCCGGTTCCGCCATGGCCGCCCCTAGGGCGTGCCCCATGCCGTTGCCGATGGCTCCGAAGCTCACAGTCGTCACGAGATGGCGCGGATGCTTCACATGGAGTCCCTGCCAGGCCAGTGGCATGAACCGCCCGCCGTCGGTCACGATGACGCAGTCATCCGGCAGCCGCTCATCGAGCATGTCGTACACGCGCCGAATCGGCAAGGCGATGTCGGCGGGGGCACTCGGTGCGGCACGACTGCTCGCGACCGTCGCAGCGGCCGAACTCAGCTGCATTCGGTCACGGAAGCCCGTTGGCTCGATCTCGCCCTCGTCCAGCCACTCGACAATCGCCTCAGCGGTCAACGCCGCGTCGCCGGTGACGACGACAAGATTCGGGGAAGAACTCTGGGTGCGCCCGGGATCTCGATCGCACACGATCACCGTCTTTCCGACGAGATAGCTCTCCTCCGCCGTCGTGAAGTGATTGAGGCTTGCCCCGAAGGCGATGATGCAGTCGCTCGCGATGATCGCACTCACGGTCGCGTCCGTCGACAGCGTGCCAAACACGCCGAGGTCGAAAGGCTCGCCAGCGAAGAGGTCCTTGCCACCGATCGTCGTCGCGAGCGGTGCGCCAATTCTTTCCGCGAGGCGCACCAGTTGACGCCTCGCCGCTGCGGAGCTCGCCCCCCTGCCTGCCAGTACGATGGGACGCCGCGCTGAGGCGAGTGCCCCGACAGCCTCATTGAGTGCGCTGGCGGAGGGCACGGCTTCCGTCTCGACAACCGCCGACGGATACGGCCCACCCCACGCAACATCACGCCAGATGAAATCGATGGGCACGTTGAGTACGACCGGGCGCCGTTCAATGGTCGCTTGCCGGAACGCCGCCCGTACGTCTTCGAGCCAGGTGCGCTCGCTCCGAAGCTCGACGAAGCCAGCGCCCGTCGAGCGGGCGACCTCGCGCTGCTCGATGTTCTGCAGGTTGCGCCTATCCTCCCGCGCGGTATCACCCGCGATGAGCACGATCGGAGTTCGGCTTCGCACCCCCTCAACCAGTGCCGTCATGGTGTTCGTGAACGCCGGACCATGCGTGACCGTCGCAACGCCCACTCTCCCGGAGACCCGGGCATAGCCGATTGCCGCCAGCACCGAATTCGCTTCGTGGGCCACCGAGAGGTATGTGCCTCCGAATTCCCGGGTGTAGCTGTCGACCATGAAGAGGTTGCCGTCGCCGATGAGTCCGAACATGACATCGGTGCCGCTTTCGACCAGGTAACGGGCCAGCGCCTGATGCAGCTTCAGAGTGCCGCTGGCCGGCGACACGCCCAAGGTAACTCCGCGCTCCCCCAACGGACTCAGCCCACGTCCTGCAAGAGGTGGTGCAGCTGGCGCTCAAGCGCCCGGAACTCGTCGGTGAACGGAAGCTCTGCTGGATCGCGTGGCCGCGCGAACGGCAGGGTAACGTCGGCGGCCACCTTGCCGCCCGCACCCATTACGACGACCCGATCGCCCATAAGCAGGGCCTCCGTTAGGTCGTGCGTGACGAAGACGACGGCGCTTCGCTCGCGCTCCCACATCTCGAGGAACTCACCGCGCACTGACTCCCTGGTCTGGGCATCGAGGGCGGCGAAGGGCTCATCCATGAGAACCAGCTGGGGAGCCAGCGCCCACGTGCGTGCGAGGGCGACGCGCTGGCGCATTCCCTGCGACAGCTGCCAGGGGTAGAGCCCGCCGGCGTGGGAGAGCCCGAGCAGGGCGAGCAGGGCCGTCGCCTTCTGGCGTCGTTCGGAACGCGGGATACGGCGCACCTCGAGTCCGAGCTCAACGTTCTCAATGGCAGTGCGGAAGGGCAGGAGCGCATCCCGGGCGAACATATAGCCGAGCTTTGCCCTGGCCGCCCGCGGTGGGGAGCCGACGACCGTGATCTCGCCGGAGTCCGCTTCGACGAGCCCTGCGAGAAGGTTCAGCACCGTGGTCTTGCCGCAGCCACTGCGCCCGATGAGTACGAGGAATTCACCCGGTCGCGTCTCGATGGAGAACTTGTCGAGAACGGTGCGCGAAGCCCCGTCTGGGGACGTGAAGGAAACCGTCACGTCTGTGACGGAAATGCCTCCCGGCTCAGGACCACTTCCGACCTGAATCTGGTTGCCGATCGCTGTGCTCATCATCGAACCCTTCTTCCCTGTTCTGTCCGCCTGCGCCACGCGCTCGACGGGTGGGTCCATACATTGGAATCACATCGCGTCATTCCTCGCTCGAGCCATACTGCGAGATCGAAGTTCCGGACGTTGCCGGAGAGACCGAAGTCAACATGCATATCCACGTAACTGCCCGACCACACCGTCATGACTTGTTCCTGCTTTCTCCGCGCACCGTAGTTACCCTCTAAAGTCGAGGACAAATTTGCCGGCGGCGTCGCCGCTCGCGAGCGCCGAAAGGGACTCGACCACCTGCCGGGGCCCGATGACGGTGGAATCGAGAGTCCCGATCCGTCCTGCTTCGAACTCCGCTACGACCCGAACAAGTCCGGCATGAAACTGGTCCGGGCGCTTCTCGCGGAGCCCGCCCCAGTAGACGCCAACGATGTCGCACCCTTTGAGCAGGGCCCGATTCACCGCTAGGGTAGGGATCTCGCCCGACGCGAAGCCCAGGACGAGAACCCGGCCTCCCCAGGCTATGCAGCGCAGGGAAGCGGCAAACGCATCTCCACCTACCGGGTCGCAGACCACGTCGACGCCCGCCCCGTTCGTGAGCAATTTCACCGCGTGCACAAGATCATCTTCGTGGTGTTGGATAACGTAATCGGCACCCTTGGCGCGCGCAAGTTGGCCCTTCCGGGCGGAACCCACCGAGGCGATGACCGTTGCGCCCAGCGACTTGGCCACGTCGATGCAGGCCAACCCGACACCACCGCCGGCCCCGTGCACGAGTACCGTCTCACCAGAGCGGAGATTGGCGCGCTCGACGAGAGCATGCCAAGCGGTGCCGTAGACGATGGGAAATGCGGCCGCTTCGAGGGTAGACATGGAGTCGGGGATGCGCGCGACATTGACAGCATCTGTCACGACTTCGTCGGCGAGCGCGTCCTGCAGTGGAGTCGAGAGCACGCGATCCCCGACTCTGACGCCGAAGACATCCGTTCCGACCTCGAGCACGGTGCCCGCACATTCCGAGCCCGGCACGAAGGGGGTGTCACGCTTCGTCTGGTAGCGTCCGGCGATGACGAGGGTATCGGCGAACCCGATGCCCACCGCATCGACCGCGATTCGCACGGTGCCCGGTGTGATGCGTGGGCTCTCGATGTTGGTCAGCAACAGATTCTCAACGGGGCCGGTCTTAGCGACGACGAACGCCCTCATCGCGATACCGCCCGGGACACGACTAGACCCTCGGCTTCGGCGTCCCAACAACCATCGATCGGGTCAGAGCGCAAGTCCATCTTCTGGATCTTGCCGGTCGATGTCTTAGGCAAATCCTGGCGCTGCACCCGAAGGTAGCGCGGCACCATGTAGGCCGGCAACTGCCCGGCCAGGAACAGCCACAGCTCGCGCTCGCCTACCTGCGTTGTGTCGGATGTCACGGCGACCACCTTGATCTCATCGTCCCCCATGGGCGACGGCACCGCGACGGCGGCACACTCAGTGATCGACGGATGCCGGTTGACCGCCATCTCCAGTTCCCAGGCCGAGACGTTCTCGCCCCGCCGGCGAATCACATCCTTAAGTCGATCTTTGAAGTAGAAATTTCCCTCCGCATCCCTGGTCAGCAGGTCGCCCGTGTGCATCCACTGATTTCGCCAGGAGGCGGCGGTCGCCTCGGGGTTCCCCCAGTAGCCCAAGCCGAGCTCCCACGGCTCGTCACTGCGCAGAACAAGTTCTCCCGGCTCGCCGATGGGAACTTCCTCGTCGTTCTCGTCGACGAGTCGAACCTGCATGCCTGGCCTCGGTCGTCCGCACGAGGAACCGTTTGCCAGCGCGAAGCCGGAGAACAGCGGAGTGCTCGCTTCCGTCAAGTTGAAGAGGGTGGCGACTCTCGCGAGTCCGAATCGTTGCTTGAACGCGTCGATATCGGTCGGTAGGGGGCTCATGAATACGTGCTCGAGCGTATTCATCGCGTCGTCAGGTGATGGCGGGTTGGCGAGGAGATAGCTCGACATGGTGGAGATGATCAGCGTCGTCGTGGCACGGAAATATGCGACGTCTGCCCAGAACTGGGTTCGACTGAATTTCTCGCGAATAGCCATCGTGCAGCCCGCGATGAGAACCGTCCCCAGAGTGTGTGGCAACCCAGTGTGGAACATCGAAAGGAACATGTAGAAGACATCGTCGGGCTCGCACTCGAGTCCCAATGGCCGCGCCGTTGCATAGGCGTGGCCGTAACCGTACATGACGCCCTTCGAGGGGCCAGTAGTGCCCGATGTATAGAGGATCGCCATGACATCCCTGTGAGTGACGACCGAAGGCAGGTCGGACGAGTCGCCGTCGGCGAGCACCGCCCAGGCTTCGACAGCCCAGGCGTCGGGAACCACCACGGATGTCGCGGCCCCGTGAACGAATAATCGGTCAAGATCGGGCAGCCCATCGGCGATCGCGACCCACCGCTCGACGTAGGTCGACTCGAGCACCGCGACGCGGCATCCGGTCTCCACCGCCTGGTTCTGAAGCATGACTCCGAGATACGCCTCGTTAAAGGGCACCGGAATGGCGCCGAGCTTGCAGATCCCGAACCACGTCAGGATGAAATCGATGCCGTTCGGCATCATGACGGCGACGCGGTCGCGGCGGTGTACGCCAGCGGCGATCAGGGAGTGGGCGATGGTGTTGCTTATCGCGTGCGCTTCCGCGTAGGTGAGCGATCGCGCGCGCGTGACGAGAAATGTCTTGTCGGGGGTGTCTGTTGCGCGGTAGGCGAGAATCTCGTGAAATACCCTGATCGGCGGCTCGATCATCCTGCTACCCGGTGTTCTGCTAGCAGGTCGCGCGTCAGGCCCGCCCCGGGAACGGTTTCGAAAAATGTGACAGCGTCACGTTGTTCGCTACGCATTAGCCCGAGCGATTCCGCGAATCGTGCGTAGGCTACGGCCCGACCGATCACCCAACCGAGCCACATCGGCCCCGGCGGCTCGCGGGTGAGCACGGCACTGAGCTGTGTGGCGGTCTGCCCAGCCCCGCTGCCAGCGACCAACAGTCGCGTCAGCGACGCCTCATGTCGGTCGATGATTCGGTCGATGGCAGCGTCGAGGCCGGTGAAGACATCTTCATGTCCCGGTAGGACGAGCACATCAGCCTTGATTCCACGCAATCGTCCGAGCGAGCGAACATAGACGTGAAGCGGATTCGCCCCCGGTGCGGCACCGGACACAGAGACGTTAGGGAGCATCTGGCTGCTGATCTGGTCGCCGCAGATCACCACGTCGTCGGCGATCAGAACGGCGGTAGCCGGCGAGTGTCCGCCAAGAATGCGAACGATGAAGCAACGCCCCGCCAGGTACAGCTCGTCGCCATCGGCGATCGTCTGAACATGCTTCGGAAGCGATGAGATCATCGACATGTGCGGAAAGCCAGTCGCGATCCATTCGCGAGCCAACTGAGGGTCGGCGCCGTGCGCCGCGAGAAATTGAATTTCGCTCTCGGCGCGTTCGTTGGCGGGGAGGTTGAGCAGGTCGTGGGCGGCCGCGAACTCACCCGCAGTGATGATCACCGTTGCCCCCGTTTTCTCCGCGAGATGTCCAGCGAGTCCGAGGTGGTCGTTATGCCAATGCGTGGCGACGATGCGTTTGATGTCCACGCTGGCTAGCGGGCCTTTCAGCAGCCGATCCCAGATCTCAGTACTCATGGCGTCGTCGATCCCTGTATCTATGAGCACAGCGTCGTTGTCGTCTCCGAGCAGATAACAGTTGACCGAGAAGGGCTCGTAGGGCAACGGCATCCGAATCAGACGGATTCCGGGTGCGATTGGCTCGATCTTCGGCACGACGCACACCGGCTCGTCCGATAGCTCTGCAGGTAACATCGGGAGCCTTCCTCAGTTCGTTCGCTTTATCGAGAACCGGATTCAGTCTGTTTTGGTGCCGGGGAATGGGTGCGTTCGGCATTCGTAGCGACCGGTAGGCCGACGACGGCCTGATGTTAGACGGTCAGCTTGGTCATCGAGCCGAAGTAGGCCTCCTCGGCCAGACTTTCGAAGTTTGGATCGGTGCGTGAGCCCGTGAGCTGTACGCGACCATCCCGTACCACCACCACAGAGTCGCACGTGGCAACGGCGCGGGCCAACAATTGCTCGAGCAGCACCACGGTCATTCCGGCGCGAGCAAGGTCAGCGATGCGCGCGTAGACTTCGTCGACCAGCGTTGGAGCAAGCCCGAGCGCCGGCTCGTCGAGGATGATTACGTCGGGCTTCGCCATCAGTGCTCGTGCGATAGCGACCATCTGCTGTTCGCCGCCACTCAGTGCGCCGGCGGACGCACCCATCCGACTCGCCACGCGATCTGGGAGCCAGCTGCTCCAGCGTTCGAGCTGCGCTTTGATCTCAGTTCGGGACAGACCGGCCGCGTAGCCCGCGACCTCGAGGTTCTCTGTTACCGAGAGCGAATTGAACAGAGCCCGTCCTTCTGGCACGAGGCTGATGCGCAGAGTCTTACCGTCACCAGCGACGATGCGGTCGCCCGACACCGGGCTCAGAAGGCCATGGATCAGTTTGCCCGTCGTACTCTTTCCCGCTCCGTTCGCTCCGACAATGCCATTGATTCGCCCGGACTTGATACCGATGTGGAGGCTCTCGACCGCGATCACGCTGCCGTAGCTGTAGGACACGTTGTTCAGGGTGATCAGATCGCTGGCTTCTTCCCTCTGGTCGCTCTCCTTCTCGTCTCGCACGTCGCCTCCACCCAGATAGGCCGCGCGCACGCGTTCGTCATTGAGCACCTCTGTTGGGGATCCAGCTGCGAGAATCGTGCCGAAATCGAACGCTATGAACCTATCGGCAACGGCACGAAGGTCATCGAGCACGTGGTCGATGACGACCATTGTCAGCCCGCTGTCGCTCAGCCGCTTGATCGTGGAGATCATCACCGAACGTTCGTGGTCGTCGAGGCCACCGAAAGGTTCGTCCATGAGAAGCAACTGCGGTGCGCTGAAGAGAGCTCTCGCGAGGTCGACCCGCTTCCTCATCCCAAATGGTAGGTCTCCTGGAAAACTGTTGGCGACATCGAGGAGGTCGAGGTCCGCGAGAAGCGACCACGCGGCCTTGATCTGCGCATCGTTCAGCCGACGCATGCTGCCGAACACGTTCTGTAGAACCGTCAGGTCGGAGAACAACTCGGCGTGCTGAAATGTACGCGCGATCCCGAGCCGATGCCGATGTGTAGCGCGACCCACAGGAAGTTGGGCTCCCTTATATTCAATGCGGCCGGAAATGGAGCGCTTGGGTAGCAGCCCGGACAACACGTTCATAAATGTGGTCTTGCCGGCTCCATTGGGCCCAATCACGCAGACCACTTCGCCCGCCATGATCGCGAGATCAATCTTCTCCAGCGCACGGAGGCCGCCGAACCTTACCTCGAGACCATCGACAAGAAGTAGCGGTGCGCCTGCCGACTCGGTGGACAGCATCGCGGGAACTGTTCCTCCCTCGCGTATGCGCATCGTATCTTGGTGCGCGATGCGAAACAGCTTGCGCAAGCCCGTGGCAATCGGTGCCGCCACCCCTTTGGGCAGGAGGATCAGAGCCACGATGAGAATGACGCCTTGAAGGATCGGCTGGCTCACGTGGATTGCTCCCGCAAGGGTCGGCGACCATGCGAGGAACACTCCGCCGATGAGCGAGCCGACGATCAGTCCCGTTCCTCCGACGACCGTCGCTGCGATGAGGTCGATGCCGAACGACAACGATGCGGTTTCCGAGCTGACGAATCCTCCCAGCAGCGCGTACAGCACACCACCGAAACCTGCGAGGGCCGCACTGGCGGCGAAGGCGATCGTTGTCTGCGCTTCGGGTGAGACCCCGATTGAGCGAGATGCCAGACCGTGTGACTTGGCCGCACTGATTCGTAACCTGGAGGTCGATCGGCGAACGAGCACCACGCCGGCGCTGGCCAAGCCGAGCGCGCCGATCACAACGTACTCGGCCACGGGGCCGCCAGCTGGAATCGAGAAGAGGCCCGTCGCGCTGGCCAGAGTTAGCACGGGTACGCCCTCGTCGCCTCCGGTGACAGCTGTCCAATGCTCGATGATTTCGAGAACGACCAGGTTGAACGCCAGTGTCAGCAACGCGATGTACAGCGTGGAGAAGCGAGATCCTGCGAAGCCAAGGAAGGCACCGCAGGCCGCGCTGACCACGATCGATACCAGGATGGTGAATTCCAAGTTCCACCCGTGGGAGCTGCCGAAAGCAGCGGTATACGCACCTATAGCGACCATTGCCGGTTGACCAACTGACCACACCCCAGCCCAACCAGCCAAGAGACTAACAGAGAGCACGATGACCGCGTAAACACACGCGAGCGAGAGCGTGTAGGTCATGTAGCCGGGTACTACGCCACTCGACACAAGCAGGATACCCAGAAGTGCAACGATGGGGCCCGAAATTACGCGCACCCAGGTCGGGATGATGCGCTCACGTACAGGAATCACGCTCTGATCACACTCTCTGGAAGCTTCGCTGGCCGAAAAGCCCTTGCGGGCGGATGAGGAGCATCACGATGACGATGCCGAAAACGAATGTGTCACGAAAGCTGGCAGACACGTAGGACGCCGCGACGTTGTCCAGCACGCCGATCACCAGTCCGCCTATTACGGCTCCAGACATGCTTGTGAGGCCACCGAGGAAGATGCCGGCCATGGCCCGAAAGAGCGCAGCCGTCAACACGGTCGGTGTCAGGCCACCCCGTGAGGCATACAGCACCGCCGCTACGCCGGCCAGCAGGCATCCGATCGCCCACGCGATCCGAGCTACGCGACCGGACTTGATTCCGATGATATCTGCGGCACTTGCCGACTCGGCCGACGCCCGCATCGCAGTCCCGATGTGGGTTCGAGTGAACAAGAGGCTAACAAGAACCATGGCGATGCCGGCGATGGCTATGTTCAGCAATTGCTGGAGATCAAGGCCAGCATTTCCGATTCGGATGCTGCCCGCGATGAGCGGCGGGAAACTCCGAGGCTGTTGGCCCCAGACGCTTCCCGCAACGCTTTCGAGGATGAGCGATAAGCCCATTGTTACCACGAGCGCACCGAACAACTGACCGCTACCCAGCGGACGGATAATGGTTTCCCTCACTAGGATGCCGCCAAGAGCCACAACGGTGACTCCGAGCACCGAAGCTATGAGGAGGCCGATCCCCAACCCCATAAACGTAGTTGCAAGGTAGACGGCGAAGATGCCGATCGATGCAGTAGCGAAGTTGAACACATCCGTTGCCCGATAAATGATCACCATCGAGAGACCGATCAATCCATACACCGCGCCGCTCGCGATCCCGCTGATTAGAACAACGGTAAGTTGATCCAATTTGTTTCCCTACGCCTTAATTCGTGCGTGTCGGTGCGTAGAATTCACCGTCGACTTCGGTGAATTTGCCATCTTTCACGACGAGTTTCAACACCTGGCGGGTACCGATATGGGTATCGGCGCTGAAGGACATGTCGGACAGCAGCCCTGTCACTACCGATGACGCGTTCGTGTAGGCATCGGAGATCGATTCCGAGGTGACGTCTCCTTGGATGGTCTTCACGACCTCACAGAATGCCTTGGCGCGCGCGAAGCCCGTTTCGGTGACGAAGTCGATCGGCTGGGTAGGGGCGTACTTGGCCATGGCCGCCTGGTACTCCTTCAGCTCCGGTGTGTTTCCGTCAGGAGCACGCACGAGCGATAGGGTATGGAACCCCTCTGCCGCGTCTCCCGCAAGTGTCAGCGTCGCCGTGGACGCGTCGGGTGCATATCCGTAGGTTTGAGAGTCGAGCCCCTGGAGCTTGGCTTCCTTGAGGTAAGCAGCGGCTTCTTCAGGACTCAGGATGAGAACCACTGCGTCGGCATTCTTCGACTGGACCTGCTGCACGACCGGGCTGTAGTCGGTCGAGTGGTACTTGACGGGAAGTAGCTCTACATTCACGCTCGAGTTGACCGACTTAGCACCTGGTGCAACATTCTTGGCTACGTTGACGAATGCATCTGGGTCTGAGTGGACGACCACGATTTTCGTGGCTTCTTCCTCGGCAGCCCAGGAACCCAGGGCTGCTCCCTGGTCTTCGTAGAGGGCCTCAACGCCGAAGAGGTTGTCGCGAGACGGCGTGTACCACGATGACGCACCGCCTGCCGTGTTAAGAATGGGCACCTTGGACTGATCGAGAACGTAAGAGAAAGCCGCTTCGCTGGTAGCTGTTCCGTAGGCGCTGACAATTGCAATGACATTGTCCTGCTGAACAAGGCTCCGAGCGATCTGGATCGTCTGTTGCGGGTCGTAGGCATTGTCCTGGGTGATCCAGTCGATCTGGTGACCGTTGCAGCCACCCGACGCGTTGATCATGTCGAAGTACGCCTGTGTACCCGCTGCCTGCGGAACACCCGAGACCGCGATCGGACCCGAAGTTGTGACCCACGCACCAATCTTGATGGTGTTTTTCGAACCGCTGTCTGCGATCGTGGGACTTGCCGAGCAGCCCGCGAGGGCTACCACCGCGGCGGCGGCAAGGACGGACAGAACTGACTTACGCATGACTCTCCTTTGAGTGGTGTCCATTCGTCTGGGTCTCGAAAGATTATGAGGGCCGCAGGACAGGGTTCAGACTACGGTGCGCTGTCTTCCTTGTCAAACAGTCGTTTGGTTCCTTGACTAGGAGCGTGAGTCAGTAACGCCTATTTCGGCTTGATGCCGCGGAATACGGGTCCATGTCTCGGCGTGGGTTGGGTGTTGCTGGCGCGGTAGCCAATGGGGGAATTGT
>NZ_SOGF01000068.1:0-10370 GCF_004402355.1 Cryobacterium sp. TMS1-20-1 | reverse complement strand
TGCCATGCAGGAATACTTGGCCGCCGTCGCCATCCGCGATCAAGTCGACGGCGGCGCCAATGCGCTGGGCGTTGGCCACAAGAGCAAATGGGAGGGGCGGTTGCGTCGTTATCAAAATCATCATCCCACCTCCACTTCGAGCCCAACTTTGTATCATTTAATTCTAACGTAAAGTGGGCAAAATTAAAACCTCAGAGCAAACAAAAACCGCATGAATCCGGGGAATCGGAACACGGCCCCACCGCCCATGTCCAGACCCCTGGGGTCAGATACCGCCTGCGAGCGTTATGGCAGCGTTTGGTAGGCCACTTCAAACCTTGCGATAGATGGATCTTAGCAGCCCCACGCAACGCGAGATCCTGGGCCCGACTACTCCTGAGTTTCAGCAGGCATGCCGCTGGGGCAATAAACGCTCAGAACAAAAGACTTAATTTTGACGGTCGTGAAACTCGGATTGCGAAGTACGTCGAACGACCGAAAATCCTGACTAAGCCCTCTTCCTGACCACTTCACGAAAGCTTCCTTCCGAGTCCAAACACGACTGAACCGTTCATTCCGCATCACGTGATCGGCAGTAAGAATATACTTTGACTCTTCCGGGGTGAAGAACCTCTCTGGAATTCGCGTGTCAAACTGCTTTATCTTTTCGATGTCAATTCCGATGACGTATTGCGAAACGGCGATCGCAGTAGCGCCCACCGTGTCCGATTTGTTAAAATAAATTCCTGCAATATTGGCAAGATAGGGTTTCCCATACTCACCCATCTTCAACGCCTCTTGCGACAAGTCAAATCCAGCAGGCCAAATGGCACGCGGCTCACTTGTCGAATGGAGGTGCACGCTCAGCAGACCACGATAAGTAGCAAGTCGCGAGTAATCAAACACTTCGTGCGAGGTGGCCACCATCCAAGACCAAAGTCTGACCCGTAATCCATTTTGAATCAGGCCCAACAAGAAAACCAATGGCCTTTGCGACATCAATCGCGGATCCCAGACCAAGCGGATAACTCGACATCAACTCTTTCGATTGAATCTCATCGAGACGAGAAATGAAGCCATCTGACATTTTCGTCTTCACAATCCCAGGCGTGACAATATTCAATCTCACTCCTCGATCAGCTAACTCAGACGCAGCGGGAATGAGAAATCCTTCGATCGCGCCCTTCGCAGCTGCGTAAGCGGAATGGCCACGAGCGCCAGTATGAGCTGACAGGGAGGAAATTAAAACTATTGAACAACCATGAGCAGCGTTGCCTCGTTTTGCCATGGAGCTGATCAAAGTCATTGGAACGAGCGCATGTATTCTGAAGAGCGCTTCCATCATTGATGGCTTGTTCAGATACAGCGGTGCAATTTTGTCGAATCCCGCACAATGTACTAACCCACGGAGAGCTCCGAATCGGTTGACCAGTGATGCCAGAAATAAAGGTGTATCATCCGCAGAATCAAAGCCGTGTTGCACTGTATGGCAATTCGGCTCGTGACCAAACATTTCATTCAGAAGGGAGTGGTCCCGACCCTGAGCAATCACGTTAAAACCTCGACTCATAAGGTCCATAACTACTGCTTGACCGATTCCTCCTGTAGCACCTGTGACGAGAACGAAGCCGTGCCGCTCAGTCGTCATCTAGCACCCTGACGGATTTGCCAGTGAGTACAAATCCTCAACTGTTAGACATTCCAGAAAATCATTTACACTCAAGCTGAGATCATAGTCGTCTTCGAGCATGCAAAGAATCGAAAACCCTCGCATTGAATCCCAATCAAGTGAATCTGCACGGAAATTCGTTGCAGACGACAGTTGGCTGGGCTCCATCTCGAGAATTTCCGCGATTTTTACTATAAAATTGTTCATTAAATTGCTCCATCTGATGAGTTGACAACTTCAACAAGTTCAACTAGGCCAATTTCTGAATGATACAAGAAGGCGACGACTGAATCGTTGATTGCCGGCGCGGGGGAAGGTGGAGACGCAACGACATAGCCTTGCTTTCTGAACGTTGCAAGACTCGCATTCATATCGTCAACTTCAAAACACAGATGATAAGGCGTTGGGCCCATCTTCGACAAGATTCCGTCTACTGGCGAATTCGAATCTACCGGTGCAATGAGTTCGACTACGTAATTGCCATTGCGCGCAAAAGCTATTGCGACTTTTCTTATATCGTCTGTGATCGTCGTGCCAATTTCGAACCCTAAAGTCCGGAACTTTTCGCCCGCGCTCGCAATGTCTCGAACCGCGTATCCTACGTGATGAATCTTCAATTTTGAATCCAAGAGACGCTGTGGAGACTCTTTCGTCCAGCGGCTCGTTGGGAAAGGTCTCGAATATAATCCTTACCTTCGCTGTCTTCCCTGACAAGCTGAAAGGACAGCCGATCGAACAAGTCTGCAACAGGGACGTTTCTTTGTGATGGAACAAATCGACCGCACAATCTCATAATCCCCCTAGTTCTAAGAAAACCCTCAACTGCTGACAGGACCGAATCTTCAATATGTCTTCCCATGACTCGACAACTCATAATAAAGTTGTCTATGTGCGCTTCAGTGTTATCACTTGAAAGCATAATCACGAGCACCAGTCCGCTATCTCCGTACCGGTCAGATACACCGGCACCCAAAATATAGTTTCCGTGCTGCGCCTGATACTTCATAAGGGATTCTGGTGCGTATCTAGCCGTCAAAACGTTGAATTGATTCGTTTTTTGAGTCAACTGCGCGATTCGGTCTATGCTTCCGACGCTCATTTCATCAATCTTAACTTTGATCTCCAAAGAAGAAAGGTAATCGTCGATTGATGAGGCGGAATTACGCGCCGCTATTCGATTTGAATCTTCAGCATACTGAACGCGTTTCTGGGTGTCCTCTGCAGTCAAACGAGACGCAAAGAAGTGTTCGGAGTAAATATCTTGAATCAGAGTTGGGAGCTTTGACACATCACTAGGAAAGTCGACCACACTCACTTCGGGCAATGACCGTCGAATATTCTCTCGTTCCACAGGGTTATCATCAAGAAATACAAAAGACTCTAATCCAAGGTTTAGTTTCTCAGCAAGTCTTTTGATATTCGCCGCCTTGTCTTCCCAATTGGCGAGAAGGGCGACAAAGTCTCGTTTACCGAGGACCATATCCGGGTGCGTATCGAAGGCTTCAACAACGTCGGCGATGTCATTTTTTGAAATCGCCGCCAAAAGAATTCCAGTATTCGCGATCTCAAGGATTCGAATTTGCGCATCTCGATAAACAGCGCCGGTACCACTAAGTCCGAGATTGATACCAGAGACACCTTCTTCTCCGAGCGCCCCACCCCAAATCGTGTTGTCTAAGTCGAGCAATAGCACTTTTTTTCGAATAGCTCTCAGTTTCACGATACTCGCCAACAGACTGTCTCCGATCACGTTCGTTGCTTTGATGCTATAAGGCAACGATCCCAGATACCACATCTTGTCAGAATAAAACGTCATCCTGCCGTGCGCGGTAATCAATGATCTTAGATCAAAAAGGTGCGCATGCGAATGACGCGACAGGACTGCGCCTAAAAGAGCATCCCAGCGTGCTGTCAGTGCGCTCTCAAATTCATTTTCATCTCTAGGTCCGATGCGGACAGGTCGGAAATCCATATTGGATACCAAGATTGACATTGAATTATTGCTGCTAAGGAGCCGTTCAACGTGACTCGCCGCTTCCGCGAGTATCGCATCAGCATCTTCAAACGAATTCGCCGACGCCACCAGGTCATTTCCATCGAGTACTAGCGCGAGCACTTCTGGGCAGAATTCGAGCAATCGGGGACTGAGCCGAAATGATTGCTGGACCCACTGATTGTATCCTTCGGAAGGAAACATCTGCGCTTGCTTAATTAATGAACCGCTGACAAGGTCTAAATTCACGTTCGACAGGATTGCGATTCTTGTTTTATTAACAATCATTGCAACCAAGCATAAAAATCTGATAGTGCCTTCAAATTTGGAATTTCGTCGATCGGGATTTCGACTGAGTACTTATCTTCGATTTCACCAATAAGACGTAACTGCATAAGTGAATCCCACTGCGGAATGGAATTGTACTCCGTGTCGCCAGACAAGGTCGATGGTTCAACCTCGAATATTGAGGCGACGAACAACAAAAACTGGTTCATTTAATTTTCTTCCTTTGTATACTTTATGAGGGCATAAGACGCCGATTTCTTTAGGCTGATCAGGCCTACGCTGATTGAAAGTCCTCCCCCAAATCCGGCGATCAAAGTCTGTGCTCTTTCGTCACCACCTAGCTTTCCAGCTTCGTACGCGATGGTGAGGGGAATAGATGCAGAAGCGGGATTGCCGAACTTATCTCCGCTTTTCCATATTTTAGAATTTTCTATTTTCAGTTTTCGCGCGAGCTGATTGATCATGTACATATTTGCCTGATGCGGAACAAAAGTATCCAGCTCCGCAGGATTGAGTTGAATTTGGCTCATAAATTGTTCAATAAATCTGCTTGCGGTTTGGGCGACAAATTTAAATATGCCAAACCCGTCCATGTAAATCTGCGATTGGCTTCGCGAACTACCATCTTCTCGGCAGCGAGGCCGTATCTGCTCCTTATCGACAGGAATTTTAGAACCTCCAGCCGGTATGAAGAGATCCTCTCGCCCACCTCCATCCGTGAAGAATGCAAATTTCCATTCATCGGCTGAATCCAAGTTCGGCGAGAGAAGCGTAGCGGACCCCGCATCCGCCATTACTGGATACGTGGACTTGTCCAGCTTGGATACAAATGCAGATTGCACGTCGCCATCAAGGAGAAGAACTTTTTTTCCAGTTGATTTCACGAGCAGGGCTGCGACATAAAGTCCATAACCGTAACCTGAGCAAGCCATGCTAATGTCGAAAGCTATTGTATTGTTTGATAACGCTAAAGCAGATTGGGCGGCAGGGGCGTCCGACGGCAACAAATATTCAGGAGTGAACGTGACGCAAATTACAGCCCCAATATCGTCGAGTGATACCCTCGTGAGCTCTATGAGTTTGCGCGCGGCGGCAAGATTTAAGTCGAGCGCAGTCGTGCCTGGATTCGCTATAGCACGGCTTTGGATTCCAGTCGCTTTGATGAGAGTGTCTACAGAATCACCGAAGAGGTCTGCACAAGCATCCCGATTGTCAATCAGGTTTTCTGGTAAACAAGCAACGACACCCTCTATCATAACTCCTGAAACAGTTTCAATTCTCATTTTCTGTTGGTCCTAAACTTTTATTGCTCTAGCAGGGTTTCCGAAAACTCTTTTTCTGGCACGCACATTTGTAACGACGACACTCCCCATTCCTAACATGGCGTCATCACCAATTTTCAAGCCCGGCGCAATAGAAACATGGCTGCCGAGAAATACACGCTCACCTATCGACACGTTTCCTGTCACATCGCAAAAACTACTAATAACGGAAAACGGCCCAATTTCGGCATCGTGACCCACAGCGTTATGCAGATTGATAAAAACGTGTGCTCCAATTTGAGTATTAGTGGATATATATGTGAACGGATACACGACCACACCTGTGCCAATTTTAGCCGTCAACGCGACACGGGCAGTGGGGTGAATCAATTGCGTGAACACTGCTCCGCGTGATGCTAACGATGTGATGATCCTTTCCCGCTTCGAGGGGTCTCCAATGGCGCAAATAAATACTTCTCTGTTTTCCGATGGCGTCCACGCTGAAATCGATCCAAGTAGGGGTAGCGGCAGCCGAGCATCACTCGCGATCGAAAGATCGTCATCGAGGAAGCCAAAAGGGACCCAATCGACGTCTTGCTCAAGCGCGACGTCCCGCGCAATTTCAGCTACTTCTCGCCCAGCGCCACCTGCTCCAACAATAATTAATTTAACAGACACTGCGGCACTCTCCAAGCTCGCGGTGTAACAGGAATGCAACTCGCCTTATCTCTGGACACTGGCCACAGTTTCAGCGGTTTCTCGAAATGCCGCATTCGGTTTCGGGTGGTGAATTGCGAAGGCCCACCGATTATGATCCTGATCATAATTTGATGTCAATCTTTCCGTTGAATGGAGAATGACGCGTCTCGGCAAACTCCTGCTGCGTAGCGACGGTGCATACATTATTGTGCTCCACCCTCTGAAATGATTCGCATTTGTCCATGCTCTGTTCGGTCAATTTGACACTGGGCTTCCAGACGTCCAGACCACACTTCTCAAGCAGGCCACGAGCTTCCGAAATCACTACGATTTTAGGGATGACTATCTGCGTGCCATACTGCCCGGCAATCTGCCGCGGTTCTTTGAAGAATTCGTAGGAAACGATGCGGGGTACAGCCTTACATCGATCAGGTGGCCGATCGGCAGCGGAACGTTTCCACGCAGAAAACACAACTACCTTAGCTCGGCGATTCGGATCTGCCTCCTGAGTGGGTTCTTCGACAGCCCCGCGACGCCTACCAATAGATGCCAGCCAATTACTTGGATGCATTCTGAAGTCCTTGCTCGAACTCAGGCATGGCCGCATTCCCTTCGGAGGTCACTCCTTCTCGAAGGGCAACTGCCTTTAGGGTTCGAAGGACAATTACTGCGTCTAGTGCCAAGGAACGATGATCGACATATTCAACATCTAACTCAAACTTTCGCGACCACGACAGAGAATTTCTGCCGCTGACCTGCGCCAATCCAGTTATGCCGGGCCGAACCTCATGTCTGCGGTTCTCTAACGGTGAATAGCGACTTAAATATCGCACCAGAAGAGGCCGTGGACCGACGACGCTCATGTCGCCTCTCATCACATTCCAGAGAGTGGGAAGTTCATCCATGCTCGTTGACCGCAAAATTCGACCGAATCTCGTCAATCGTTCGTCGTCAGTCACTAATCCACCGGCCAGCGACACGGTTTTCATTGTTCGGAACTTTCGAAGGAGGAAGATCTGCCCGTTAAGACCCGGGCGCTCTTGTTTGAACAGAATCGGGCGTCCCAGTTTTGCAGCGACCGCTCCCGCGACCAAAAGTTGAATTGGTGCAGTGACGACCAGAACGACCGATGCACCCACCAGATCGAGAATTCGCTTTGTAATATCAAACCGGCGCTGCTGTCCTACGCGAGTCACACTCGGCTCATTATTGAGTCGTTAATTTGAGTAAGCACGCGTTCAATCTCATAGGGCCCTAGGGATGACCCGCTGGGAAGCGTAAGCCCAGTGTTAAAGAATCGTTGCGCTGTACCGTTGGACATCGATCGAGCGCCGCTAAAGATGGGCTGCAGGTGCATCGGCTTCCACAATGGACGGCTTTCAATGTTGTCGAGCAGGAGGTGCGCGCTGAGCTCGGCGGCCGTCCAGCCGGAGACCGCAGCATCCACCACAATGGACGTCAACCAGAAGTTGTCGTTCTCATCGTTCTCACCGCCGAAGATCTCGACTCCGGGAACGGCCGCGAAGAGGTCACGGTAGGCCTCACGCATCGCACGGCGCCCTGCGATCATGTCGTCGAGCCTGGTGAGCTGTGCGCGACCGAGTGCGGCAAGCAGGTTGCTCAAGCGGTAGTTGTAGCCGATGTCGGTGTGCTCGTAGTGCGTAACCGGCTGACGGGCCTGGGTGGCGAGGTATCGGGTATGGGTCGCGAGATCCGCGTCATCCGTTAGGAGCATGCCCCCCCCGGACGTGGTCATGATCTTGTTGCCATTAAAGGACAGGATGGACGCTCGCCCGAAGGAGCCTGCCGCCTGACCATTGTGGCTCGCGCCGAGTGACTCGGCGGCATCCGCCAGCACCGGAATGCCGTATTCGTCGGCGATGGCACAGATGGCCGTGTAGTTGACCGCTTTGCCGAGCAGGTCGACGGGAACAATGGCGGCGACCTTCTCGCCGGCGCGGTAGAGCTGCTCGAGCGCCTCACGCAGCAATACCGGGTCCATGTTGCCGGTGACCAGCTCGCAGTCGATGAAATACGGCTCTGCTCCGGTGTAGACGATCGCGTTCGCGGTGGCAGCGAAGGTCATAGTCGAGGTGACGACAACGTCGCCGGGGCCCACGCCGAGGCCGAGGAGCCCCAGATGCAGCGCGGCGGTTCCCGAGCTGAGTGCGACCGCGTGAGTGACGCCGACCCGAGCGGCCATCTCTGCTTCGAAGGCATCGATGTCGGGGCCAAGAGGGGCTATCCAGCCGGAGCGCATGGCGGCCAAGACGTACTGCTCTTCGAGTTCGCCGACGTCGGGCGACGACATGTGGATGCGTTTATTCATGGCTCACGCTCTCTCGGTGTAGCGGTGCGTGAGCGTGGTGTCGATAACTACGATGCCAGACCTGTTCGTCGAGGTGAGCGGGAGCGATGGGTGCCACGTGGGTGTGCGAAATCTTGGGGTGAAGGGGGCGTTCGTCACTCTCGCCGAGTCCCACGAGTTCTTCATGCAGCTTTTCGCCCTCCCGCAGACCGGTGTAAACGATCTCGATGTTCTGACCCGACTGGGCGATCATGCGCTGGGCGATATCGAGAATGCGTACCGGCTCCCCCATGTCAAGAATGAGCACCTCGCCGGGGCGGCCGATACCGCCGGCCTGCACGACCAGCTGGCAGGCTTCCGGGATGGTCATGAAAAATCGCGTTACATCGGGGTGGGTGATGGTGAGCGGGCCGCCGGCCTCGATGAGCGCGGTGAAGGTTGGCAGCATGGAGCCACGGCTACCGATAACGTTTCCGAAGCGCACCGAAATGTAATCATGCCCGGTCTGCTCTGCCGCATAGGCGGTGAGCTGTTCCCCGGCCCGTTTGGAGTACCCGAGCACGCTAGTGGGATTCGCGGCCTTGTCGGTGGAGATGTTGACGAAGGTTTTCACCCCCGCTTCTTGGGCAGCTTGAAGAACGTTGCGCGTGCCGAGCACGTTGGTCTTCCACGCTTCGTCGGGGTACTGCTCGAGCATAGACAGGTGTTTGAGCGCGGCGGCGTGAAAGACAACGTCGGGGCGGCGCTCGGTGAAGATCTCGGTGAGTGCGTCGAGATCGCGAATGTCGGCCAGCACCACGTCTTTGGTGTCTAGCAGACCGTGACCAAGAATGGAAATCTGCGTGGTCTGCAGGCCGGTCTCGTCACGATCAAGCATGATCAGTTCGCTCGGCCCGAACTTGTTGATCTGGCGGCACAGTTCAGAGCCGATGGATCCGCCGGCGCCGGTGACCAGTACGCGCTTGCCGGCGATGTAACCGGCGATCGAGGCCATCTCTGTATCAACCGGCTGGCGACCGATGAGGTCTTCGATCGAGAGGTCGCGCAGGTCGTTCAGGCGCACCTTGCCCTTGAGCACCTCGTCGAGGGTGGGGAACACCTTGACCCGCAGGCCGGCGGCATCCGCTTTGTCGGAGATCTCCCGCAACCGCACCGCGTCGACCCTTGCAATGGCGACGATCAGCACGGTGGCCTGGGCGGCCTTCGCAACACGCGTGAGGTCGGAGCCGGTGCCGAGCACCCGAACGCCGTGCAACCAGACGTTACTTCTCTGTGGGTCGTCGTCGATGAGGCCAACCGCACGGAACGACGACTGGGCATCGGTTTTCATGCGGCGCACGATAGAACTGCCGAGGTAACCGGCGCCGTAGACAAGCGTATTGCTGGCGTCGTCGGCCGGAACGATGGCACGCTCGACCAGAAGCCTCTTGTAGTAGCGCACGCCGCCCATGTAGATAAAGGCCATGGGCAGGGCGATGATGACCGTACTGCGGGGGATCTCGACGAGGGTGCCAAAGACGATGACCGGCACGCCGAGAATGAGGGCGGTGACGAGCACCGACCAAAGCAGCGAGCGCACTTCGGCGAAGCTGCCGTACGGGTGGCGGCCACGGTAGAGGTGGTAGAGGGAACCGATGAACAGCTGCAGGATCGCGGCGGTCAGGCAGAGCAGGAGGAGTGGGACCCAACGGATTAGGTCGACGAGGAACTCGTATCGGAAGGCTTGCGCCAGGATGAGCGCGACGGCCCAGGACGCGGCGTCGAAGGCATACTGGGTTCCGAAACGCACGAGAGGAATGGATTTGTGGAGATCCCTCAAAGCGGTCGATGCGACATCGGTCACTGACATGATTTCCTCCCCCGAGTGAAGTGCGTAGCTGAATTGGGCGGGCTAGGCAGCCTTCGTGAATTTTTAGTCTAGCCGTTCAAAACTTGGCCACTTGGGGGGGGTTGAGGGATTGTCGAGTAGGTGTGCTGAGGGGCGATCGCTCGTGCCTTGTGGCGCGACCGGTAGGGCGGGGGAATCTCAGTGGTATCGCGGGAAAAGCCGGTGCCTCCCGGAGCCTAAGCCTGAATCCACCGGTTGACCTTGAGGTTTTGACGGCGCGTTAAACCGAGAATGCCCCTCTGACCAGCTAAAATAGTTGTTATCTAGACAAGCTATTCAATGCT
>NZ_SOGF01000043.1:0-9366 GCF_004402355.1 Cryobacterium sp. TMS1-20-1 | reverse complement strand
CGGGTACCGACGGCCTAACGAAGTGCACTACGGTTATGAAAAGCCAGCCCTGGCAGCGTAGAAGAAACCACTAATTCCGCTGTCCGAAATCCCCGCGGCAGCTCAGTCCGGTCTGCGAGGCGATCATGGTTGGGAGTCGGTGTTCCCGGTTGGCGAGGATCGCAAACAGGTCGTTGGCAGCGTCGCTGTCGATGCCGACGGTGAGGAAGTCATTGATGATGAGCAGGTCGACGTTCGAGAGCTCGTTCAACAGTTTCTGGTGGGCGATGGCGTCGCCGCGAGCGATCACGAGCTTTCGGGCGAGGTCGTCCATCCGGAAGTAGAGCACCGAATGCTCACTCTCGCAGGCGCCGATGGCCAGTGCGCAGGCGAGATAGGTTTTCCCGCCGCCGGTGGGCGAAATGATCAGCAGGTTCGTCGCATCGGAGCGCCAGTCATGGGCGGCATAGCGTCGCATTCTGACCTGGGTGATTCCGCGTCCCTCGCGGTAGTCGACCTCGGCCACGGTGGCGCCCGGGATCGGAAACGCAGCCTGACGGATGAGCTTGTCGACCTTGTTGATGCGTCGAGACTCCAACGCGTCGTCGACCGCGGTGAGGAACAGCTGCTCGGGGGTGAGGGTATCGTTGGCTTCGTCCTGGATGAGTTCCTCCAGCCGGGTCGCGACGTGGGTCACGCGCAGAGCCCGGAACTTGTCGTAATCAACGCTGGTAAACATCACTTGACCTCCTCATCGCGCGCATAGTGAGAGGCGTCACGGACATAAACATCCGGCATGGTTAAGCAGACGGCCCCTAACGGAAATATTCAGCGGCCCCAGAACACGCTACTCACCGCTTGGATTAGTGGCCCCGAAGGTCAATAACACCGGCCCCCAGGAGAGCGAATATTCATCAACATAAACGATTCCGAGCAGTCCGGTGTCCGGGTTGTTGTCGGCGGCGCACCGTTCGAAGGCGATCATGCTCATCAGCTCCGGGACTTTGCCGGTGTCCACCAGCCCTTGATACTGGCGGCGGATGGTTTTCGCCTCCGGAGAACGGTCCATCCCCAGGATCTGGTTGAATCTATGGATGGGCATGCATCGCAAGGGTAAGAGCAGCAAAGTGGGCGGGCGGCGTGTCCGCAGGTTTTGGCTCGGAGTATTTATCGGTGTAATCGTGGTGCTGGTGGGTGCCACAGTTTGGGTGGGCTTTCAATCGCTGATGGCAAAGTCGGAGTTGGAGCAGGCGGTGCCACTCGCGTCCGTTGTTCAGCAGGCTATGGTCGTTGGGGACATAGCCGCTGCGCAGGAGGCTGCAACTGAACTTGCCGAGAACGCTCGCGCAGCGGCGGGGCACGCGAGCGACCCGGTTTGGAGGGCGTTTGAGTTCGTTCCGTATCTGGGACCGAACTTGACGGCTGTTCGGCAGCTCACGCAGGTTGTTGATGACATCAGCGAGCATGCAGTCATGCCACTAGTATCGCTGGCTGGGAGCATTGACCTTGCCAGCTTTAGTCCTGCAAATGGCGCCGTTGACCTAGCGCCACTCGTGCAAGCCCAACCGATCATGATTGGTGTCGACGTAGCGCTGACTCAGGCGACGGTAGATATAGCAGCTATCGACACGTCCAATACTTTGGCCCAGGTGCGGTCCGCGGCCCAAGAACTTTCTGCGGTTGTCGATACGACGACGACGAGCGTGGGTGGAGTGAATCGCGCGGTGCAGCTGCTGCCAGCAATGCTCGGGGCCAAGGGGCATCGCAGTTACCTCTTGCTGTTTCAGAACAATGCTGAGGTGCGCGCTACTGGTGGGCTACCGGGCGCGTTCGCCGAAATTTCGACCGAGGACGGTCAGATTCAGATCACGCGCCAGGCCTCGGCTGCCGGCATCGTCTTCGACGAGCCCGTGCTCGATCTGCCGCTCGAAACGCGGGGCATCTACACCGACCGGGTCAGCACGTTCATGGGTGACGTCACGCTCACTCCGCAGTTCGCCACGACCGGCGCGCTGACGCGCGAGATGTGGAAGCGCACCTACGGCACCGAGGTTGACGGAGTTATTTCTCTTGATCCGGTTGCCCTGAGCTATTTGCTGCGCGCGACCGGACCGATCACCCTGGCCACCGGCGAGGTGCTCACGAGCGACAACGCTGTGCAGCTTCTCCTCAGCGATGTCTATGCGAACTACGACGACCCGGCCGACCAGGACAGGTTGTTTGCCTCTGCGGCGGCAGCGGTGTTCTTGGCGCTTTCCGGCGGGCAGGCAGACCCGGCGGCACTCATCTCGGCCCTCGCGCAGGCGGGTGATGAACGACGCATTCTGATCTGGAGCGCGCACGAGAAGGATCAAGAACTGTTGGCGGGAACGACGTTGACCGGCGATTTGCCGGTGAGTGACGCATCCGCTGAAAGAATTGGGGTTTATTTCAATGATGCGACGGGGGCGAAGATGAATACGTTCCTCGATACGCGCATTGACCTGGGCGAGGTGACCTGTCGCAATGACGGGCGACCGTACTACGCCGTTGATGTGACCCTGACGAACACGGCACCGCTCGACGCGAACGTATCGCTGCCGGGGTCGGTGACCGGGCCGGGCACGTTTGGGGTGGTACGCGGGAATATCAAGACGATTATTTTGGTCTATGGGCCGCCGGATTCGCAGAACCTGGGGGTAACGCGCGGGGGAGAGACCGTTCCCTATCACCCGGCGAGCGATTCGGGGTATCCGGTGAGTCAACTGGCGGTGGAGCTGGCGCCGGGAGAAACGTCGACGACGCGGTTCTACTTTATTGGCGCAGATGCACAGCATGGAGAGCTTGAAGTCGTGCACACGCCCGTGCTGAACCTGATTGAGTCGCAGCGCGTGGAAGTAGCGTGCGACGAGGTGGAGCGGTGACAGCGTACCGGTGACGCGAACCCTTCTATGAGTCAGGAATAACACGAGCGCAGTCGCATTCATCGGTTTAGGCACCATAGGACAAGGCATGGTCGCCAACCTCGTTGCCGGTCACGTCGATCGTCATCGATCTGTCGACCATCTCCCCGGCTGCCAGCGCAGCGGAAGCCGCGGCTTTTTCTGCGCGCGGCGGCGTGCGTTTTCTCGACGCGCCCGTTTTCGGCTCCAAGGGAGAGGCTGCCAACGGAGGCCTTTGGATCGTCGTGGGCGGAGATGAAGCGACCTTCGAAAGTTCCAAAGTCGTGCTCGAGCCGATCAGCGCTACGCTGCACTATATGGGGCCGTCGGGGAATGGCGCGAAGATGAAGCTCGTGGGAAACCTCGCCGTTGCCGCTCAGCTGGAGGCGCTGGGGGAGTCACTCTCCCTTGCGAAAAAGGCCGGCCTGAATCTGCACGACGTTCTCGTAGTATTCGCCGTCACTGACTTTCGCTCGCCCATCTTCGACGGCGTCGGTTCTGCGGTTGTCGCAAATGACTACTCGCCGAGCTTCGCGCTCAAGCTCATGCTCATGCTCAAGGACGGCAATCTCGTGAAGGACTTCGCCAAAAGCCTCGGCGTGTCGGTGCCCGGCACGATCGCTACCGTTGGCACCATCGAGCGAACCGTTGACGCCGGATACGGCGAAGAGAACGCATCCGCTCTCATCAAGGTTCTCGCCTCTGACGCCGGAGTGGACCTGGCTCAGTAGCGGGGCGAGTGCCGGGGTTCTCGCACGTGTGGCCTCGATCGCTCGTACCTGGCACCTCGCGCGGCGGAGGAGTCGGCAGCAACCTAACGCTTTTCCTCGTAAATGTGCGAAAATGGCACACATGGATGAGATCAATGCGACCACACTCGGCGCGCGCATTAGAGAAGCGCGTGAGCGTGCCGGCCTCAAACAGGGAGACCTGAGCAGCCTCGTCGCGCTGGATCGGACGGCGGTTAGCAAGATAGAAGCCGGTACGAGGAAGATCACAGCCTTGGAGCTGTCCGGCATCGCCCGGGTGATTGGCGTTCGCATGTCCTCGTTCTTCTCCGAGCCGCTTCCGGCGCTGGTGTCGCATCGCTCCAGTCAGGGACTGGAGACGGTCGATTCGAAGATCGATCACTTGCTTGCCGGGTTGGCGGCCGATGTAGAGCTTGTGCAGTCCCTGGAGGCATCTGAATCGCACTCGCAGCGACTCGTGAAAACACCGCTCGCACGTCCAGTGAGTAACGCCGCGGCTGAAGATCTCGCCGACACCGCGCGGCATCTGCTCGACCTGGGCCGTACCGAGCCCGTGCACGAACTGGCGAACCGAGTGGCAGCAATCGGTCTGAGCGCATTCTCCTTGGATCTAGGGGTCGACACTGCTGACGCCGGGACGATTTTGCTGCGGACCGGCGGTGTTTCTTTGGTGAATAGCTACAACAAGGTCGGCAAGAGGCGACTCGCTCTTGCACACGAGCTCGGACACTACTTGGTCGCAGACGACTACACGATCGACTGGCGAATCTCTGAGCACAGCGGCGATATCGAAGCCACGCTCGACCGTTTCGCTCGGGCACTGCTTCTTCCCAAGCGGGGTCTCCGGGGATTGTGGGAAGAAAATTACGAGGCACATGGCTCGCGTGAGGCCGCCGTGATATTGGCGAGCGAGTTTCGCGTCGATATGGCAACACTCGCGAGACGATTGCGTGAGCTGGAAATAGTTGACAGTGAAGTCGCTGCGTTCATTCGCACGGTCTCCACCACCCGTGCGGACATAGTCGAATTCGGGCTCAACGTGCCGACAGAGATGGAAGCCACGAGCCTGCCCGTTACGTTCCAGAAAGGCGTGCTGCGACTGGTCCGTGAAGAAAAGATCAGCCGGGAGCGCGCGCTCGGGTTGCTGCAGAACACCTTCGATGAGGAAGACTTGCCACCTCTTCGAACTCGGCGCGAAGATGAACTCTGGAAATTCGTTTCGTGACCGCTCCACCGGAGACTCTGGTCTTTGACACGGGTCCGCTTCGACACTTTGCAGTGCAAGGCTGGCTGGGGGTACTCCACTTCCTGGCCGGTGACCGATACGTCGTGATCCCGGAAAGCGTTGAGGACGAGCTACGGCGGCAGTCGCACGAGGTTCCGGCCCTCAGTCAAGTTCTCGACGCGGCTTGGATTACCGTCGACCGAAGTACCGATCTCGCCTACGTGCTCGCCTTCGCCGAATTCGAGGATCGTCTGGTTGATGATGGCAGGAACACCGGCGAATGCGGTGTGCTGGCTCTCGGACAGGTGCGTGGGTTCGAACTCGTGCTGGATGATGCAACGCCTCGGCAGATTGCAGAAGAGAAGGGCATGCGAGTCACCGCGACTCTTCCACTGCTCTGCAAAGCAATTCGCGAGGCAAAGCTGACGGTGCCGATGGTCGAAAGTCTGGCGGATGACCTTATCTCGGGTGAATACTTTCTGCCGTTCGGGCGAGGGGGTTTTCGGCAGTGGGCTTTGCGCGAAGGCCTGATCGAGTACTACTGAAGGGCTCTCAGCGAGAGGGGCTGGGGAAGAAACTTCTAACCGTTGGTCGAGCTTAACGAGACTTCTCTGGACTCGCGCGGGCCGCCTGCGTGGCGCCGCCATCTCGCATCCGCTCTTGTCGGCGGCTCTATCAGTGCCAATTGGCGGCGTAGAAGGTGCTTGGACATGTATTCTCGCGAAGGCGACCCGGATGAGTCCCGAGTCGAATCTTCGACGGTGTCGGATCTGCGGTTGTCGCAAATGACTACTCGCCGAGCTTCGCGCTCAAGCTCATGCTCATGCTCAAGGACGGCAATCTCGTGAAGGACTTCGCCGAAAGCCTTGGCGTGGCGGTGCCGGGCACGATGGCCACCGTTGGCACCATCGAGCGAGCCTGTGACGCCGGATACACCGCCAGACGCCGGCGGCGCATAGTGAGGTGGCCCTCCCGCATCCGCTCTCGAGAAGAAGGATGGTGCAGCGCGGTCTGCCGCGCCAGCCGGCGATTTACGGGACTGTTTTGACAAATGAGTGTCAAGACCGTTGCATTTATGCTACTCTTTTGACAGAAAGAGGGAGCGCATGCGGACTACTCGACAACTGCTTTGGCCGATCGCCGTTGAACACGACGGATACGTCACTGCCGCAGACGCCGACGCACTCGGTCTGCCAGATACAGCCTTACGCCTCCTTGCTCACCGAGGGAAACTCGCGAGGGAGGCACGGGGGGTGTACCGGTTCGACGAACTTCCTCGGGAACGCTCCGCCGACTACCGATTCGCGACTCTCTGGACGGGCAGGGGCAACGCTGCGCTCTCCCACGACACCGCGCTCGACCTCTACGACCTTTGTGACATTAACCCCGACAAATATCACGTCACCGTGCCGAAAGATGATCGTGTGCGACGAACGGGTGGCGTCAATATCGTCGTGCACCACGAGGACCTCACCGCTGACGAGATTGGTTGGTGGGAGGGGATCCCCTGTGTCACGATCTCGACCGCGATCCGGCAAGGCATCGACACCGGCGTCCCCACCTACCTCGTTACCCAGGCGCTCGAAACGGCACGGGCGCGCGGCGCCATAACGGAAGCGGAGCGCGTGCAGCTCGCCGAGAGGATGGGGAACCGTGGCCGACCCGTTCGCTGACCTGCCGGAGAAAGCCCGCACTGCTCGGACGGACTCCCCGAACGTGGCCGCCGACGATTGCCACCAATGAGCAATGGGAGATCGACTGGGCAAGACCCGCGGAAGTCACGGGCATTACACTAACGCTCGACGAAGCGATCCTGAACACTAACGAATGGATCACCGCGATCGACGACGCGCAGTGATCTCGCCTACGTGCTTGCCTTTGCCGAATTCGAAGATCGTCTGGATGATGGTGCAGGAGCGCCGGCGAATGTGGTGTGCTCGCTCTTGGCATCAGCGAACTGTGCACGCGCTGCCGCAGCGCAGTTGGGTAGGTCAGCAGCGTCAACGTCCACGATGCGTCCGCCCGCCCAGGGGCTAGTCCATATCCAGAACCTTGTGCGTTCCGAAAAGTAGGAACGCCAGGGTGGTGCCGTCGAAGCTCCAGGCGATGCGGCCATCCGGCGCGAACGTGGCTTCGAATCGTTTCGGGCTGATCGTTTTGAAGCGCTGAATGACCGCGATACGCCGTCTGGTCGCGATACTTCGCGACTCGCTTTCGCTGCCTTTTGCGGCTGCTTGCAACTGCAGCAGGTGAAGGATGTCCCTCTTGTTCACTTATCGACGGATGCGATCTCAAGAAGGCCTAGGAGGCCGCCGCCAGGCGGTAACCGACGCCGCGCACGGTTTCGATGCGCTCGGCCCCGGAGCTCGTGCGCCCGATCTTTCTGCGCACATTGGCCACGTCTACCTCGAGGGAGCGCCGGTCGGAATCCGTCACGCGACCGCTCGTGACGTAGCTCTCCCCGCGCAACTCAAGAATGAGCTCGGCCTTGCTGTGCACCCGGTTGCCGTGCTGGATCAGGCTCGCGAGCAGGTCGAATTCGCTGCGCGTCAGTAAAACGGATGCCCGTTCCACCTCGACGAGGCGCCGCTCGGGGTTGAGGCGCAGGCCGTCGTGCTGCAGCCATCCGCTTGCCAATGAATCGGGCTCAGCCGCGACCGGCGCTCGCCGCAGCACGGCGTCGATGCGGGCGCGCAGCTCCCCGGTGCGAAACGGCTTGGCCACGAAATCATCCGCTCCGGCGCCCAGGCCCCGTACGACGTCGATCTCGTCGAAGCGGGCGGAGATCATGATGATGCTCCGGTCGGTCAGTAGGCGAAGGCGTTTGAGGGTTTCGAAACCGTCCATGCCGGGCATGTTGACGTCGAGGGTTGTCAGCGTCGGATTCAGGTCTCGCACGAGCTGCACCCCCGCGGCGCCTGTGCAAGCGATCTTCACGACGAATCCGGCCTCGATGAGGATGGCCTCGAGCACCTCGCCAATATCGGCGTCGTCTTCGAGCACCACGGCCACGCGTTCAGCGATTTCAGTCATGGCACCCACCCCGCAGTGCAGAAACGCTGAGCGGCGGCGGCGCCACGGTCACCCCCGCGAGCGGCCGCGTGAGCTCAAACCGACTGCCCGCAGCCGACGAGTGGGCCAGGCGCAGATCGCCGCCGTGCCGCTGGGCGATGTCGCGACTGATGCCGAGGCCCAGCCCGGTACCGGACTGGGTCGACAGCCGCGCGGACTCGGTGCGAAAGTACGGCTCGAAGACCCGCGTGCGATCGGCCGCAGCGATTCCGCATCCGCTGTCGGTGATCGCAAACGTCATCGTGTCGGCATCGCGTGTCTCGCTCACGGTTACCGTGCCGCCGATGCGGTTGTATTTCACGGCGTTGGTGAACAGATTGTCGAGGATCTGCCGAATGCGATTCGGGTCGACCTCGGCCCAGGCAGGGGCAGCCGTTGTGACGACGATCGTGACCTGGCGCGCATCGGCGGCGGCACGGCTCGCCGCCCGGGAGTGGTCGATGAGTACGCGAATGTCGGTGGCCGCCCGGTACAGCTCCAGCTGCGAGGTGCCCGTGCTGCGCGCCAGCAGCAGATCGGCGAGGATTGTCTCCATCTGCTCGGCGTTCCGCACGATCACCCCGGCCCGCCGCTCCACCGTCTGCGCCTGCGTCTGCGCCTGCTCGCTCGCGCGCAGCACCAGGTCCGCGTTGCCCAGGATGGAGGTGAGCGGAGTGCGCAGTTCGTGGGTGACCGCCTCGATCAGGTCGTCCCGGGCCCGCACCGCCTGCTCGGTGAGGGCGGTCTTCGCGGCCAGTTCACGACGTTTGCGATGGATGCGCGTGCCCGACACTCCCGCTGCCGCCGACATAATGACCATGGTCAGCGGAAAGGCGACGAGGTGGGTGAACTGCTTGGAGTCGAAGTCGGCGTAGCCCGCGAAAAAGCTGCTCGGGCTCGTCGCTGCCACGAGGGCGAGGCAGATCACGAAGCCCCACGGGCCGAAGGAGTAGGCAATCCAGATGATCGGCAGCATGAGCAGCAGCGCCCCACCCGACAGCATGGGATCGTCAGCTAGTGCGGTCAAACGGATGCCCACAATATCCACCAGTGGCACCAGCAGAGAGAACCGCTGGAACAGTGCTTTGCGGTTCCCGAGCATGGTCGCGAGCGTCATGAGAGCGAAGAGGCTTGCCCCGGTACCGTACAACACCGGGTCCAGGCTGTTCGGACGGCTGAGCAGCAGGGCCGAGCCCACGACGAGCAGCGCCCCAAAAACCACGATCTGAACTTCCAGCAGGGATCGGGCGTAGCCCTCGAAGTGCCTCGCCATGCCCATTTTCCCCCTGGTCGTAGCCTGACGACCGGGGGATCCAGTGGGAGCCCCTAAAAGGCAATACCGTTCAGTTAAGCACTTGAATGGTGATTTCTGGCTCGTGACCGGGTTGTGGCCAGTGGGCGTGGTGGAAGCGTTTGGCGGGCCATTTCGAGACCTTGCGTT
>NZ_SOGF01000008.1:0-9095 GCF_004402355.1 Cryobacterium sp. TMS1-20-1 | reverse complement strand
GAGCATTGAATAGCTTGTCTAGATAACAACTATTTTAGCTGGTCAGAGGGGCATTCTCGGTTTAACGCGCCGTCAAAACCTCAAGGTCAACCGGTGGATTCAGGCTTAGCTACCTCATGCAGATTCTGATGGCGGTCATGATGGCCACGTTCATGGCCGTGATGATTCCGCGGGCCGCCGTCTCGGCCGACCGCATCGGCGAAGTGCTGGCCACCGCGTCGAGTGTCGTGCCGCCGGCAAACCCGGTGAACGTGACCGTCGGCCACGGCGAGCTCGAACTGCTCGACGTGGGCTTCGCCTATCCCGGCGCCGAACAACCGGTGCTGCGCAACGTGAGCTTCATCGCTCGCCACGGCGAGACCACGGCGATCATCGGCAGTACGGGGAGTGGCAAAACCACCCTAGTGAACCTGTTGCCGCGACTGTTCGACGCCACAAGCGGTTCCGTTCTGGTGGATGGCGTGAATGTGCGCGAGTTGAACCCCGACCTGCTCTGGGGCAATATCGGTCTCGTACCGCAAAAGCCCTATCTGTTCTCCGGCACTGTGCGCAGCAACTTGCTCTACGGCAAACCGGATGCGACGGAAGAGGAACTCTGGCAGGCGCTCACCATCGCCCAGGCCCGGGATTTCGTCACCGAAATGGAGGGCGGGCTTGATGCGAAGATTTCCCAGGGCGGCACCAATGTGTCGGGTGGGCAGCGCCAGCGCCTCGCGATCGCCCGCGCCCTGGTGAAACAGCCGGAGCTGTACATTTTCGACGACTCGTTCTCAGCCCTCGACCTCGCGACGGATGCCCGGCTGCGGCTCGCGCTCAAACAGAGCGCCAATGGAGCCACCATGGTCATCGTCGCCCAGCGGGTGTCGAGCATCATCGACGCCGACCAGATTCTGGTGCTGGAAGACGGCCGCATCGTCGGCCGAGGAACGCACGAGCAGTTGCTCGAGTCCAACACGACCTACCAGGAAATTGTGTCATCCCAGCTCACCGCGGAGGAAGCCGCATGAGCGAGACGCACGCGGACGACAAGCCGGCTCCGCGCCCGCAGCGCGGCGGTGGGCCCTTCGGAGGGATGAACCTGCCCGCCGAGAAATCCCTGAATTTCACGGCCTCGGGCAAACGACTGCTCGGCAAGCTACGGCCGGAACGCCTGTGGCTCGCGCTCGTGTTCGCCCTCGCGGTGATCAGCGTGACGTTCTCGGTCCTTGGGCCGCGCCTGCTCGGCGAGGGCACCAACCTGATCTTCTCCGGCGTGGTGTCGAAATCGCTGCCGAGCGGCAGCAGTCAGGCCGACGTGATCGCGGGGCTGCGGGCATCCGGTGACAGCACGCAGGCCGACATGCTCAGCGGCATGACGCTCACGCCGGGGCTCGGAATCGACTTCGCTATGCTTTCTACCGTGCTGTTCTGGGCGCTCGCGCTCTACGTACTCTCGAGCGTGTTCAGCTGGATGCAGGCCTACGTTCTCAACGAAGTCGTGCAGCGCACCGTCTACCGGCTGCGCGAAGAGATCGAGGCGAAAATCAATCGCCTGCCGCTGAGCTACTTCGATAAGAAGCCGCGCGGTGAACTGCTCAGCCGGGTCACCAACGACGTCGACAATATCTCGCAGAGCCTGCAGCAGTCGCTCAGCCAGGTAGTCACGAGCCTGCTCACCGTGATCGGCGTCATCGTGATGATGCTCATCCTGTCGCCACTGCTCGCCCTGATCGCGCTCGTCACCGTGCCGCTGACCCTCGTGATCACCGCGTTCATCGCCAAGCGTTCGCAGAAGCTGTTCGTGGCCCAGTGGGCGAACACCGGGGAGCTCAACGGTCAGATTGAGGAGACCTTCACCGGCCATGCCCTGGTCAAGGTGTTCGGCCGGCAGAAGGAAGTCGACGCCCGGTTCAAGGCCAAGAACGACGAACTTTATGAGGCCAGCTTCGGCGCGCAGTTCATCAGCGGCCTGATTATGCCGGCGATGACCTTCATCGGCAACCTCGTCTACGTCGCCATCGCGGTCGTCGGCGGCCTGCAGGTCGCCTCCGGTGCCATGCAGCTCGGTGACGTGCAGGCGTTCATTCAATACTCCCGCCAGTTCACCCAGCCGCTCGCGCAGCTCGGGTCGATGGCCAACCTGCTGCAGTCGGGCGTCGCATCCGCTGAACGGGTCTTCGACCTGCTCGATGCCGAGGAGCAGAGCGAAGACCCGGACTTGGCGGAGACGCCGACTGAAGCGCACGGCCGGTTGGTCTTCGAGAACGTGTCGTTCCGTTATAGCGCCGAGAAGCCGCTGATCGAAGAGCTCAGTCTCGTCGCTGAACCCGGGCAGACCATCGCGATCGTCGGCCCGACCGGGGCCGGCAAGACCACCCTCGTGAACCTCATGATGCGGTTCTACGAGATTGATTCCGGGCGCATCCTGCTCGACGGCGTTGACGTGGCGACCATGACCCGGCACGACCTGCGCAGCCGTATGGGAATGGTGCTGCAGGACACCTGGTTGTTCGGCGGCACCATCCGCGACAATATCGCCTACGGCCGACCGGATGCGACGGAGCAAGACATTCACGCTGCCGCCACAGCCACCTACGTGGACCGGTTCGTGCACTCGCTTCCGGACGGATATGACACCGTGCTCGACGACGAGGGAGGCAACGTGAGCGCGGGGGAGATGCAGCTGCTCACCATTGCCCGGGCGTTCCTGGCCAAGCCGAGCGTTCTTATCCTCGACGAGGCGACGAGCTCGGTCGACACCCGCACCGAGGTGCTCGTGCAGAAGGCGATGAGCGCGTTGCGGGCCGAACGCACCAGCTTTGTCATCGCGCACAGGTTGTCGACCATTCGCGACGCCGACCTGATTCTCGTGATGGAGTCTGGCCGCATTGTGGAGCAGGGCAACCATGTGCAGTTGCTCGCCGCGAACGGTGCGTACCAGGCGCTGTATGCGGCGCAGTTCGCGGCCCCGGTCGCCGACGAGGTTTAGAGCGTCTCCTCCACAGGGGGCCTGCCGCCGCGGTGATCCCCAGATACACGGTCGGTAGCGGCAGGTTTACGCGCGACCGGGCACAGTGGCGGCATGCAACCAACCCGTGTTAAAGCCCAGAAGGCCCAGGACTTTCTGGCACTCGTTCCCCAGCTGCTCGGGTTTCTGCCCGAGACCAGCGCGGTTCTCGTCGCGTTTCGCGGCAATCGCACCTGCGGCGCCTTGCGCTTCAACCTGCCCGAGGATGGCGCACCGCAGAAGGTGTATCAACGCATCGCCACGACACTGGCCGGGATGCTCTGCAAGATTCCCGGCGTCGACGCTGTCGTTCCCGTCATCTACACGGACGACTCCTTCGTCGAAGCCCGCGGAATCCCACGGGAGGGTTTTGCGGAGATACTGAACCGGCGGCTCGAACTCAGCGGTTTTCTGTTGCGTGATTCGCTCTGCGTGTCAGTGGATGCCTGGGGCAGCTATCTCGACCCGCAGTGCCCGGCGGGCGGGCATCCGCTCAGCGACATTGCCGAGTCCCCACTGAACGACGAGGCGACCGATCCGGCCGCGCGACCGCTCGGCACTCTGCAGAATGGCGCGGAACCGGTCGGCGTCAATCTGGCCACCAAGGAACGCCTTGCCCGGGTCTACCGGCGCTACCGCCACCTGATCGCGCGGGCCGAAAATGCCCCGGAGTTGTTTCCTACCCTCGGCGCGCTGCTCGACCCGGTCGCGATCGCGGAGGAAGCGCTGACCTGGAGCAATCCGCCCACCGAGGATGACGCGGCAGCGCTGCTCGTGCTCGTGCAGTCACCGCCCAATCGCGACCAGATCATGGTGCAGTTTGCCTTCGGCCGCGAGGAAGGCGTTCGCGCCCACAAGGTCAACCTGCACTACGTCCTGCTCCAGCACGAGACCGGGCGTAGCCTCGACGATCTTGTGGCCGAGGAGATGGATTCCGGCGACTCGAGCGCCCAACATACCGGGGACATCATGCTCGGGCTGCGGCAGGAACGACCGGATGTCGACCGGATCCGGATGGCCATCACCCTGTTGCGCACCGTGGTTGCGCTGGCGCCGCGTTCCGCCAGACCGGCGCCGCTCTGCATGCTCGCCTGGCTGTCCTGGGCCCTCGGCAGTGGCTCCGTTGCCGGATTCTTCGTGGACCAAGCGCTCGCCATCGACCCGCGGTACAGCATGGCGAACCTGCTGGAAGTGCTGCTCGGGTCGGGACACCTGCAGGAGTGGGCGTTCGCGGTTCCGCGCCGGGACGACGAGGAGGGCGACGATTTCGGCTACGAAAACGACGAAGACTTTGGCGAAGATGTCGCGCTCAGCGACGACGCTCTGTGGTCCTTCGAAGGCGAGAACAACGAAGACGACGACGAGGCGAGGGCCGCCGGCGGTTGAGGCAGGTGCTGCCCGACGGCGACCCGGTCGCGCATTCGTTTGAAGGCGAGACCGGGTCCCGGCGAACGAACTACAGGTGCTTCGGTGCCTCCGAGAGCACGCCGTGCAGAATCTCGCTGATCTCGGCGAATTCCTTCGGGCCAATGGTCAGCGGGGGAGCGAGCTGAATCACCGGGTCGCCGCGGTCATCGGCGCGGCAGTACAGGCCCGCCTCATACAGCGCCTTGGACAGGTAGCCGCGCAGCAGACGCTCGGACTCGTCGTCGTTGAACGTTTCCTTGGTGCCCTTGTCCTTGACCAGCTCGATGCCGAAGAAGTAGCCGGCACCGCGCACGTCGCCGACGATCGGTAGGTCGAGCAGCGTCTCCAGCTCCTTGCGGAACAACGGCGAGTTCTCGCGCACGTTCTCGTTGATCTTCTCCTCCTCGAATATGTCGAGGTTGGCCAGGGCGACGGCCGAGGAGACCGGGTGGCCGCCGAAGGTGTAGCCGTGGTAAAACGTCGTATCGCCGTGCTTGAAAGGTTCGTAGATGCGGTCGCTGATGATGGTCGCACCGATCGGCGAGTATCCGCTCGTCATGCCCTTGGCACAGGTGATCATGTCGGGCTGAATGTCATAGGTCGTCGATGCGAACATGTTGCCGATGCGACCGAAAGCCGTGATGACCTCATCGGCGACCAGAAGCACGTCGTACTTGTCGCAGATCTCCCGCACGCGCTTGAAATAGCCTGGAGGTGGCGGGAAGCAGCCACCGGAGTTCTGCACTGGCTCGAGGAACACGGCGGCCACGGTCTCCGGCCCTTCGAACTCGATCATCTCTTCGATGCGGTTGGCGGCCCACTGGCCGAACATTTCGAGGTTGTCGCCGAGGCCAAGGCCCGGGCTCATTTCGTCGGCGCGGTAGAAGTTGGTGTTGGGAACACGGAAGCCGCCGGGGGTGACCGGTTCGAACATTTCCTTCATTGCCGGAATGCCGGTGATGGCCAGCGCACCCTGCGGGGTACCGTGGTAGGCGACGTTGCGGGAGATGACCTTGTGCTTGGTCGGGCGTCCCATCAGCTTCCAGTAGTACTTGGCGAGCTTGAATGCGGTTTCAACGGCTTCGCCGCCACCGGTCGAATAGAACACGCGGTTGAGATCGCCGGGCGCATAGGAGGCGAGGCGGTCAGCGAGCTCGATCGCGTTCGGGTGGGCATACGACCAGATCGGGAAGAATGCGAGTTCTTCGGCCTGCTTGGCGGCGACCTGGGCCAGGCGCTTACGTCCGTGTCCGGCGTTGACGGTGAATAATCCGCTCAAGCCGTCGATGTACTGCTTGCCCTGGGAATCCCAGATGTGGTGTCCCTTGCCCTTGACGATGATGGGCACTCCGGCGCCGGATTCCATCACCGACTGACGGGAGAAGTGCATCCAGAGATGATCCTTGGCCTTTTGTTGCAACTCGGCGTTGTGCGCGTCGCTGAAGGCAACCGGTGAATCGATGGGTGTGGTGAGCGTCATGTTCTTTACCGTGTTCCCCAGTTATAGAACTGTTTGTGGAGTTTGAGATAAACGAAGGTCTCGGTGGAGAGAACCCCATCGAGGTTGCGGATCTTGGAGTTGAGCAGTTCAAGTAATTCGTCGTCGTCTTCGCAGACGACCTCGGCGAGAATGTCAAAAGTGCCGGCCGTGAGTACGACATAGTCGACGGCGTCAATGGCTGCGAGCTGTTCGGCGAGAATGCGGGTGTCGGCCGAGGCTCGAATTCCGATCATCGCCTGGCGAAAGAAGCCCAGCTGCATCGGGTCGGTTACGGCGACAACCTGCATGACGCCGGAATCGGTGAGCTTTTGCACCCGCTGCCGCACGGCCGCCTCGCTGAGGCCGACAGCTTTGCCGATCTCCGCGTACGACCGGCGTCCGTCGACCTGCAGTTGTTCGATGATCTTCTTCGACACATCGTCGAGCTGGGCCGGCTTGGGCGGGTGACCACGCCTTTGTCCATTCATGCATCGATTGTGTCAGTCGAAATGCACTTCAGCAAGCGAATCCGTAGCAGTCTTCGCAAAAAACTGCGGATTTCATTTGTGAATCTGGGTGTGCTTCAAACCGAAATCGATACACTGGGCCGCATGAGCGCCCCCGAACTACGCAACTTCATCAATGGCCAGCACTCCGAGTCGACGTCGACGGAACGGTTTGACCTGATCGATCCGGCGACCGAATCGGTCTATGCCTCGAGCCCGGTCTCGAACGCGACCGACGTCGATGCTGCCTACCGCGCCGCGGCATCCGCTTTCGAAATTTGGGGCGAAACGACCCCGGCGGTCCGGCAGCTCGCACTGTTTCGCATAGCGGATGCGGTGGAGGCGCGTGCCGAGGAATTCGCCGACGCCGAGTCGCTCGACACCGGCAAGCCACGTTCGACCCTCGTCGACGACGAGATTCTGCTCTCGGTCGATCAGATTCGGTTCTTCGCCGGAGCCGCCCGCAATCTGGAGGGCCGTGCGGCCGGCGAGTATCTGACCGACCACACCTCCTTCATTCGCCGCGAACCGATCGGTGTCGTCGGTCAGGTCACGCCTTGGAACTACCCGCTGAACATGGCGGTCTGGAAATTCGCGCCCGCGCTCGCCGCCGGCAATACGACCGTGCTCAAGCCCTCCGACACGACGCCGAGCGCGACCCTGCTGCTCGCCGAGATCGCCGCGGAGTTCCTGCCGAAGGGAGTGCTCAACGTAATCACCGGTGACCGCACGACCGGTGCGGCCATGATCGACCACAAAACTCCCCAGCTGGTATCGATCACCGGATCGGTGCGGGCCGGTATGGCCGTCGCCGAAGCTGCCTCACACGATCTCAAACGGGTCCACCTCGAACTCGGTGGCAAGGCACCGGTGATCGTCTTCGACGATGCCGACATCGAGCTCGCCGTGGCCGGCATCGTCGCCGCTGGCTTCTTCAACGCCGGCCAGGACTGCACCGCTGCGACCCGGCTGCTCGTCCAGGGCGGCATACACGACGAATTCGTCGCCGCGCTCACCGCCTACGCCAGAGAGAACGCGCGCACTGGAGCTCCCAGCGCACAGGGAATCCTGTTCGGCCCGGTGAATAACGTCAACCAGCTCGCGCAGGTCTCCGGTTTTGTCGACCGGCTGCCCGACCACGCCGTACTCGAACTCGGCGGTCATCGCGTCGGCCAGGCCGGCTATTTTCACGAAGCGACCATCGTGAGCGGACTGCTGCAGACCGACGAGGCCGTGCAGCAAGAGATTTTCGGCCCGATGATGACCGTGCAGCGCTTCACCGACGAGGCCGAGGCGCTGCGCTGGGCGAACGACGTGCAGTATGGTCTCGCGTCGTCGGTGTGGACCCGGGATCACGGTCGGGCGATGCGCTTTGCCAAGCACCTTGACTTCGGTTGCGTCTGGATCAACACCCACATACCGATCGTGGCGGAGATGCCGCACGGCGGTTTCAAGCACTCCGGGTACGGCAAGGACCTCTCGATGTATGGCTTCGAGGACTACACCCGGATCAAGCACGTGATGAGCTACATCGGACATTAGGTGCGGTACGGTGCCACCTGACGGTGCCGTTATTATGGTGCAAGTCCTTCGGTGAACGTTGGAACGGCGGGGCCGGCTTCGCGCCCCACACTCGGAAGGCACTACCCGTGACCCAGATTGGTCAAGGTTCGACCGAATTTCGTGTCGAACTGCCCAGCGTTGGAACGTCGTTGACGCTGGCGTGGGCTGCCCTGACCGACGTTGGTCATCGCCGGGAGGTCAACGAAGACAGCCTGCTCGCCGCGCCACCGCTGTTCGCCGTCGCCGACGGTATGGGGGGGCATTCGGCCGGCGATGTCGCCAGTGCCGCCGTCGTCACCAGGCTGGCCGAGCTGTCCGGAACGCTCGTAGCCGAGGCCGGTTCGATTGACCGCGCCCTCGTGCTGGCCGTCGAGGATATGGCGCAGGGTGTCGGAGTAACCGACCAGGGCACCGGAACAACGGTGACCGGGGTGGCACTGGCCCTGGTTTCGGATGCCGTCAGTTGGATCGTCTTCAACATCGGCGACTCCCGGGTTTATCAGTTGTCCAACGGTGTACTCGAGCAGGTCACCAACGACCACTCGGTCGTGCAGGAACTCGTCGATGCGGGGCGCATTACCCGCGAAGAGGCCGACGTGCACCCGCACGGCAATATCATCACCCGGGCGGTCGGCTTTCACGAACCGCCTATTCCCGACTATCGCATTCTGCCGATCCAGGCCGGCATGCGCATACTGGTCTGCTCAGACGGGCTCACCAAGGAACTGACCTCGTACGGTATTCGTCATTTTTTGCTCGAAAAGAAGCTGGCAGCGGATGCCGTCTCAGCGATGGTCGACGCGGCCCTCGAAAACGGTGGTCGCGACAACGTCACCGCGATCGTGGTCGACGTGCTGGCGGTCGACCCCTACGAGGCACCCACGGACTAATTGCCCCGCGTTCGGGCTTCTAAGCGATCTCTTGTGGGTGACGGAGCGTGCCTTCCCTAACGTGGCCTGTTTGTGGAACGCGACTCTTGCCGTTGGTCGAGCTTGTCGAGACCGCCATGGACTGGTCTGAGCCGGTCTCGACAACGCGCGGTCGGCCCGAATGCATCTTCGCACAGATATCCAAACATATCTGAGAATCTCTCGACTTAGGCCTCGGTTTTTGGTACACTTCTTCTATGAGCCAGAGCGGCGACACTCCCCAG
>NZ_SOGF01000061.1:0-8482 GCF_004402355.1 Cryobacterium sp. TMS1-20-1 | reverse complement strand
TCCGTCCTATGGTGACCGCAACAGCGCTCCCCGTACCGAGCGTCCGTCCTATGGTGACCGTGCTCCGCGTACCGACCGTCCGGCCTACAACAACGACCGTCCGGCTCGTACCGAACGTCCGTCCTATGGTGACCGCAACAGCGCTCCCCGTACCGAGCGTCCGTCCTACGGTGACCGTGCTCCGCGCACCGACCGTCCCGCCTACAACAACGACCGTCCGGCTCGTACCGAACGTCCCTCCTACGGTGACCGCAACAGCGCTCCTCGCACCGAGCGTCCGTCCTACGGCGACCGCGCCCCGCGCAGCTTCGAAGACCGCGCCCCGCGCCGCTCCAACGATGACCGCCCGCCCCGTCGCGACTTCGGTAACGACCGTCCCAGCGACGGCGACAGCAAGTTCTACCCGAAGCGCAGCGAAGAGGGTGTCAAGCCCACCTTCGCCGGTGGCGAAGACGTCGTCCTCGAGCGTCTCGAAGCCATTGCAACGACCGCGTCCGACGTTGTCGGCGTAACCTTCGGCGATCTCGGCCTCGGCGAGAACATCGTTCGCGAGCTCGCCACCCTCGGCGCTCCGGCCCCGTTCCCGATCCAGGCCGCGACCATCCCCGACGTTCTCGCCGGTCGCGATGTGCTCGGCCGTGGCAAGACCGGATCCGGCAAGACCATCGCCTTCGCTGCTCCCTTGGTTGAAAAGCTCATGGAGAACAACGGCGCCAAGGACCGCAAGCACGCCCGCAAGCCGCGCGCGCTCATCCTGGCCCCGACCCGTGAGCTCGCGCTGCAGATTGACCGCACCGTGCAGCCCATCGCTCGCAGCGTCGGCCTCTTCACCACCCAGATCTACGGCGGAGTTCCGCAGTACCGTCAGGTGAGCGCCCTCCAGCGCGGCGTCGACATCATCGTTGGCACCGCCGGACGCATCGAAGACCTCATCGACCAGGGTCGCCTTGACCTGAGCGAAGTCGTTATCACCGTGCTCGACGAGGCCGACTACATGTGCGACCTCGGATTCCTCGAGCCCGTGCAGCGCATTCTGCGTCAGACCAAGGCCGGCGGCCAGAAGTTGCTCTTCTCCGCCACCCTCGACAAGGGCGTTGCCTCGCTGGTCAAGGAATTCCTGACCAACCCGGCCGTGCACGAGGTCGCCGGCGAAGACCAGGCGTCCTCCACGATCGACCACCGCGTGCTCGTCATCGAACACCGCGACAAGAGCCGCATCATCGAAGAGCTCGTCAACCGTGAGGGCAAGACGCTCATCTTCAGCCGCACCCGGGCCTACGCTGAGCAGCTCGCCGACCAGCTCGAAGACGCCGGAGTCAAGGCCACCAGCCTGCACGGTGACCTCAACCAGGCCCGTCGTACCCGTAACCTGCAGATGCTCACGAGTGGCCGGGTCAACGTGCTCGTCGCAACGGATGTCGCTGCTCGCGGAATCCACGTTGACGACATCGATCTGGTCATCCAGGCCGACGCCCCCGACGAGTACAAGACGTACCTGCACCGTGCCGGCCGGACCGGCCGCGCGGGCAAGACCGGAACCGTCGTGACGCTCATCCCCAAGCAGCGCAAGCGCCGCATGGACGAGCTGCTCGACCGTGCCGAGATTGACGCGAGCTACACCTCCGCCACCCCCGGTGACGCGGCTGTACGCGAACTCGCCAACATTTAGCATCCGTTTGAACTAAAAGGGGCACTCGCCAACCGGCGGGTGCCCCTTTTTCGCGCCCGGTGCCCAGTGGGTTGTGCGAACTCGGCCGCGTCTGCCAGAATTACTTTCCGAACGATCGGTAAGTTAGCGATCGTTCCCGCAGCCACACGCAGACACCGTCGTCAGGAGAGAATATGGCCGAGGCCTACCTCGTTGGAGGAGCACGCACCCCCGTAGGCCGCTACGGCGGAGCGCTGGCCACGGTTCGTCCCGACGACCTCGCCGCGCTCGTCGTCGGCGAAGTCGTACGCCGCGCCGACATCGACCCCGGCCTGATCGAGGAGATCATCTTCGGCGCCGCCACCCAGGCCGGCGAAGATAACCGCAACGTCGCCCGCATGGCAGGGCTGCTCGCCGGGCTGCCCGACCACGTACCCGGAATTACCGTCAACCGGCTCTGCGCCTCCGGAATGTCCGCCATTACGATGGCCGCCCAGGCGATCCGCGCCGGCGACGCCGACCTCATGATCGCCGGCGGCGTCGAATCAATGACCCGCGCACCCTGGGTGCAGGCCAAGCCCGAGCGCCCCTGGGCCAAGCCCGGCGCCCAGTTCGACACCTCCATCGGCTGGCGGTTCGTCAACCCCAAACTCGCCGCCCGCGACAAAGCCACCTTCTCCATGTCGGAGACGGCCGAGGAGGTCGCCCGGCTCGACGGCATTACCCGCTTAGAAGCGGATGCCTTCGCCCTCCGCAGCCATCAGCGCGCCGCTGCCGCGATCGATGCTGGCCACTTCGTTGACGAAATCGTCGGCGTGCCCACCAAAAAGGGCGAGGTACTCGTCGATGAGGGCCCGCGCCGGGACACCACCCTCGAGGGCCTCGCCGCCCTGCGCCCCATCGTCGCGGGCGGCTCCGTCGTCACGGCCGGCAACGCGAGCTCGCTCAACGACGGCTCGTCGGCGATTCTGGTCGCGAGCGGTGAGGCCGTGAAAAAGTACGGCCTGACGCCGCGCGCCCGCGTCGTCGTCGGCGCGAGCGTCGGCCTGGCCCCCGAGATCATGGGCCTCGGCCCGGTCGTCGCCACCCAGCGTGCCCTCGAGCGCAGCGGCCTCGACATCGCTGACCTCGGGGCGATCGAGCTCAACGAAGCCTTCGCCACCCAGTCCATCGCCTGCATCCGTCGCCTCGGCCTCGATGAGGAGATCGTCAACCGGGATGGCGGGGCGATCGCGCTCGGGCATCCGCTGGGATCGAGCGGAGCGCGCCTGGTCGTGACCCTGCTGGCCCGCATGGAACGGGAAAATGCCGGGCATGGCCTCGCCACGATGTGCATCGGTGTCGGCCAGGGCTCGGCCCTCATCCTGGAGCGGGTCTAGTGTCGAAAGGCACGGCCGCCGTAATCGTCACTGTGGAGGATATCTGATGTCTGTTTCTGAACTGGAACTCGGTGATCGCGGCGAAAACGGCGTGCCCGACCGGGTTGGCGTGCTCGGCGGCGGGCGCATGGGCGCCGGTATTGCCCACGCCTTCCTGCTGGCCGGTGCCCGCGTGGTACTGGTTGAACGCAACGACACCGAAGCGGATGCCGCGCGCGAGCGTGTGCTGCGCGCCGTCGATGCGAGCATTGCCCGCGGGGCCACCGGCGAAACCCGTCTCGAACTCGAGGACCGCCTCGCCGTCGGCGCCGACTTCGGTCTGTTCAGCGACCGGGAACTTGTCATGGAGGCCGTCCCCGAGATACGCGCGCTGAAGGTCGACGCCCTGCAACGGGTCGAAGCAGAGCTTCCCGATGATGCCGCGCTCGCCAGCAACACCTCCTCGATCTCGATCGACGACCTCGCCTATGAGCTGAAACGTCCGGCCCGCTTTCTCGGCCTGCACTTCTTCAACCCGGTTCCCGCCTCGAACTTGGTCGAACTGGTCACCGGCAGCGCGACCTCGGCTGAATTGGTAGCGGATGCCCAAAGCTGGGTCTCCGCCCTCGGCAAGACTCCGATCACCGTCAGCGATGCCCCCGGATTCGCCTCCTCCCGGCTCGGAGTGGCCCTCGGACTCGAGGCCATCCGCATGCTCGAAGAGGGAGTCGCGAGCGCCTCGGATATCGACGCCGCCATGATGCTCGGCTATAAGCATCCGGTTGGACCGTTGAAACTGACCGACCTGGTCGGGCTCGACGTGCGGCTCGGAATCGCCGAATACCTGCACAAACAGCTCGGCGCCCGCTTCGAACCGCCGGCGCTGCTGCGCCGGCTCGTCGCCGAGGGCAAGCTCGGCCGCAAGTCCGGCCAAGGCTTCTACCGCTGGGACGAGGCCTGATGCCCGCCCCGACCACGCAAGGCAATCTCGAAAACGCACCCAATCCGTTGGCCGAGCTTGCCGAGACCGCCATTCCGAAAACGCGACCCATCCTCGAAAACGCACCCCATCCCACCGCCAAGGAGGCGCCCATGACGACCATTCTGCCCAGCTACGTTCAGGGCGCCTGGTGGACCCCGACCGATGCCTCGACCGGTACCGACGTCTGTGACGCCTCGACCGGCGAGGTCGTCACGCGCGTCAGCACCCACGGCCTCGATCTGGCCGCCGCGCTCGACTACGCGCGCACGGTCGGCCAAAAATCGCTCGGGGAGCTTACGTTTCACCAGCGTGCCGTGCTGCTCAAGCAGATGGCGCTGCTGCTGACCGAGCGCAAGCAGGAGCTCTACGCGCTCTCCAGCCGGACCGGCGCCACCAAGGTCGACTCCTGGGTCGACATCGACGGCGGAATCGGCGTGCTGTTCAGCTACTCCTCCAAGGGCCGCCGTGAACTGCCCAACGCCCGTGTCTACGTCGACGGACCGGTCGAGCCGCTCTCCAAGGACGGCTCCTTCATCGCCCGCCATATTTACTCCCGCCTGCCCGGCGTGGCCGTGCAGATCAACGCCTTCAACTTTCCGGTCTGGGGTGCCCTGGAGAAGTTCGCGCCGGCCTTCCTCGCCGGGGTGCCCACCCTGGTCAAGCCCGCGACCCCGTCCGGCTACCTCGCCGAAGCCTTCGTGCGCATCCTCGCCGACTCCGGACTGCTGCCGGAGGGCTCGCTGCAACTCGTCTCCGGCAGCGTGCCGACCCTGTTCGACGACGTGCGCCTCGGCGACCTCGTCGCCTTCACCGGATCGGCCTCCACCGCCGAGAAGCTGCGGGCGAGCGAGTCCGTGCAGACCGGGGGAGTGCGCTTCACCAACGAGACCGACTCGATCAACGCTTCGGTCCTTGGAACGGATGCCGTCACCGGCACTCCCGAATTCGACGCCTTCGTCAAGCAGGTCGTCACCGAGATGACGGTCAAGGCCGGCCAGAAGTGCACCGCCATCCGTCGCGTCATCGTGCCGCGCGCGGCTATGGATGACGTGGTCGCGGCCGTGCAGGCGCGCATCACCGAGCGCACCGTGCTCGGCGACCCGCGCGCCCAGGGCGTCACCATGGGCCCGCTCGCCTCCACCGCGCAGCGCCTCGAAGTGCTCAAGCAGGTCGCCCGCCTGCAGGCCGCCGGCGGCGAACTCGTCGTCGGTCAAACGGATGCCCCCGCCGTTCTGCACGCGGACGGCACGACCGGGTTTGCTCCCGACGGCGCTTTCGTCGAGCCTCTGCTGCTGCGCTTCGACGATGCGTCGGCCGCCGCCGTGCACGAGGTCGAGGCCTTTGGCCCGGTCTCGAGCGTACTCGGCTACGACACCATCGATGAGGCCATCGCCCTCGTTCGGCGCGGCGGCGGATCGCTCGTGACCAGCATCGCCACGCACGACCCGTCAGTGGCCGTCGCCCTGATGACCGGCATCTCGGCCTTCAACGGTCGGGTACTCGTGCTCGACCGTGACGACGCCCGCACCTCGACCGGGCACGGTTCGCCGGTGCCGCAGCTCGTGCACGGCGGCCCAGGCCGGGCCGGCGGCGGCGAAGAGCTCGGCGGCATCCGCGCGGTGCTGCACCACATGCAGCGCACCGCCATTCAGGGCTCACCCGAGATGCTCACGGCGATCACCGGAATCTGGCACCAGGGCGCGACTGCGCGAGCCGGCTCCACGCATCCGTTTCGAAAGAGCCTGGCCGAGCTCGTAATCGGCGACCAGATCGTCTCGGACTCGCGCACGGTGACCCTCGAGGACATCGAAACCTTCGCCCAGTTCACCGGCGACACCTTCTACGCCCACATGGACGAGGAGGCGGCCGCAGCCAACCCGTTCTTCCCTGGCCGGGTGGCGCACGGTTACCTGCTCGTCTCCTGGGCCGCTGGCCTGTTTGTCGATCCGGCCCCCGGACCGGTACTCGCCAACTCCGGCCTCGAGAACCTGCGTTTCGTCACGCCGGTCTCGCCGGGCGACAGCATTCGTGTCGCGCTCACCGCGAAGCAGATCACCCCGCGTGAGACCGACGAGTACGGCGAGGTGCGCTGGGATGCCGTGCTGACCAACCAGAACGACGAGCTGGTCGCGTCCTACGACGTGCTCACCCTGGTTGCCAAGCACTAACTTCCACCATCTCCAACAGCGGGCCCGCGCATCGAGCGCGGGCCCGCAGCCGTGAGCTCGGTCCGCGGTCGGGCGCGCCCCTCGGTCGTGATTGAGCGCGCTCGCTACACGGGCAGGGGCACGGTGGTCCCGCGCGTGGACGCACGGGCGGTGACGGTGGTCCTGGGTCGCGGCGACAGAGGAGTGTCCGGCATGGAGTCGTCCTCGCTCACTATGACCAGTCCCTGGGCGCTGTTGGCCGAACGGCACAGGTCTTCGATCCACTGGCGGTTGAGGGTGGCCGCCCGACCTCCCACGAACTTGAAGTAGAGCGGAATAGCGGGATTGAGCCAGATCGAACTGCGCCCGGACCCCACCTCGGCGGAATCGCGCCAGGACAGCAGAAAGCTCTCGCCGCGGCGCAGCTTCTGAACGATCACCATTTGCAGGTGTGCCAGGGTGCGGTCGTCGATCTCCACGATGACTCGATCATACGTAAGAGAGCCCATGAGTGCCTTCCAATCAAATTCAGCAATGCCGCTCATGTCAGTATCTCGGCCGCGCCAGGAGAGCACTAGAGGCCAACGGCCCCACCTGCCCCCCAGTTCGTCCGGGGCCGGGGCCGGGGCCGGAACCTGAGCCCAGCTTACAAACTGGGCCCGCGTTCGTAAGGTGGGCCCGGCATCCGCTCAGCACTAGCGTGATTCAACCGGCGTCGTCGTCTGTGGTGCCGGCGCGAACGCGCGCGATCGTCTCCCACGCCGCCACGGCAACCAGAATGACCGAGGTCACGACGCCCAGCCCGAGCGGAGTCACGAGGGCGGCGGCCGCACCGGCCACGGCGAGCACGGCAATTCCGACGACGTGCGAGATGAGCACGGTGCGCGCGACGATCCAGCGAAACAGCAGCAGCCCGACGAGGTAGAACAGCGGCCCACCGACCAGCGTGACGGCCACCGGAAGCGTCATGACATCCTCCGGATGCTCGAGCACTGATTTATCCGCGACCGAGGTCAGCACAATTCCGGCGATGACGATCGCGTGCACGTAGGTATAGGCGAGTCGAGCGATGCGGCCCGGCTCGCTCGACGCGGCGATCGCCTTGCTCCCGGCACGCTCCCCGTGATCGAAATAGAGCCACCACATGGCTACGCCGTTCACAAAGGCGAGAAACAGACCGGCAATCCCCAAAGCGGATACCTCCTGATCGACAAATGCAAACCCGGTCACCAAAAAGGACTCGCCGATCGCGATGATCACGAACAGGGCGCTGCGCTCGGCAATATGCGGGCCGGAGACATCCCAGTCGTCGACACCGGGTGCTTTCAGCCCGGGAACGCGAAACCCGAGGCTCGCGGACCCGTACTCGATGGCGAGGGCGATGAGCCAGGCCGGCAGGCGATAGGTCAGCGGCAGCAGCGCCCCGACGATCCAGAAGGCGCCGGCTGCCGACAGCCAAAGCAGAATGCGCAAAAACGTCGCGTGCAGGGCCGGATCGTGCCGGGCGAGGGCGAGCACCATGAACACCGTGCGCCCGAGTTGCAAGGCCACGTACGCGATGGCGAAGATCAGCCCCTGGTCACCGAAGGAATCGTAGATCGAGGTACTGATCACGAGACCCACGAGGGAGAGGCCGATGACGACACCGCGCACCGGCAGCCTGGCCGGATCGAGCCAGTTGGTCACCCAGGTCGTATACACCCACAGCCACCACAGGGCGAGCACGAGAATGATTGACTCCAGTGCACCCACCCAGGACTGGTTGGCATACAAATAGCGCGAGAGCTGAGTCAGCGCAAAGACGAAAATGAGGTCGAAAAACAATTCGATGTAGGTGACGCGCTCGCTGCGCTCGGTGTCCTCCGGCCGCAGCAGGCTTCGCCGAAACCCGAGACGCAGAATCCAGGCGCGATGCTCAAGCGGATGCTGCTGCGTCGTCTTAGATGATCGGCTCACGTCCCCAGTCTCCCGCAAGCCCCCGACATCCGCAGTTCCAATTCCGCCTCACTTACGTCCCGGGCCCGGAATCCGGGCCCAGCCGATAACCGGGGCCCGCCTTCACAGGGTGGGCCCGGTGGGTGAGTGAATGACGTGGGCCCGTTGGGGCGGGTGGATGCCGAGCACGGCCTTGCGTCCGGGCCTGGGCCCGGACGCTGGGCCCATGTTCTATCGTGGGCCCGGTTCCGTAGGGTGGGCCCGGCTTCCGAGCTAGGTATGGGGAGTTGGGTGCGGACCGGTGCGACACGCCCGGGTGGGGGGCGTTTTGACGGGTGGGTGGTCTGGCCGTAATGTATCTATACGTACCCCAAAGGTGCGGAAAGCCGCAGTGCTTTCCGGCCTCATGTGG
>NZ_SOGF01000021.1:0-6502 GCF_004402355.1 Cryobacterium sp. TMS1-20-1 | reverse complement strand
TTGAACTCCTGGGTAAATTTTCTCCGCGATGCGGTCATGCTGATCTCTACTTTCAGTAACGCCCCATTTTAAGAGGGCCCACTGTCCGAGATATCCGCAGCAGCTCAAACCGCCAACCGTTTTAGGGTCCTGAGCAAGTTCAAATATCCTGTCGGTATGACGACACCGCCCAACCATGACGAGAGTTCCGAGAACGTGACCGACTTCGCTGACTTCAAGGCGCGGTTTGACGCCTCGCCGGCCGGCGCGGGTTCGCCCGACGACTCAGCCCTTGCGTTCGTGGATGCACCGCTCAAGCCGCTCCCACTGCTGACACCACCTGACACTCCGGTTCTGTTCCGCCTCCGCGTCGACCTCGCCGATTCACACCCGCCAATCTGGCGGCGACTCACGTTGCCGTCGAACCTGACCCTCGACGTTCTGCACGACGTGCTGCAGACCGCGTTCGGCTGGACCAACAGCCACTTGCACCGATTCCCGCTCGCCACAGACCGCCACAGTCACGAGACGCAGGGGATCCTCACCCCTTACGACGTTGAGGAGGGCGACGAGGGCGTGCTGGAAAGCGAGCTGCGTCTCGATCAGCTCTTTGCGAAGAAGAATGACTGGCTCCGCTATACCTATGATTTCGGTGACGACTGGGACCACGCCATCAAACTTGAAGACGTCCTGCCGCAGCAGGCGGTGACGGATGCCGCCGTGCGCTGTGTCGACGGTCGCCGCCGGGGGCCGGTCGAAGACGTGGGCGGTATTTACGGCTGGGAACACCTTCTTGCCGTGGCTGCGGGAACGACGCCACCTGACTACCCGGAGCAACGGGAGATCGCCTTCGAGATGGGCTTGCACCGGTTCGTCGACGAGATCGATCTCGCCGAAATCAACCGGGGTCTGGAACGGCTGGCGGGGTCGGACGCCGCACTCGGCTGGCTGCGCCGCCACACTTCCTCGGGCGGCACGCCTTCCAAGCTGGACAGCCTCTTCGCGGGAGTGAGTCCGGACGCGCAGCGTCACCTCGCTGGCTACCTCGCGTCCGCAGACGTGGTGGAGCCGACGCCGATCGATGAGGCCGAGGCCGCGACGGCCACCGCGGTGATCCGGACATTCCTGGGGAACGTGGGCGGCGGAATCCGTTTGACCAGTGCCGGGTATCTCCCTCCCGCGCGCGTCCGGGCGCTGATGGAAGAGCTCGATACAGAGAAGATCTGGCGGGGCGAGGCGAACCGGGAGTTGCAAACCTACCCGCTGCTGTTTCTGCGGGAGACGGCTGCGCAGCTCGGCTTGGTGCGCAAATTCCGGGGCGACCTGCTGCTGACCAAGCGGGGTGCGCAGCTGCGCGATGCTCCGGTGGAGCTGTGGCAATACCTCGCGGCCCGCCTTCCGCTCGAGCGCAGTGATGACGGCCGGGACAGCGCATTGCTCCTCCTGATGCTCGTGGCCGCCGGTGAAGCGCGCTCTTGGGATCGCCTCCGCGAGTCGCTCGATCTGCTCACCTCAATGGTGGGCTGGACTTTTGGCGGGCGAGGGCGCTACGGCAACGACTCCGCGCTAAGCGACGCGTCAGACACCCGACGGGTGCTCGGCTGGGCGGGAACGGGCAGCCTGCTTCCGCCGAGCGGGTCGGTCTCGCACGGACTCGAAACGGATGCCGCACGGCAGCTTGCGCGTGCCGCGCTCACCCGCTGGACGTGAGCCCGAGATTCTCGCGAATGGACCTGCTCAACACCGTCTGGAACGACCCAGCCCGGCCAGGAGGAGCGTTGCAAGGCTGAGGGCGACACTCATGCCTAACCGGATTCCCATGCGTTCACCGCACTCCACCGCACGCATCGCCCTTTCGTTCAGGGTGAATGACGGCCCCACGCATCGGTGTGCGGCTCACGTCAGCACCGAGGACATCGACCAGATGGACGGCAGGACTCACACAATCCGCGCACGGCACGGACCAGTTCCTTCGATAAAATGAAAGTCACCTGCACGAGGAAGTGGTGGCGCAATCATTTGGAACCTGTCCCGGCGTCGTGCTGACGCTCACGCGAACGTCAGAGAACCCGACGTGAACGCTGAGCTGCCCGACCTCGAACGCACCGTCGATGAGGGCCTGCTGATCGCGGTGTCGGCCGTGCGCATGGCCGTGAAGAACGACATCATCGTTGGCGCGCTCCGCGAGCACGACGACTACGATGCCGCGCGGTACGCCGACGATGCCCGCAGTGAGCTGCGCCACCTGGCCCGGCAAAACGAGGAGTACGCACGGCGGGTCAGCCGGATGAGCAAGGACCTCGCGTCAATGAAATGGCGGCTGAGCCTGACCGACGACCAACGACACGACCTCAAGCAGTTCGCCCTGCGCTTGCGGGTGCACGAGCGGCTGGCTCTGGCCCTCGACGCCGTGGCCGATGATGACGACCAGGTGGGACGCATCGTTGCGAGTGCGCAACGGTCGGCGAGTGAAGAGGTCAGCTCGGCCGTCTCATCGAAGCTCATCGAACTGGCCGTCGATCAACGTGAACCCGACTACGCCGAGCATCGTAACGAGCGCCTGGAAGCGTTTGTGCTGATCAATCTGGCCATTTTGAAGGCTAAGCACGAGGCCGAAACCGGGGAAGAATTCAACGAATACTGAACAGCTGGCCGAGCACTTCGTCGAATGCCGGTGAGCTCAGTGTGACGAACAGCCCAACGTTGACGACGACCGTGAGCCAGAACGCGCGGCGAAAGCTCGTCTTCTGCGTTTTGTGCCGAACAGTTTGCTGCGCCAAGATTGCGCCCGGCCAACCGCCGACCAATCCCCAGAGCAGAAGCGTTCGCTCCGATACCCGCCGGCGTGCGGTGCGGGCCCGGCGTTTGTCCACGAGGTAGAGCACGAAGCAGACTAGGCTCGCCGCCAGATAGATGCCGGCCACCCACAGCGGCAGCGACCAGTACCAGCCGACGCCCAGGCAGACCATCGCGAAGCCGGCAATCGCGAAATAGCTGCCGCGGCCCCGGCGAGAGCGGGAGGCAACCATGTCCTCATTTTACCTACCCGGTTTCCGGAATTATCGAGTTTTCGAATTGACGGCTACCGATATTCCGGGTTCGGCTCAAACCCGAAGCGTTCGCCGCGGTCCCAGTCCTGGCGCAGGTTGCCGTACGCCGGGATGCCGCCGTTCTGCTTCAGGATCGAGGCGAGGTGCATGAGGTTCCAGCTCATGAACGTTGTGTTGCGGTTGGTGAAGTCGTTCTGCGGACCGCCAGACCCCTCGTCGAGGTAACTCGGGCCTGGACCGATTTCGCCGATCCAGCCGGAATCGGCGGCGGGCGGAATTGAATAGCCAATGTGCTGCAGACTGTAGAGCAGGTTCGACGTGCAGTGTTTCACGCCGTCTTCGTTGCCGGTGATGATGGCGCCGCCGACCTTGCCATAGAAGATGTACTGGCCCTTCTCGTTGAATTCGCCCGAGTGGGCGTAGAGCCGCTCCACGATGCGTTTGGTCACCGAGCCGTTGTCGCCGAGCCAGATCGGCCCGGCCAGCACGAGAATGTCGGCGGCCTGCACCGCCTCGAACAGGGACGGCCAGGCATCCGTTGGCCAGCCGTGTTCGGTCATGTCCGGGTAAACGCCGGTGGCAATGTCATGGTCGATGGCGCGAATCAGGTCGACCTGCACGCCCTGCTCCCGCATGATTCGAGCGCTGAGATCGACGATGCCCTGGGTGTTGCTCACCTCGGGACTGCGTTTCAGGGTGCAATTGATGAAGACGGCGCGCAGGCCGGAGTAGTCAAAGGCTGCCGCATCGGCGCGGTTGGTTTCATTCACCCAATCAGTCAATCACCCGGCCGAGGCCGATAACAGGGGTTGACTTTACCGTCGATGGTGCGCATCAGCCGGCGCTGCGACCTGAAAGCCGGAGCGCCCGGCTGATATCAGCGGATGCTGCCCGCTCCTGGGTCAGTAGCCCGCGTCGTCCCGCCGCGCGTCGCAGGACCAGGCCGAGACCGGCCAGGTCCAGCAGCAGGATCAGGACCAAGAGCGGCAACGCGTTGGTCCCAGCACTGGCCAGAGTCGAGCCGAAGAGCGGTGTCATGTTCAACGCCGCGGGCAAGGAGTTGCCGGTGCTCACCGAGGCTGCATCGGTGCCGCGAAACAAGACCAATGTCGAGGCAGCCGGCATTGTGCTGGTTGTTGAGAACGGTTTGCTGGCTGAGGAATCACCGAATATTCTCCCGGCACTGTCGCTGAGTGTGATCGTTGCGGACACGTCGCTGATGATCTGGCTGCCTAGATGATTCAGCCGGCTCCGGGCATGCCGTGTGCCTCGGCGGCGTTGGCCGCGCAGATGCCGATGAGCGAGAGGCTCCCGACGGAAGATCGGATGCCGCGCCGGTCGTGTGGCCACCGCCGGAGTTGAGGCTGGTCGATGTAACTACGGCAGAGTGACGTGCGCGAGAGGAGCGGCGACCGCAGCCACGATGGGCGTTACCGGCGCAGCGCCGGGAAACGCGACGACGTTGCCCGCCACGCTGCCTATCTCGGTGGGAAGCCCGGAAAGCAGTGCTGTCGCGATCGAGGTGAGGCGCGGGTGCGGCATCCGCTGTATCGCCGGAGCCTGGCGACAGAGCGCCGAGCAGCAGGGTGACAGCGGCGCACAGCAAGGCGACGCCGGTGCGAAGCAGGGCCAGTCGCAGGATGTGCCCACGCAGTACCGAAATTATTTCGTCCATGAGACACACCCACCCTTATGGGAGATAGAGACTTCGGTAATTACTTTCTTATTTGAGAAGCGCCAACGAATCGGTGTCATCCCCAGAAATCTCAAAACGCGATGACCGCTTAAAAGGCGTTAAAAACTCCAAAAGGGTGTCTCGTGCGTGGCCGGGCATGCCCTCGCGGCGCGGGGAGGTCTCGATAGCTGGTATAGTTTTCAAGTGATCTCGGGGCGTTAAAGTTCGCGGAATCGACATGCGCTCGTAGCTCAACGGATAGAGCATCTGACTACGGATCAGAAGGTTGGGGGTTCGAATCCCTTCGGGCGCACAGATAAACCCCGTCTCATCAGACTTTTAGCCTGGTGGACGGGGTTTTCTCGTTGGGTAAGGTCCCGCTATTGTCCCGCTTTGAATAACGTAGCCAGTGCGTCGCGGGCCTCCGTCACTGACTTCGGGCAACTGATATAACTCTCCTTGGTCAGCGTGTCACTGGCATGCCCGGGCAAATCGGCCGCTGTTTGCGAGCCCTTATCCTCGCTAGTCACTGTGGCGGCAGTTTTGCGCAGCTCGTGCGTGACGAGTCCAGACATTTCGGCGGTCGCGCAAACGAATCGCCAGGCACCCGCAACATTCTTCGGGCTGTACGCCTAGCCGCTCGACGTGGAGAAGATTAGTTCGCCGCTGCGCGGCAACGTGAGGAGTCTGTCCGCAATCCAGTCCGGCACATCGACGGTGCGGCGCGAGCGAGGTGTCTTCGTCTTGCCTTGGTGCCGAGCGTTGGGGCCGCCATCGAAACTCTTGGGCAACTGAATAACTGTTCCGCTGACAGTGATTTGGGTCACCCCGCACCAGAGTCACATCCAGTATCTCTGTGTTGTTTCCCGCTCCTGAGTGTTGAACCGTCCCGGGTTTCATATCGCCGTTTTGTTGGCGGTTTCGATATTTATCGGGCCGTTTGTTTCAGCGTCGTAGTTGCGTTCATATTCTTCGGGCGGCATGTTGCCGAGTGCGCTGTGCAGGCGTCGATTGTTGTACCAATCCAGCCAGTCGAAGGTGAGTTTTTCGACGTCAGCGAGGGTCTTCAATGGGCCCGTCACGAACGGTGAGGTCTTCGCCACGGCCTCGTTCTTGTAGAGCCCCATGACGGTCTCGGCAGCCGCGTTATCGTAGGCGTCGCCGATGGTTCCGATCGAGGCGACGAGCCCCTCGAGCGCGAGGGTCTCTGTGAACTTGATAGACGTATACTGTGAGCCCGCATCGGAGTGATGTATCAAACCGGGCCGTACGGCGTGGCCGGCATGGTCGCGACACCAGAGCGCCATATTCAAACAGACCTCAACGAACGGTGTGTCTTTGACCGTTGACGCATGCCAGCCCACGATCGAACGAGATTACAAGTCGATCGCGAAGGCCACGTAGACGAAGCCGCCCCACGTTGGGACATACGTGAGGTCCGTGACCCAGGAGTGGTTCGGGCGGGGCGCACTGAAGTTGCGTTTAAGTAAGTCAGGGGCTCGCGCTGACTCCTTGCCAGTCGACGCCGAAGCCCGGGGCTTCCGGCCCCGGACGAGGCCGTTCATGCCCTCGAGGCGCATCAAGCGGTCGAACGTGTGCTTCGAAACGCCGGTGAACTCACCCTGGCGGAGCCACGCCGTCATCTTCCGCCGCCCATAGAGAATCTCGGGCTGCTGACGTCCGTGGGCGTCTAGGAGCGTGAGTCAGTAACGCCTATTTCGGCTTGATGCCGCGGAATACGGGTCCATGTCTCGGCGTGGGTTGGGTGTTGCTGGCGCGGTAGCCAATGGGGGAATTG
>NZ_SOGF01000039.1:0-4387 GCF_004402355.1 Cryobacterium sp. TMS1-20-1 | reverse complement strand
TTGAACTCCTGGGTAAATTTTCTCCGCGATGCGGTCATGCTGATCTCTACTTTCAGTAACGCCCCATTTTAAGAGGGCCCACTGTCCGAGATATCCGCAGCAGCTCAAAGCGACGTATAGACGGTCTTCGCCCTGCTGCACTCCGCCATTGGGAGCTTTGAGAACGAACCCGATGGTGTGTTTGCTATGGATGTTGTGCCGTTGCTGAATCTTTGTCCAACCGAACCCGACACTGCCGTTGTACGTTCCTTCACGTAAAACGACGGTCCGTCCCGCGGCGTCAGTCTCAGTACCAACGACTTCCGCTCCTTGGGATTCTGCGGACGCGCTTTGCGCACCAAAAGGAAATGACGCAAGTGTGCCCGCGATAATAGCAACAGCAACAGCGATCCCCGTCCGTCCCGTGATTCGACGTTTCCCGTTTATGTTCACTTAGTCCCCCCATTACTCGAAAACCTCACGGTACACCCCGAACAGAGGCGGAATGCAAATCGCTGAACAATGCTGTTCGTTGCCGCAACTGCGCGATCCGGGATCCTCGGAGTCCTGGGCTTTGCTCTCTTTCTGACCGCCCGACTCGCCACTCGACGGTTCTGGCACGAATCCCTCTGAAGAATTAGACCCAGACCGTCCCGTTGGGGGTTCGTGATGGGGCGTGCAGACTCCCCGTATCCCCCCTGTGAGCGCTCTTCTGTTGCGCGTCGTCGGCGCATGCCCCGGCCGGGTAGGCCGGACCGTAGACTCACACTGTACGAGCTGGCGATTGGCAGAGTCGCCATGCACAGCCGTGACCGAAGGAGGGGGTGCTCTTGCGTCGATCTGGTCGCTTTCCTCGGGCGTGGACATTAGCCGTGGCTGCATCTGTGGCGTCCGTCTGCGTATCTCTCACTGGATGCGCATCGATGACGGGCGCGGATGCGGCGAGCCTGGATTCGATCGCCGAGCTCGCGAGAGCTGCTGGTATCGCTCCTGAACTCGTGTACACGACTGAGGTGGACGGCTACGATCTCGCACCGCAGTCGGTCGGGCCGGGTGCTGCAGACGGGATGTCGGCTACCTGGTTCAACAGCAGCACGGGTGCGATGCTGACCATCCGTAGCGATTCCGGTGAACTCACGGAAGCGTCGTGTGCTGCGACACCCCTTTGGGATGCGCCCGGCGGAGCGGTGACGTGTGCCAACGAGGATGGCGTCTGGCATCGGTCGGCTGGAGGCATCCACGAGTACGTCGCGGTGCGAGACGGTGCGCTGATCTGGGTATCCGGAATGAACGACGCGTCGCCAGCGGATCTTCTGACAGCCGCGAAGAAAGTGCACGTGCCATCGGATGCGGAACTCGAACTGCTCTTCTCCGACGTTCCCAAGACTCCGGGCGAACCGGTGGAGCGCGGAGACCTACCTGAGGATGGCGACGGTGCGCCGATCGATCCGACCGGGCCGGGTGGTTAGTTCCACTCCTCCGAATGCGGCCGCTTGCCGGGCCGCTCCTCATATCTCTAGCCCTAATCCTCGTGGCCGGCGAGGCGCCGTCTGAGCTCTAAGTTCTCACCCTGCGCCTTGGCCAGCGCGAGTTGGAGCTGGCTCAGTTCCCTCCGGTAGGCCTCACGTTCGGATTTCAGCCGGGCCGAAAGACCGCACGGCAGCGGACGTGCTGGGGCGCTCATCCGCTCCCGGCGCGGTTACGCGGAGGAGATGTCTGCTTCGAAGCTGTTCGATACCAGCGTCCCCCCTGATGACACCCGACCAAACCAGCGCCGCCCTCGGCATCAAGCGGTACGTTCACCTTACGGTGAACCGCGACAGTCGGCATCGCTTGTCGACGCTCTTTGAAAAGTACACCGGGGGCGTTATCGTCCTGCTTCTCGAATACCAAATGACCACATAGGCGCGGAGTGTCAGATGGGAACGGCCGCGGGGACGTTCGCATTCGGTTTCATGTCAGATCGTCCCGGTGGGGGTTCGGCTTACGGTCGTCTCAGTGCAGACGTCAACAGGGTTGGCTTCACGCGATTCGGTCCCGTTGGAGGTTCCTTGGGTTCTTGCGGGAAACTAACCGACGTCGCTCGGACCGTTCCCCGGTCGGGTGGCGATAAGTCGTCTGCATGGCTTTCCGAATCGACTCTTTAGGTTCATTCGAAAAGTTAGCTGATCGCCGATCGTGCGCCGCGCCAAGCAGCCATGACTGACCATGCCAGGAAGAGCAACAGAATTGCGATGAGGATAGCGTTGGCTTCCGGGATGAATTGTGCCACTCCCGCAGTGATAGCAACAAGTGCGAAGCCAATCCATGACGGCAACCGGGCGGCCTTGTGGCCAGCTGTCCATGCGGCATCACTGGTCATTGTCGGCGGGATTCTGATTCCGATGAAACCGTTCCGACTAATTCTGCCGGAGGCTGCCAGCTGTGTCACGACAACGACAAGGAGCATCGCGGCGGCGAGGATGTAGGCGACACTATTGGTGCCGTATGTGTAGCTCATAACCTCAGGGTAGCGAGGCCGACAGAAACGAAGCGATCTCAGCCAACATCACGCCCCACTCTTTGACATCGCCGACCGTGGTCTTCTTCTGTCCAGCAATACCATCCCGTAGGCCGTTGGCGAAATGGACAGTTTCGGCGCCAGTGCACCCGTCCACGACGATGGGGGCCAGCGGCATCGACACATCCTCTCGCGGCGGTCTAAACATCCGGCTGGGCCACCCGATATCGTGGACCTGTCGATGGAATGAGACGGAGCGACACGGTGACGAGTCTGTTTGAGCGCTGGAAGAAAACCGATACGCGAGCGTGGACAACGGAGGCCGTTGAAGGTTGGCTGGAAAAGGAATTTCGGGCCTATGAGATCCCGTTGGCAGCGATTTCCAGTGCGGACTACCGCAATGATGAAGAGGTCCGTGACGACCTGATCTACAAGCTGTACACAATCACTCATCCTGATGTACTTCAACGCCTGTACAGCGTAGAAGAGAAAGCGATGAAAGACTGCGGCCCTGAGGCCTACGAGGACTATTGGAGGAGCCTGTTCCTGAGGCAGAATCATCGCCCGGGTACCGAAACGGCGCATACGGCATTGACGGATGCGTCATGGCTGGCCTACAACTTGCTGACGATTCAGCACGCGCTGGGGCAGCGCACGTCGATTGTTCTTGAACGCGAAGGTGGTCAGGTGACCGGGGCCAAAGTATATGGAATGTCCGATTACCTCAGCACATTCTTGGTCGCGGTGACGGGTTACCGGGAAGCCGGAACCAACGAGCGTAACTACTATTCCATGGTCACTGGCGACGTAGATGATGTCGGCTTCAACTGGTACCTCGACTGCTTGGCGCGCCACGGAATGATCTAATAGCGCCGGCGGCTGCTCAGTGAGTCCTATCTGCAACGGGCCCGAGAAACCTTCCGTCCCGCTCAGGGTTACTGTTGCGGGATCACTTATCGGGATTCGTATATCTCGCGTCGATGTCCAAGGCGGAGGACGAGCACGATCAACAGGTCGTCGTGAATCTCGTAAATGATGCGGTAGTCACCCGTTCGGACCTGCCATTCGCCAGAGCCTCCAACGAGTTGGATCGCCTTGGGTGGCCGCGGATCGTCTGCCAAGAGTTCGATCGCTGCTTGAACTCGACGTCGAACCTGCGGATCGAACTTTCGCAGTTGCCGTTCAGCGGCCGGTGCGATCTTCACCGAGTAAGTCATACGAGGCCGAGGTCTGCTTTCACCTGTTCCCAAGGAGTCGGTTCGCTTTTCGTGCGACGCATCTCTTCACGGGATTCCTCAGCGGCACGAATATCGGCCATGTCTTCGGCCAATTCAATGAGACGCTCCAAATCGTCGACGTCGATAACAGCCGCAACTCGCCGCCCGCGGCGAGACAAGAAGACCGGCTCGTGCTCGGTGCGAGCCCGGTCGATGATCGATGCGAGCTGGTCGCGTGCATCAGAGACGCTGACGGGGACCGTGGTTGGCATGTTTCAAGCGTACATTCCACTCCCCAGATGTACAAAAGGTCTTCAAATGTACAAATGGCCTCTCGCGCAGGCTTCCCATTGCCGGACCAGCCAGTCCGGCAACGAGACAGCGGTTGAGGGCCCCGATCAATGGCCCGATTCGAACTGACGTTGAATAGTGCGATAAACGGTCGACCGCGCGACGTTGAAGAGTTCCGCCAGTTCCGCGCTGGAGTGAAGGCCGGCGGTGTGGACTTCGATCAAGTGTTTCTGTTGCGCCACCGACAGTTTGGGCTGCTTACCGCGAAGACGTCCTTTCGCTTTGGCCACCTGCATTCCTTCCCGCGTTCTGGCGCGAATCAGGTCCGACTCGAATTCAGCGACCATTGCCAGGACGTTGAAGAGGAGGCGCCCGACCGGGTCGTTCGGATCATGCACCG
>NZ_SOGF01000005.1:0-4313 GCF_004402355.1 Cryobacterium sp. TMS1-20-1 | reverse complement strand
GAAACCCGCTATCCAGGCACCGACCTGATCATGCACTATGCGATCAAAGACCGGCTTTGAGTTACGCCGGAATATATCGAATCAAGCCGCCCATGTCAGGACCCCTGAGGCCCGTATGGCCTGTTCACCGAAAACGCCCGCACGTCGCCGCGGGTCGTGCTGATCGCGGCCGGCATCGGCGTGGCGCCCATCCGCTCCCTGCTGGAAACCGTCTCGTTCGCGCCGGGCCACGCCACCGTGCTGCTCCGCTCGCACTCCGTCGGCGACACCTACCTGGTCGACGAACTGACGGACCTCTGCCGGTTGCGCGGCGCCCAGCTGCGCGTCATCGCCGGTAAACGACCCAAGGGAGTCAGCACCTGGCTGCCAGCGGATGCCGCCAAAGCCGGGATCACCCTGAAGAAGATCGTGCCGGAACTGACCAGCAGCGACATCTATATCTGCGGCCCCCGGCCGTGGACCGACGCCGTCGTGCGCGACGCCCGTTCCGGCGGGGTTCCCAAGAAGCAGATCCACTACGAAAGGTTCGACTGGTGAGAGCACGTGCAGTAGCCCTGGCCACCCTGGCCTCCGTCTCGATCGTCGGCATAGGCTGGCAGCTGGGCTCCCAGGCGATCGACGCCTCGCAGAGCCTGACCGCCTCCACCGGCGGCACCGCGACGGCTGCGACAGTGACCGCCACAACGGATGCCGCGGCGCAGGCCGCCGCCGCGAACACTGCAGCGTCAGCCGCTGCCGCGTCAGCGGCCGCGCAGTCCGGAACCTTCACCGGCGCGGTGGTGCAGACCCAATTCGGCAACATGCAGGTGTCGGTGACCATCGCCAACGGCGCGATCACCGCGGTCACTCCGCTGCAGCTGACCAACCGCGGCGGCCGATCGGTCGCCATCAGCAACCAGGCCGCGCCGATTCTGCGATCCGAGGTGCTCGCCGCGCAGTCCGCGAACGTGCAAAGCGTCAGCGGCGCCACCTACACGACCCAGGGCTACCTGCGGTCCCTGCAATCCGCCCTCGACACGGCGGGCTTTTAAACGTGGCCGCCATCGGATCCGATCACGAACGCACACTCGCCAGCTCGCCGGTGCGTCCCCCGCCCGTGCTGCCGCACGCGGTGGAGTTCGCCCGGGTGGCAGCCCGCACGGCCGCCCGCGTATCGGTCGATCGCACCTGGCCAGCGCTGACTTTCGAGACGATGGGCACGATGGTGAGCCTGCGGCTGGCCGATTCCGATGCGCACACAGTGGGGGAGAGCGCTCGGGTCGAAGCCGCAGAACTCGTCAAGGCGATGTTTCGGCGCTGGGATGAGCGGTTCAGCCTGTACCGGGACGACTCGGAGCTGAGCCGGATCGCGCGTGGGGACATCCGTTTGACGGATTCGAGTGCGAGTGTGCGGGACGCTTACGCGCTCGCGCTGACCTGGCGCGACCGCAGCAATGGCGTGTTCACACCGCATCGCGCCGATGGTGTGATCGACCTGTCCGGGGTGGTGAAGGCACTTGCGATAGCTGAGGCCGGTGCGGCGTTGACCTCTCAGGGTCTGCTCAACTGGTCCATCAATGCGGGCGGCGATGTTCTGGTCAGCGGCGAGCTGGAAGGTCGGTTTGAAGCGTGGGAGTCCGGCGGCGCGATGTCGACCGGGCACCGGATGGCCGCTCCGGCAGTGGTCACCGAGCATCCCGAGTGGGTCGTGGCGATTGTCAATCCGGCCGACCGAGGTGACGTGCTGGCCAGCGTGCCGCTGCGGCATCCGCTTCGCGCGGTAGCGACGTCGGGCAGCGCGGAACGCGGCGAACACATCTGGACGGCGCTGAACGGGGAGTTATCGCCGTTTCGTCAGGTGAGCGTGTTCGCCGCCGACATTGTCACGGCAGATGTGCTCGCGACGGCGATCGTGGCCGGCGGTGAAGCGACGCTGAACGAGATGACCGCGCGGTTCGCCATCGACGTGCTTGCCGTGCTGCGCGACGGCCAATTGCTCGCGACACCGGGGCTGCGCCGTGCCGAGTAGACCAAACCGGCCCGGCCAGATGGCTCACCCTGCTTGAAGCCCCGCTGACGCGGGGGTACCGTGACTTGCGAAATATCCGCGCTCACCTGACAGAGAGGCAGATCATGAGCGACGCCAATGAGTTCTGGAGCGACGAGAACCGGGAAATCGACGATCTCGACAGTGACCTGGAGCGGGAGAACGACGACAAGGATCTGGCAGGGCCGGATTGAGCAAGCACACGCAGGAGAATATCCTTGCGCAGCCGGGCGTCGCCATGTCGGCCCAGGCCAACCAGTCCAACTCTGACGTGCTGCAGCTTCTCCAGCGGCTGCGGTGTGTTCCTGCCACTGCCCCGTCGACTCCGGTCGGCGGGGCAGTGGTGTTCCTAGGGTGGTATTTCTGCGTGCTACCGATGGCTGTCGTCTACGCTGAATGATATGGCCGACTTGTCGAAATACCTGCCGCTCAGCCAGCGACGTGTCGGTGACGAATCCGGTGCCAACTCGAACTGGCGCGACTATCTGGTGACCACGCTCACGGCGAGCGCCGACCTGCTCGCCGGGCTCACTGCCGAGCAGTGGGAGACGCCCAGTCTCTGCAAGGACTGGCGGGTTCGGGATGTTGCCGGCCACATCGTGTGGCGGGTGGGTAGCTCCAACCGCGAGCTGGTCAGCACCGCGGCACGCGCCTATCTCGGACACTCAATCAACCCCAACCGAGCCATCGATGTGCTGAGCCGTGCTGCCGCCGAAGCATCCCCGGCCGAACTCGTCGCGCAGATCAGACAGATCGCCGCGGACAAGGCTGCCGGCCACGGGCGCCACGGCATTACCGAGCTCACCGAGGCCGTGGTGCACGGCCTCGACCTGGCGCATCCGCTCGGCCTCACACTGTCGGTGGCGCCGACGGTATCGGGCGCGGTAGCCCTGCGTCAGAGCTTGATCGCGCCGACAGCGATCAAGGCCATACTGCGCGTTCGCACGTTGGTGGCGACGGATGCTGACTGGCGCGTCGGTCGCGGCCCCGAACTCCTCGGAACGGCAGAGGCGCACCTGCTGTTCCTGTTCGGTCGCCCCGGCGGTTCGCTTGCAAGGTCGCTCTAGAAGGGTGTGCTGGCCCAGTCGTGGTTGGGGTCGGTGAGGTCGGCCCAGATATCGACGGGCTGCTTGGTGGTGTCATCTGCTGGGCTGCGTTCGCTCGCGGCGGCGGCGGAGTTGGGACCGAGCCGGGTGGCGGGGTGGGTCGCGTAGTGTTTGCCGGCTGGGCTGATCCAGTGCAGGATGCCGTCGTTGCCTTGCTGCACGTCCCAGCCGGACTCGGTTTTGAGGCGGTGTCCGCGTTTGCAGAGGTGGGCGAGGTTGTCCCAGCGGGTTTCGCCGTTGTATTGCCAGTCGTGGGTGTGGTCGACTTCGCTGTGCCGGGCTTGCCGGGTGCAGCCGGGGAACCGGCAGGTGCCATCGCGAATCTCCAGCCACTTTTTCAGGTCGGCCGGGACCTTGTAGCGGGTTTTGCCGACGCTGAGCACGACGCTGGTCTCCGGGTGGATCAGGATGCGGGTGAAGCTCTTCGCGGTGGCGGCGACTCGGCGGGCGGTTTCCGCGTCGATGGGTCCGAACCCGTCGAGAGTGCCGGGCTCGTCGCTGAGGCCCATCAGGGTCAGCACCGGCACGGTCACGTTCACCAGGCCCTGTACTCCGGCGCCGAGCCCGGTCTCCGTGACTCCGGTCAGCAGGAGGTCGACGGCCACGTCGAGGCGTTGCTGGCCGAGCGTTCGGCTGTCGACGGGCTCCACTGCGGCGGCGTTGTGCAGGCTGCGCGCCACGGTGTCGACGCGGTCGCTAATCGCGGCGGCGTCTTCCTGGCTGAGGATCATCTCCAAACAAGCCATGCCGTCCGGGCGGGAAGGACCGAGAACCATCGCTCGCACAGTGCTTTCTTGTGCCGCTTCACGATCGACTCGGGGTGGGAAAGTTCCCGCACGGTGATCGCCCGCTTCTTCAACTGCCCGACCGTGAGGTCTTCCACCCCGGTGAGGGCGTCGGCTTCGAAGGTGGCCCAGGCGCCGTCGGGCAGCGACAGGGCGTTATTGACAATGATCTCCACATGTCGGTAGCTGATCGTGCCGTCGGCGAGCCTGGCCCGGGTAGCGGGGAGGTCGTGCTGCAGCAGCTTGCTGACACACAGCAGATTTCGCGCCGTGTTCTCATGCACCCGGAGGAGGGTGTCAGATGGTCTGTGTAAGGGGTTGCGGATCTATTTGAAGGAGTGACACTAATGGTCATGACAGAACGAACTGAGAAGCTGAAAGCACCGAAGTCCCCGG
>NZ_SOGF01000073.1:0-3196 GCF_004402355.1 Cryobacterium sp. TMS1-20-1 | reverse complement strand
GAACAGGCCATCAGAATCGCTCATAATCAATTTTCCCAGACCAACACCCCAACCCCGGGAAATCGACCGGCGTTTTAAACTTTGGTACTACTGACCCACGCTCCTAGGAAGTACTGCGCCTCCCCGACGAAGGGATACGCGTAACCATTTGGCTTCCAGAAACCTGACGGGGTCGGAAAACCTCTGAGCCCTTGTCGCGCCACAGGCAACCTGTCCTGCACGACAAACAAGCCGTCGGATTCGTGCAAACCCTCAGCAAAGCCGAGGCGCTCCTGACCGAACTCGCCGCGACGCTGGCGCGCGGGAAAACCCGGCGCAGCACCGAGCAAGTCGCCGAGGAAATCCGGTCGATCACCCACGACTACTGGGTTCGCCGCGTCCTGACCTGGGAGCTAACCGGCACCACGCCGGCCACGCATCAGCTCACATTCACGGTCGATGATGACGCCCGCCTCGCGTTGGAGACCGAGGTGTTTGGCAAGCGCGTCCTCGTCACCGACCAGGACGATTGGCCGATCGCTGATGTCGTGGCGGCCTACCGATCACAATCTGACGCGGAGTTCAGCTTCCGCCAGCTCAAAGACCCCCATGTGGTGTCGTTCTCGCCCATGCATCACTGGACCGAGCACAACATTCGCGTGCACACCTTCACCTGTGTCCTGGCGCTGCAAATCGCGCACCTCATGCGCCGGCAGGCCGAGCAGGCCGGCCTGCACCTCTCGGTCCGGGAGCTCCTCGACCAGCTCGAGAAGGTCCAGGAGACCGTCATGATCTTCTCTTCGACCGGCGGGCGTCCCAAAGCCCGCCGAATGCTCACCACGACCACCCCCACCCAGGACCAACTGGCCGAGATCTTCAACCTCGCCCAGTGGGCCCCGAAGAAAAGTTAGGTCATACAAAACCCAGCCGCCAAAACCAGAGTTGACCAGCACTTCTGGAACTCTGATCGAGGCTAGCTAGGAAACTCCCGCTAGTGAACAGCCGGCAGATTCTTCGTCCTCGGATGTACGCAGACTTTTTCCGAGGAACTCGCAAAATTCAAAGCATATCTAAACATTTCTTACGCCGCGTCCCGTAGGATCTGAGCGTGATCGACAAAGTCAATAATGCCCTCAACCCCCCGCAGGATCCTGATGTGCGAGACCCGGTGGGCGGCGGTCTGCACGCACGGGTACTTCAGGACCTCGGACTGGCCCTCTGCAGTCAGGATCTCGCTGCCGGGACGGTGATGAAGATCGAAGATATCGAACGTCAATATGGGGTATCGCGATCGGTCATCCGGGAAGCGGTTCGGGTGCTCGAATCCATGGGCCTGGTGGCATCGCGGCGCCGAGTGGGCGTGCTGGTTTTGCCGCCCAGCGAGTGGAACCTGTACGATCCGCAGGTGATCCGCTGGCGCCTTTCATCACCAGCCCAAATCGCCCAACTCCGTTCCCTGACTGAGCTGCGCATGGCCATCGAACCTGAGGCGGCGCGGCTGGCGGCACTTCGGTCGCCGCTGGCGAATGCAAGCGACTTGATGGGCCTGGCTGGCCAGCTGTGGGCGGCAGGGGGGGCAGGCGACCAAGAGCGGTTCCTAGCCATCGACATCCGGTTCCACCAGCTTGTACTGGCCAGTTCGGGCAACGAAATGTTCGCGAAGCTCGACTCGCTAATCTCCGAGGTCCTAATCGGGCGAACGCACCATGGGATGATGCCGACTCGCCCCCACGAGGATGCGCTGCAGCTGCATGTCGACGTTGCGTCTGCCATCCAGAGGGGTGCGCCCGATATCGCACAAAGTTCCATGTTGGGCATAATGCAGCGCACCATGGACGAGATGAGTACGATCTGGGCCGCCCCGCATCAGAGCGACGGCTTTATTCGAAATTGACTCAGAATTCCAATAAAGTAGGAAGGGTCTTGTATAGCGTAGACTTTCGCAGTTCGCCAAGCGGTTACGCCGGTAGGCGAGGGTGTCTAAGATTGTTGCCGTGATTTTGTCATGGTCGGCTGTTCAGTGGACGTGGCGTTTATTCTTTGGATCCAGTGGACTCGGCAGAGGGCGGCGCGGGCGTCGAGGAAGCTGGGGGTTTTCTCAACACCCTGCTCGCCTAGGGCGTGTCTCCTAACCCAGCGGGTTGGTTGTGAGAGCACTTAGATGTGACTCGCACAGTTTTCCTTACTGATTCGCAGTGGTCGTTGATTGAGCAGTTGATGCCGTTGGCTGCGGCGAAGGGTGGCCGCCCCTTTCAGGATCATCGCCGCGTGGTCGAGGGGATCATCTACCGGTATCGAACCGGGATTCCTTGGCGGGATTTGCCGGAGAGTTTTGGTCCGTGGCAGACGGTATGGAAGCGGCACCACCGGTTCAGCGGCGACGGCACGTGGGACAAGATCCTCACGGAGTTGCTGTCCCAGGCGGATGCCGCCGGGCTAATCGAGTGGGAAGTGTCGGTGGACTCGACCGTGAACCGGGCGCATCAACACGGCACGAACCTCGGCCGGGCCACGGGGGGAACTGTCAAATTACACGAATCTGCTCGTCGAGCCACCTGATCATGCAATTGGCCGATCACGGGGCGGTTTGACCACGAAGATCCACGCACTGTGCGACGCGAATATGCGTCCTCTCGTCCTTCTTCTGGGTACGGGGCAGGGCGGTGACTCGCCCATGTTTCCGCACGTAATGTCGAGCTTGAGACTGCCATGCCGCGGCACAGGGCGTCCTCAGACCAAGCCTGATCGCACCAAGGCCGATAAAGCTTATGCGTCAAAGGCGAACAGAAAGCTTCTGCGCGACCGCGGTATCCAAGCCGTGATTCCGGAGAAATCTGACCACATCGCCAACCGCAAACGGCGGGGAGCACAAGGCGGCCGGCCACCAGGATTCGACAAAGAGGCCTACAAACGCCGCAACGTGATCGAGCGATGCTTCCAAGCTTTCAAACAATGGCGCGGCATCGCGACCCGATACGACAAACTCGCCGTCAACTACCGCGGCGGAGTCATCCTCCGGGCCATCACAATCTGACTCAAGCCATTAGGAGACACGCCCTAGATCGAAGGACTTCGATTATGCCGACCATGCCAGCCGAGACCGCCGCCCGGGACTGTCTCTTAAACGGTGTTTCCGGCCTGACGCGCCGGACTTGGGTCTGGCGGGAAAGGTGCCGTGATGACGACACTTGATGCTGTGACGAAGAAGACGAAATCT
>NZ_SOGF01000062.1:0-3094 GCF_004402355.1 Cryobacterium sp. TMS1-20-1 | reverse complement strand
TTGTTTCTAAGTTAAGTCCGGCGGTGTCTTACTCTCCCACAGGGTCCCCCCTGCAGTACCATCAGCGCTGAGAGTCTTAGCTTCCGGGTTCGGAATGTGACCGGGCGTTTCCCTCTCGCTATAGCCGCCGAAACATCTGGTGATGAACCACACCAAAGTGTGATCGTCAAGTCGTTTCGAACAATTATCGCTTCGCCACTCAAACACTCTGAGTGAACTATTCAATTATGTTACGTATTCCAATACTCTACAGTACTGGTGCTCTCAAAAGAGCGGTTGTTCTCGACCGTACATCGAGAACCACATAGTGGACGCTAAAGCAGCTTCTTCAAACTGAGTGTTATCAAATTATCGGCTTATTAGTACCGGTCAGCTCCATGGGTCTTTAGTCCCCACTTCCACATCCGGCCTATCAACGCAGTAGTCTAGCTGCGAGCCTCTCCCCCGAAGGGATGGAAATCTCATCTCGAAGCCGGCTTCCCGCTTAGATGCTTTCAGCGGTTATCCGTTCCGAACGTAGCTAATCAGCGGTGCTCCTGGCGGAACAACTGACACACCAGAGGTTCGTCCATCCCGGTCCTCTCGTACTAGGGATAGATCTTCTCAAATTTCCTGCGCGCGCAGCGGATAGGGACCGAACTGTCTCACGACGTTCTAAACCCAGCTCGCGTACCGCTTTAATGGGCGAACAGCCCAACCCTTGGGACCTACTCCAGCCCCAGGATGCGACGAGCCGACATCGAGGTGCCAAACCATGCCGTCGATATGGACTCTTGGGCAAGATCAGCCTGTTATCCCCGAGGTACCTTTTATCCGTTGAGCGACAGCGCTTCCACAAGCCACTGCCGGATCACTAGTCCCGACTTTCGTCCCTGCTCGACTTGTCAGTCTTACAGTCAAGCTCCCTTGTGCACTTACACTCGACACCTGATTACCAACCAGGTTGAGGGAACCTTTGGGCGCCTCCGTTACTTTTTAGGAGGCAACCGCCCCAGTTAAACTACCCACCAGGCACTGTCCCTGAACCGGATCACGGTTCGAAGTTAGGTATCCAATATGACCAGAGTGGTATTTCAACAATGACTCCACCTGAACTAGCGTCCAAGCTTCACAGTCTCCCACCTATCCTACACAAGCCACACCGAACACCAATACCAAGCTGTAGTAAAGGTCACGGGGTCTTTCCGTCCTGCTGCGCGTAACGAGCATCTTTACTCGTAATGCAATTTCGCCGAGTTCGCGGTTGAGACAGCTGGGAAGTCGTTACGCCATTCGTGCAGGTCGGAACTTACCCGACAAGGAATTTCGCTACCTTAGGATGGTTATAGTTACCACCGCCGTTTACTGGGGCTTAAATTCTCAGCTTCGCCTTGCGGCTAACCGTTCCTCTTAACCTTCCAGCACCGGGCAGGCGTCAGTCCGTATACATCGTCTTGCGACTTAGCACGGACCTGTGTTTTTAGTAAACAGTCGCTTCCCACTGGTCTCTGCGGCCTTCGAACGCTCCCGGAGCAAGTCCGTTCACGCCTCAGGCCCCCCTTCTCCCGAAGTTACGGGGGCATTTTGCCGAGTTCCTTAACCACGATTCTCTCGATCTCCTTAGTATTCTCTACCTGATCACCTGAGTCGGTTTGGGGTACGGGTGACTAAAACCTCGCGTCGATGCTTTTCTTGGCAGCATAGGATCACTGATTTCACCCTTACGGGCTACCCATCGGGTCTCAACCTTATATGAGAGACGGATTTGCCTATCTCTCGGCCTACATCCTTAGACCGGGTCAACCATCGCCCGGCTCAGCTACCTTCCTGCGTCACACCTGTTAATACGCTAACCGCACCAGCATAGGGTCGCACGCTAGGCCCCACGCTTCACCCCGAAGGGATCCATCTAGGGGATTCAGATGCTTAGCATTACTGGATTAGTTTGGGCGGTTTTTCGTCAGTACGGGAATATCAACCCGTTGTCCATCGACTACGCCTGTCGGCCTCGCCTTAGGTCCCGACTTACCCAGGGCGGATTAGCCTGGCCCTGGAACCCTTGATCTTTCGGAGGACGGGTTTCTCACCCGTCTTTCGCTACTCATGCCTGCATTCTCACTCGTGTAGCCTCCACGGCTGGTTTACACCGCCGCTTCGCTGGCCACACGACGCTCTCCTACCCATCAACACGGCTGAACCAACCACACAAGGTGGCGGCTTACCAAAAATATCAATGCCACAACTTCGGTGGCGTGCTTGAGCCCCGTTACATTGTCGGCGCGGAATCACTTGACCAGTGAGCTATTACGCACTCTTTCAAGGGTGGCTGCTTCTAAGCCAACCTCCTGGTTGTCTGTGCAACTCCACATCCTTTCCCACTTAGCACGCGCTTTGGGACCTTAGTTGGTGGTCTGGGTTGTTTCCCTCTCGACGATGAAGCTTATCCCCCACCGTCTCACTGCTGCGCTCTCACTTACCGGCATTCGGAGTTTGGCTGACGTCAGTAAGCTTTTGGGCCCCATCGGCCATCCAGTAGCTCTACCTCCGGCAAGAAACACGCAACGCTGCACCTAAATGCATTTCGGAGAGAACCAGCTATCACGAAGTTTGATTGGCCTTTCACCCCTATCCACAGCTCATCCCCTCCATTTTCAACTGAAGTGGGTTCGGTCCTCCACGACGTCTTACCGTCGCTTCAACCTGGCCATGGATAGATCACTTCGCTTCGGGTCTAGGACATGCGACTGAATCGCCCTATTCAGACTCGCTTTCGCTACGCATTCCCCTCTCGGGTTAAGCTCGCCACATATCACTAACTCGCAGGCTCATTCTTCAAAAGGCACGCTGTCACCAGAACAAAGCTGGCTCCAACGGTTTGTAAGCAAACGGTTTCAGGTACTATTTCACTCCCCTCCCGGGGTACTTTTCACCTTTCCCTCACGGTACTTGTTCACTATCGGTCATGTAGGAGTATTTAGGCTTATCAGGTGGTCCTGACGGATTCACACGGGATTTCTCGGGCCCCGTGCTACTTGGGATACTTCTCGGGCGATTGCTGCATTTCGACTACGGGGTTCGCACCCTCTATGACCAGGCTTTCAATCCTGTTCGTCTA
>NZ_SOGF01000042.1:0-3065 GCF_004402355.1 Cryobacterium sp. TMS1-20-1 | reverse complement strand
GAACAGGCCATCAGAATCGCTCATAATCAATTTTCCCAGACCAACACCCCAACCCCGGGAAATCGACCGGCGTTTTAAACTTTGGTACTACTGACCCACGCTCCTAGCAGGGATTTGCTCAGGCGTTTTGAATTACCGTCACATGTTCGTCCGTGAAAGTGCCACCTCGGCTGGTCGGCCCCTTGCGCTTGACAAGCCTTGGACTCGAGAACAGAATGTCAGTACCAAACGATTGGTTGTATCAGACCTCCATTTCCTGGGGATTTGACCAGTTTGGAAATGGCAAAGGAGCCGATATGAAAGCTGCAATGTTTCAAACACCATTTCTTCCTCCAACACGAAGCTCCAGGGAGGTATTTCGTTGGGCGGTTGAACAGGCCGTCGTGGCGGATCAGGCCGGCCTCGCCGAATACTGGATCGGCGAGCATGCAATGCAGAGCTGGGAATCGATTCCGAATCCGGAGCTGATCATCGCTGCCGCGGCGCTCGAGACGGAGAACATCAAGTTCGCTCCCGGAGCACATTTGTTGCCTTATCACCAACCTGGTTCGCTCGCCTTGCAGGTGGCGTTCCTGAGCAACGTCCTGGAAGGTCGGTACATCCTTGGAATCGGTGCTGGTGCCTACCCTGACGACGCGGTCATTCGAGGCATCACCGATATGTCTTGGAACCATGAGATGGAGATCGAATCCATCGAATTAATGGAGCGCATCTGGTCGGGTCAGCCTTTCCACCAGGAAGGCAAATTCTTCAAGGCTGGATTTCCTGAGAACGATCCGGGGCATCCTCACCGCGATACCAGGCCGTGGGGAGGATCGATCGAAATTGGCGTAACAGGTCTGAGCGCAAATTCGCCATCAATCAAATTTGCCGGCGAACGAGGCTACCTGCCCATCTCGGTGTACTCCGGTGACAAGTTCGTGCGCCAGCATTGGAACACGTATGAAGAAGCCGCCGTGACGGCCGGCCGCACTCCTGACCGCGCTTCCCACCATGTTGTCCGGGACGTCTTCATTGCCGATACCGACAAGGAAGCTCGCCGCCTAGCCGTGGAAGGTGGCATGGGGCGCGCCTGGGAAGAGTACCTGCTACCCGTCTACAAGCGTTTCGGAATTCTAGGCGGTCTGCTTCATGACGAAAGCATAGACCCTGCGGACGTCAACGCCGAATACCTGGCCGACCACGTTTGGTTCGTCGGATCAGCCGAAACTGTCACCGAGAAGATCCAAGAGTTCGCCGACTCGACCGGCGGTTTCGGCACTCTCATGCCGTACTCCTACGACTACATTGACAACCCGGAACCGTGGAACAACTCACTCGAAATTCTCGGCCGAGAGATCATGCCCAAGATCATCGATCCAGTGCCCGCACTGGTTGGATCTGTTGCTTAGATCTCATCGGCTATCTGATCAGGAGGTAATTCATTGTCCGAATATTCATCGCCCATCGAGGTTGTAGATGACTACATCGATGCGTATAACGCCTTCGACGTCGATAGAATTGGTCGGCTTCTTGCTGACGATATTTATCTCACCCACAAGAATCGCGGGTTTCTCACGGAGGGCAAAGACCCGGTAATTGAGCTTTATCGCGGTACGCCCTCAGTAATTCCCGATCGCGCTCTTGTAGACCGGACGATGGTCACGACCGACGGAACCAGGGTCATCGTGCAACATACCTTCACGGGAACGCCCACCGTCGACCTCACGTTCGGGCCGGCTGGCGAGAAGTTCTCGATCTTTCTCGCCACAGTCTTCACCATCGAAGACGGCAAGGTAACGAAATACGAGGACTACGGGTAAATAGAGTCTGAACAGAAAGAGGAGGCTCTGATCAGGGAGCCTCCTCTCTTCTGTTGTTATGCTGGCTCCGGGGTGCTGGTCCTCAGCGAGAAACAGGTGCCGTTTCAGACGATGCTCGCGATCACGTCTGCCAGCCAAGTTACGCATTCGTCGGGAATGTGCACGGGGGCGGCCCAGACAAATCCGTCGTTCTCCCAGTTCAGTTGGAAGTCTCTCGCCGAAGTTTCGACCTCGAAGGTGTGCACGATCCACAAGTATTTCCCGTCGGCTAGCCGCAAATCCAAACCGCTCCTCACCGACCGGATCTGTTCTGGCAACAGACCAAGTTCCTCGCGAAGTTCAATGAGCATCTGCGAACTTGGCGAAGACCCCAGCGCGAGATGACCAGTGACGTAGTGCCACAATCCCCGGTCGGACTCCACGCTCATGCTTCGCTTGAGAAGACAGATACGTTCGCCATCTATAACCACCTCGGCTACAACCTCTCGAACGAACACCACGCCATCCTCTCTCGCGCGTACGTCGACGGACATGTGTGAGCGCGTACATCACGGTCAAGTTGTTAGGCGTTCTATCTGGGAACCGTTCCGCGCACCCCTGCTGTGTTAACGCCGACCCAAAACAGGGCCAATTGTGCGGCGGTTTCTAGGGGTCGTTGCAACACCGGTTGGTCTATTCAGTAGTCAGCAGTTTAGCGAAGCGCTCGGCGGGGGTGTCCCAGTCGAGCGCTTTCCGTGGGCGTTCGTTGAGCTCGTCTGCTGCGGCGCGTAAGTCGTCGGCGGTGTAGGTGGAGAGGTTGGTGCCCTTGGGGAAATACTGGCGTAGTAGGCCGTTGGTGTTCTCGTTGGATCCGCGTTGCCAGGAGCTGGCTGCGTCGCAGAAGTAGACGTCCATGTTTGTGCCAAGGCGGATGGCGGTGTGATGCGCCATCTCGACACCTTGATCCCACGTCAGAGAGCCGCGTAGATGTGCGGGGAGGTTGTTCATCGCAGCCACGAGGCCGTCGCGAACTGATTCGGCGGTGTGATCGACGGGCAGGTGCACGAGCATCACGAAGCGAGTCGTGCGTTCCACAAGCGTGGCGATCGCGCTCCTGTTGTGGGCGCCGGTGATGAGATCACCCTCCCAATGGCCGGGAACGGATCGGTCTTCCACTGAGCTGCTGCGGATATCTCGGACAGTGGGCCCTCTTAAAATGGGGCGTTACTGAAAGTAGAGATCAGCATGACCGCATCGCGGAGAAAATTTACCCAGGAGTTCAAG
>NZ_SOGF01000009.1:0-2962 GCF_004402355.1 Cryobacterium sp. TMS1-20-1 | reverse complement strand
GCGACACGCCCGGGTGGGGGGCGTTTTGACGGGTGGGTGGTCTGGCCGTAATGTATCTATACGTACCCCAAAGGTGCGGAAAGCCGCAGTGCTTTCCGGCCTCATGTGGGACCAGCTTCTAGCCAGATCAGCTTCACGGTTCGTGTTTCACGTTCTCGGTTGTTGGGCTAGGATTGTAAGTCCTTCTGCTGTTTCTGGTTGGTTGAGTTGCGTGGTTTTGGTCGCTGTTTTGCGCCTGAAACTGGGTGTTTCCTCGATTTGACAGGGACTGGTTAGAGGGTCTAAGTTAGACAAGTTGCCCCGGAGCGACAGCCCAGAACAGGGCCTGAAGTCGGGTGCGTCCGATCCTTGAGAACTCAACAGCGTGCACAATGTCAAATGCCAAAAACCTCGTGGTTGTGGCCCGTTTCTAGCGGGGTACAGCTTATGAGATTCCTTTGGAAATAATATTGAACAAGTCCTGGTCTTCGGACTAGGCAACTAAACAAAGCAAGTCAGTAATGATTTGTTCTTGTCAGTTTCAAACTTGCATCTTCTCAGCCTATTCCGGTTGGTGGGTGCACTAGATGGGCGTTCGTTTCGTATTTATATGGGGCGGGTAGCTATTCAAACATTTACGGAGAGTTTGATCCTGGCTCAGGACGAACGCTGGCGGCGTGCTTAACACATGCAAGTCGAACGGTGAAGAGGAGCTTGCTCCTTGGATCAGTGGCGAACGGGTGAGTAACACGTGAGCAATCTGCCCTTGACTCTGGGATAACTGCGGGAAACTGTAGCTAATACCGGATATTACCTTGGAAGGCATCTTCTGGGGTGGAAAGAATTTTGGTCAAGGATGAGCTCGCGGCCTATCAGCTAGTTGGTGAGGTAATGGCTCACCAAGGCGACGACGGGTAGCCGGCCTGAGAGGGTGACCGGCCACACTGGGACTGAGACACGGCCCAGACTCCTACGGGAGGCAGCAGTGGGGAATATTGCACAATGGGCGCAAGCCTGATGCAGCAACGCCGCGTGAGGGACGAAGGCCTTCGGGTTGTAAACCTCTTTTAGTAGGGAAGAAGCGACTGGGTTTTCCTGGGAGTGACGGTACCTGCAGAAAAAGCACCGGCTAACTACGTGCCAGCAGCCGCGGTAATACGTAGGGTGCAAGCGTTGTCCGGAATTATTGGGCGTAAAGAGCTCGTAGGCGGTTTGTCGCGTCTGCTGTGAAAACCCGAGGCTCAACCTCGGGCCTGCAGTGGGTACGGGCAGACTAGAGTGCGGTAGGGGAGATTGGAATTCCTGGTGTAGCGGTGGAATGCGCAGATATCAGGAGGAACACCAATGGCGAAGGCAGATCTCTGGGCCGTAACTGACGCTGAGGAGCGAAAGCATGGGGAGCGAACAGGATTAGATACCCTGGTAGTCCATGCCGTAAACGTTGGGAACTAGATGTGGGGACCATTCCACGGTCTCCGTGTCGCAGCTAACGCATTAAGTTCCCCGCCTGGGGAGTACGGCCGCAAGGCTAAAACTCAAAGGAATTGACGGGGGCCCGCACAAGCGGCGGAGCATGCGGATTAATTCGATGCAACGCGAAGAACCTTACCAAGGCTTGACATATACCGGAAACGGCCAGAAATGGTCGCCCCGCAAGGTCGGTATACAGGTGGTGCATGGTTGTCGTCAGCTCGTGTCGTGAGATGTTGGGTTAAGTCCCGCAACGAGCGCAACCCTCGTCCTATGTTGCCAGCACGTAATGGTGGGAACTCATGGGATACTGCCGGGGTCAACTCGGAGGAAGGTGGGGATGACGTCAAATCATCATGCCCCTTATGTCTTGGGCTTCACGCATGCTACAATGGCCGGTACAAAGGGCTGCGATACCGCAAGGTGGAGCGAATCCCAAAAAGCCGGTCTCAGTTCGGATTGAGGTCTGCAACTCGACCTCATGAAGTCGGAGTCGCTAGTAATCGCAGATCAGCAACGCTGCGGTGAATACGTTCCCGGGCCTTGTACACACCGCCCGTCAAGTCATGAAAGTCGGTAACACCCGAAGCCAGTGGCCGAACCCGTAAGGGACGGAGCTGTCGAAGGTGGGATTGGTGATTAGGACTAAGTCGTAACAAGGTAGCCGTACCGGAAGGTGCGGCTGGATCACCTCCTTTCTAAGGAGCACGTGCACCGCTCGTCTGTATACAGCGAGAATTCCGGTGCCAGTCATACCAAGACGAATGTTCTTGGATGGCGCTCATGGGTGGAACATTGACATTGATATGAGGACGGTCGTCCTCGAGCCGGTACGCTCCTTCGGGAGTTGGAACGCTCGGGTTCGGAGAGAGTCATATATGCACGCTGTTGGGTCCTGAGGGACCGGAACAATGACAACTTCGGTTGTGGTTGATCTGTTTCTTCTGGACTTCTGTGCGTTGGCATCACTTGCCGGCGTGGAGGGGTACCGCCCGTACTTTGAGAACTACACAGTGGACGCGAGCATCTTAAATTTGACTCTCGTAAGAGAGCAAATTACAAAGATCTAAGCAATTAGATCATTGGTCAATTTCGATGTCGAATTTATTCGGCATACTTAATCGATTCAAACTCATGTGATTTCAAATTTTTAAGAGCAAACGGTGAATGCCTTGGCATGTAGAGCCGAAGAAGGACGTAGTAATCTGCGATAAGCCTCGGGGAGTTGATAAACGAACTGTGATCCGAGGATGTCCGAATGGGGAAACCCCGCCAGGCCCGTAAGGTGACCTGGTGACTCCCGCCTGAATATATAGGGCGGGTAGAGGGAACGTGGGGAAGTGAAACATCTCAGTACCCACAGGAAGAGAAAACAACAGTGATTCCGTTAGTAGTGGCGAGCGAACCCGGATGAGGCTAAACCGATCATGTGTGATAGCCGGTAGGCGTTGCATGGTCGGGGTTGCGGGACTTTTCTGCCTATTCTACCGAATGGTAAGGGTTAGAACGTTGT
>NZ_SOGF01000058.1:0-2609 GCF_004402355.1 Cryobacterium sp. TMS1-20-1 | reverse complement strand
GAGCATTGAATAGCTTGTCTAGATAACAACTATTTTAGCTGGTCAGAGGGGCATTCTCGGTTTAACGCGCCGTCAAAACCTCAAGGTCAACCGGTGGATTCAGGCTTAGTCATTGTCGTGTCACTCCTCTAGTGATTGCGCGGTCGGGGCAGGCCGAAGAGCCGAGCCTTGCGACCGCTTCCAAGCCGGGCGGAACATCCGGACCGTCGACGAAGGCATGACCTTCGTCATTCAGATGAAAAAGCTCTGAGGCGTACATATTGCACATGCCGTGACCGACACAGCGGTCGGAGTCAATCGTCACCTTCATCACAAGCCTCCATGGCTTCATTGCGTAATCAACCAAATGAACGTTAGGTGAGTCTGCCTGATTTCGACAGCGTTAGCTGGCGAGTAGCGCTTGATGGTAGCGCCAGTCCACGCACTTGGTAGCAAAGTTCTGACGAGGTGGTAGCAGCCCGGGCTTGGTGCCCGGGCCGCCGTGGTGTTATTCCCAGTAGCCCTTCTGGGCGCGGGCTTGGTCGTTGCGCTGCTGGCCAGGCGGTTCACGATCGAGTCCGCTGCAACTCGGTCCGGCAGCTCGGCGACCCAGTGCGCGGGTCCAGTCTGCGAGGCGATCATCGTCGGGAGGCGGTGCTCCCGGTTGGCGAGGATCGCGAACAAATCGTTGCCAGCGTCGCTGTCGATGCCGACGGTGAGGAAGTCATCGATGATGAGCAGGTCGATGTTCGAGAGCTCGTTCAACAGTTTTTGGTGGGCGATGGCGTCGCCGCGAGCGATGACGAGCTTTCGGGCGAGGTCGTCCATCCGGAAGTAGAGTACCGAATGTTCACTCTCGCAGGCGCCGATGGCCAGTGCGCAGGCGAGGTAGGTTTTCCCGCCGCCGGTGGGCGAGATGATCAGCAGGTTTGTCGCATCGGAGCGTCAGTCATGGGCGGCATAGCGTCGCATTCTGACTTGGGTGATGCCGCGTCCCTCGCGATAGTCGACCTCGGCGACGGTGGCGCCCGGGATCGGGAACGCAGCCTGACGGATGAGTTTGTCGACCTTGTTGATGCGTCGAGACTCCAACGCGTCGTCGACCGCGGTGAGGAACAGCTGCTCGGGGGTGAGGGTGTCGTTGGCTTCGTCCTGGATGAGTTCCTCCAGCCAGGTCGCGACATGCGTCACTCGCAGAGCCCGGAACTTGTCGTAATCAACGCTGGTGAACATCACTTGACCTCCTCATCGCGGGCATAGTGCGAGGCATCACGAACATAAACATCCGGCATGGTGTCGCGGAACACGACCGTGCTGACGCGTTTGCGGGTGGACGCCGCCGGGACCATCGGCCGCGGCTTCTTCGCATCGCTGTCGATCGCGGCCATCGACCGTTTCAGCGTCGAATAGGTCGGATGCGCGCTGCGGTTCACGAGCTCCTGGCAGGCCGCCTCCAGCCGTTCCCGGTTGTTCTTGCCGAGCCCGTCGAGGATGTTCTGGCAGGACAGGTAGCCCTGCGCCTCAATCGCCTGGCTGTCCAGAATCTGCTCGATCACGGTGACGGTGGCCGGCCCGACGCTGCGCGCCCGATCGGTGAACCACCGCCTCGACCACAGCTCGTCAATATCGCGGTGCTGCGGCGGGACATGGTCCGGCAGGGTCGAGTACTGGCCCTTGCGTCCCGTCAGCCGCGGGTGTTCGCAGATGCTCTCGTGCCCGTCGAAGACCGTCACCCGTGACGACGTCAGCCGAACCCGCAGCAGCTTGCCCGCCAGAGCGAACGGCACCGAATACCGTTGTGTGTCCGCGGTGACGTGGTAGTTCCGGGCCGCCTTCAGCTCCTTCCACTCGACGTCCTCGAACCCCGCATCAGGCAGAGGTGCCAGCAGCTCCCGCTCCTCGCTGTCGAACCGCTCCCACCGAGTGGTGTCGTCGGCGCGGCGGATGTCGTGGTTGATCTCCCGCACCCGTTCCTCGATCGCAGCATTCAACTCGCCCAGCGTCGTGAAGACGTCGTCCTCGAGGTAGCCGATGACGCGTTTGTTGACCACGTTCACCGCATTCTCGGCTGCAGCCTTGTCACGCGGTTTTTTCACTCTGGCCGGGACAATCGCAGTCTGGTAGTGATCAGCGAGCTGCTGATATCGTGCGTTGACGATCCGCTCCGCATCACCCTTATGGGTTTGGTGGGTGGATGTCGTCGGGTTGTCGGGCACGACGATCTGTGTGACGCCGCCGAAGAACGCGAACGCCTGAACGTGCGCGTCGAGCCACGCCGGAGACTTCATATCCGCATAAGCGCGACAGAACATCAGCCCTGAATACGGCAGCACCGCGACGAACAGAATCGCTCGCACGACCTCGCCGGTGATGGTGTCGACGACGTCCATGGTGTCGCCGGCCCAGTCGACCAGCATCGCCCGACCCGGCTCATGGCGCAGCACCGCAACCAGGTCATGGGTGCGGAGGTAATCGGTGAACAGGGCGCAGAACTGCGAATACCCATACTTCTTCCCCGCGTCTGAGCTGCCGCGGATATCTCGGACAGTGGGCCCTCTTAAAATGAGGGTTCACTGAAAGTAGAGATCAGCATGACCGCAGCGCGTAGGCGTTTCACCCAGGAGTTCAAA
>NZ_SOGF01000064.1:0-2133 GCF_004402355.1 Cryobacterium sp. TMS1-20-1 | reverse complement strand
GGAACAGGCCATCAGAATCGCTCATAATCAATTTTCCCAGACCAACACCCCAACCCCGGGAAATCGACCGGCGTTTTAAACTTTGGTACTACTGACCCACGCTCCTAGCCACACCTTGCTGGACCAGGCCTCGACACCCTGCCTATCCTTACTCATGACCAATTTGTCTCACGTGGTGGAACCACACGCCGCCGGCCTTGCCTCACGGTTGAACTGGCTGCGCGCCGGAGTTCTCGGCGCGAATGACGGCATCGTCTCTGTCGCCGCCCTCGTCGTCGGCGTCGCCGCCGCGACCACGGATTCCCACGTCATCCTCATCGCCGGTGTCGCGAGCCTGCTCGCCGGGGCGATCTCGATGGCGCTCGGGGAGTACGTGTCGGTGAGTAGCCAGCGCGACTCCGAACGAGCCCTGATCGCGAAGGAAACCTGGGAACTTGAAAACGAGCCCGACGAGGAACTCGCCGAACTCGCCGGCTTCTACCAGGCCAAGGGCCTGTCGCCCCAGACTGCCCAGCAGGTCGCGGTCGAACTGACCGAGCATGATGCCCTCGCCGCGCACCTCGAGGTTGAACTGCACATCACCGAGCAGGACGTATCCAATCCCTGGCACGCAGCATACGCATCCGCTATCGCCTTCACCGTCGGCGCGGCGCTCCCCCTGCTCGCCGTCCTGCTGCCCCCGGCCGAATGGCGCATCGCGGCCACCTTCGTCGCGGTGCTGATCGCCCTCGTTATCACCGGTTGGCTCAGCGCGCACCTCGGCAACAGCCCGAAACCGCGCGCAATCGCCCGAATCGTCATCGGCGGCATCCTCGCCCTCGCGGTCACCTATGTCATCGGTGCGCTGATCGGCGGCAACGTCTAGCGCACCTAGGCTGAAACCATGTCTCGACAATCCATCGTCACCGCGGGTGTGCTCGACGCCGCCCTCGTGCTGTTGTTCGCCGCGATCGGTCGACTGAGCCACGGCGAGACCCTGGCCGGCCTGGGCGTGACTGCCTGGCCATTTCTCGGCGGGCTGATCATCGGCTGGCTGTTGCTGCGCGCCTGGCGCCACCCGCTCAGCGTGGTCTGGACCGGCCTCGGCATCTGGATCGCTACCGTGGCCGGCGGCCTCCTGCTGCGCCTGGCCGGCGGCCAGGGCGTTCAGCTCAGTTTCGCGATCGTCACGACCATCGTGCTCGGCATCTTCCTGCTCGGCTGGCGCGCCATCGCCGCGCTGGTGCGTCGCACTTCTCGCAAGCGGATGCCCGCCCCGGCCTGATCTGCTGGTCCGTCGCGTTCCCTGTGACGGATGCCCCACCCCAGCTAATTCGCCGCGGTTTCTCGTCTTTACCTACGAGACTCGCGAGCGCATATTCCTAGAATAGGTGAGGAAGTCTCGCTTTTTTGTTCGATTAGTGGGATAATGAAGGCATGGAGATCAACGACGATCCACCTCCGAGTCTGGAGCCTCCGAGCGCGAGTCGCGTCGAAAATGGGGTAGCTCAAGCGGACAGTGGCGCGAGGAGTGAATCGGTAGCTGCTGAATCGAGAGTGGCCGATTCGAGAGCTGCTGAGCGGGCAGGTGCTGAGCGGAGAGTTGATGAGCCGGTCGCTGCGGGATCGGTCGCTGCGGGATCGGTCGCTGCTGCCGAAAAGGGCCCGGCGTCGAAGTCTTCCTGGGCGAGGCGGTCGGTGGGGGGAAAGACGATCTCTGGGGTGAAAGCCCTGGATTATGTGGTCTCGGCGTCGGTGCAGGATTGGAAGGCGCGTCCGGTGGATGCGGAGCAGGTGCGGCTGCTCGACGCGGTGCGGGAGTGTGACCTCGCGATCAATCGGGCCCACGCCGCGCGGGCGGCGGCGATTGACGAGGTCGCCCGGCGGGTGGCGAACACCGCTGTCACGGGCCGGCCGCTGCCACACGCGCTCCTGGCGCGGGAGGCCCAGGCGGCCGGCGAGGAGGGCCGGCCGTTGCAGCGATGGTCGGAGAAGAAGGCGGCCGAGGAGGGCCTTGTCGCTGAGCTCGGCTGTCTGCTCCGGGTGAGCCTGTCAAATCTTTTGTGTAAGTGTTGGGAATTGGTTAGAGGTGGGGGTTGATTCGGTCGGGGTAAATCATCACGAGCTGGCTGAGGGCTTGCTTCCAATTCGTGG
>NZ_SOGF01000065.1:0-2089 GCF_004402355.1 Cryobacterium sp. TMS1-20-1 | reverse complement strand
GTCCCGCCACAGCATTCGAGCTGTGCTCGATGCCGCGGAGCGGCTCGGGCTCGGCTGGGATGACGTCGCCGAGTTGTCGGAGGCCGTGGTGTATTCGACGTTGTTCCCCGGCCGCGGCGTCCACGAGTCCGTCTTCGCGCAGCCGGATTGGGGCCGGGTCCACACCGAGCTCGCGCGGGTAGGAGTGACGCTGAAGCTGTTGCACCAGGAGTATGTCGACGCGGCAGCGATGGCGCAGGCGACGATGAGTTACGACCGCTTCTGCCGACTCTATGCCGAACATGCCGCTGTCTCGGGGGCGACGTCGCGGGTCGGCCATAAGGCCGGCCGCAGTATCGAGGTCGACTGGTCCGGGCCCACAATGCAGCTGCTGGACCCGACGACGGGCGAGATATCGAAAGTGTATCTGTTCGTCGCCTGCCTGCCGTTTAGCCGCTACGCGTTCGTGGAAGCGACCCTGGATATGCGGCAGGAGGCGTGGCTACGTGCGCACACGGCAATGTTTACGTTCTTCGGCGGCAGCGTCCCACGGCTGGTGCCCGACAACCTAAAGACCGGTGTGATCTCCCACCCGAAGGAAGGGGAGGTCGTGTTGAACGATGCTTACCGGGAGATGGCGGCGCACTACTCGGCAGCGGTGCTCCCCGGCAGAGTGCGGCACCCGCGCGACAAAAGTAGCACCGAGAATACGGTGGCCCATGTCGCGACCTGGGTCATCGCCGGTTTGAGGAAGGAGACGTTCACCTCGCTGGCGCAGTTGCGTCTGCGAATCCGGGAACAGATGGATGCCTACAACCGGGAGCCCTTCCAGAAACGTGTCGGGTCCCGCCTCAGCGTGTTCACCACCGAGGAGAAGCCGTTGTTGCAGGCACTGCCGGTGGCACTGTTCGAGATCAGCACGTGGTCCTATAAACGAAAGGTCAACGCCAACGCGCACGTGGTCTGGGCCAAGAATTTCTATTCCGTTCCCTTCAGCCACATCGGTGCGCTGGTGGACCTGCGCATCACCGAGACGATGCTGGAGGTTTATCGGCGCGATGAGCGTCTTGCGAGCCATTTGCTGCTGCCGGCCAGCACGACGAACCAGTATCGGACCAACGATGCGGACTTGCCCGAGGGGCGCAGCTTCCAGGCCTGGGACCGACCCCGGATCGAGGAATGGGCCGCGCGGATCGGGCCAGCAACGGTCACCGTGACGGCCAAGATCTTCGAGACGGTCTTCATCGACGAGGCTGGCTTCGACGCCGCGCTAGCCGTGCTGAAACTGTCACGCCGCTTCCCATCAGCCCGGGTCGAGGCCGCCTGCGCACTCGCGCTGCAGGGCCCGGTCCGTTCCCCGCGCTATGCGCATTTGCGGCCGATCCTCGACACCGGGCAAGACAAAACCGGGCAGACCCTCGAACCGGAACCGGACGATGGCGGATATGTTCGTGGCAGCGCTTACTACGCCGGAGGGAACCGTTGAGCGCTCTGGATGGGGAGACCAAACGCAAGCTCCGCGAGATGAACGCCGGCGAGCTGCTGCAAGCCATCGACCTCCAGGACGAGATCCTCTCCATCAGCCTGACTTTCGAGGAACGGGTCCGGCTGGTCGTCGACGACGCCTACTCGACGTTCATGCATTCCAAGGTTGACGGGCTGATCCGGCGGGCGGGACTGCGCTACCCGAACGCGGATCTGCGGCGCATCGACCTCCTCGACGAGCGCGGCCTCAACCGGCAGGTGCTGACCCAGCTCGGGACCTGCTCGTTCGTCACCCGGCAACAGAACGTCGTCTTCCAAGGCTTCACCGGGTCGGGAAAGTCGTATCTGGGATGCGCTCTCGCCAAACGCGCCTGCGAACACCGCATCCGCGCCCATTACGTCCGAATGCCCGACCTCGAGGAAGCTTGGGTCGCCGCCCAGGATACAACCGGTGGGGCGGGAAAGTTCCTGCGGAAGTATGCCGCCTTCACGCTCTTGGTCATCGATGAATGGCTGCTGGATAAGCCGACGGAATCGATGCGGACGATGCTGCTGGAGCTAATGGAGCGCCGTTACGGCGAGACCTCCACGGTGTTCTGCACCCAGTATCAACAGAAGGACTGGC
>NZ_SOGF01000067.1:0-2074 GCF_004402355.1 Cryobacterium sp. TMS1-20-1 | reverse complement strand
AAGTGGCACCGCACACTGGAAAACGACGGCTTTGCCGCGCTGACCAGCGAAAAACGTGGCCCGAAGGGTGGCTCCAAACTCACCACCTCGGTCATTACGCGCATTCAGGAGTTAAAGAAGACGACCGGGCTGTCCAACACGCGCATCGGCACGCAGGTCGGCGTGTCGGAATTCAGTGTCCGCCGGGCCCTCACCCTGACCCCCGCCGCCGTCGAAAGCCGGTCCCCGGTGGCCCTGCCTGCCCCCTCCGCGCCGGTGGAACCCACGTTGTTCGCCATGTCCGTGCCGGACGAGTTACCCGTTCTCCCGGCCCCGATGGATCGCACCAATGAGCGTTTGGCCGCATCGTTGGGGTCGCTGACGGAGCTGCCGCCGGTGTTCGCCCCGGCAGCACGCGTCCCACTGGCCGGCATGTTCTTCGCACTTCCAGCGTTGGAAACAACCCTGCTGCTGTGTTGCGCGCCGAAGGTGTTCACCGGTCTGTCGAACCGGGTTTACGGGTTGAACACCCTGCTGCTGGAGGGTGTGCTGCGCACCCTGGTCGGAGAACCCCGGGCGGAAGGCGCCACCCGTCTGAATCCGACCGCTTTCGGACGGATCCTGGGTTTGGACCGGTCGCCGGAGGTGAAAACCATCCGCCGGCAGTATCAAGGGCTGGTGGACACCGGCAAGGTCCCCGAGCTGATGTCGCTGATCGCTTTCGAACGCTTCGCCGCCGATAAGAACGCGGACACCGCACTGCTCGGCATCGTTTATGTTGACGGTCATACCCGGGCCTATGAGGGTGGGAAGAAGATCGGGCGGTTGCATTCGACCCGGTTGAAGATGCCCGTTCCCGCCACGGAGGAGACCTGGGTTTCCGCGGCGAACGGAGACCCGTTGTTCATGGTCATGGCCCAGCCCAGCGCCTCCCTCGTCTCCGAGCTCAAAGCCCTCACGCCGAAGCTGCGCGCGATGATCGGTGACGACCGACGCATGCTGGTCGGGTTTGACCGTGGCGGCTGGTCCCCGGCCCTGTTCGCCCACCTGCACACCGAGGGGTTTGACGTGTTGACCTGGCGGAAGGGCGCCACACCCGACGTTGACGAAATTCTCTTCACCACAGTCAGCCATGTGGACGAGCAGGGAATCACCCACACCTGGGACCGGGTCGCCGACACCGAGGTCGACGTCGTCCTCAGCGCCAAGACGGGCGACACCTTTCGGATGCGGCAAGTGTCCCAGATCGTCCCGCGCGCCCACGGCGGCGGCACCCGGCAGATTCATATCCTCACCACCCTGAACACCCAAACGACGATGAGCACTGCCGAGGTCGTGTTTCGGATGGCGGCGCGGTGGCGGCAGGAGAACTACTTCCGGTTCGGCCGGGAACGGTTCGCGCTCGACGCCCACGACTCTTACGCCAGCCGTGACGACGACGCGACCCGTCTGGTGCCCAATCCGGTCAAGGCGAAAGCCAAATTGGTGCAGCACAACGCCCGCATCCACCGCGACGCGGTCGCTGGCGCCGTGACGTCGGCCATGCTGGCGATCAACACCCCGGCCCCCGGCGCCGACGGAATCATGATCACGAACCAGATGCACAACGACATTCACGCACCCCTGATCGCTGCTGAAGCCACGGCGGCTGCGGCCGATGACGCCTACCGGCAGCTACCCGCGCGGGTTCCGCTGGGGCAAAGCCGGCCCGGGCAGCAGGTCTTGGATCAGGAGATGAAGCGCTTCACCCACATCATCCGGATGGCCGCGTTCAACACCGCCGTCACCCTCGCCCGGGAGGTCCGCACCAACACGAGGTTTCAGCGCGCCGACCGCGAAGCCCACAACTTGGTGCGGCAGATCCTGAAGCAGCCCGGCGACATCGATCCCACCCAGCCCGGCATCCTCCGCATCACCCTGGACCCCATGCCGACCCAGCGTGAAACCGCGGCCGTTCGTGAGCTCTGCACGAGCCTCACCGACACCGAAACCCGCTATCCAGGCACCGACCTGATCATGCACTATGCGATCAAAGACCGGCTTTGAGTTACGCCGGAATATATCGAATCAAGCCGCCCATGTCAGGACCCCTGAG
>NZ_SOGF01000032.1:0-1977 GCF_004402355.1 Cryobacterium sp. TMS1-20-1 | reverse complement strand
GAAACCCGCTATCCAGGCACCGACCTGATCATGCACTATGCGATCAAAGACCGGCTTTGAGTTACGCCGGAATATATCGAATCAAGCCGCCCATGTCAGGACCCCTGAGACCAAAAAAACCTCGCGACAAGGCATCAGCCGAGAATGCGGTGAACGTCGTCAACAAACGCGTCATCGGCTACCTCGAAGACGATGTCTTCACAACGCTGAGCGAATTGAACACCGCAATCGAGGAACGGGTGCGGGAGATCAACCACGACATCCGCCGCGCCGACGACACCACCCGGTGGGAACGCTTCGACACCGAGGAACGCGAGCTGCTCAGTCCGCTGCCTGACATCGGGTTCGAGGACGTCGAATGGAAGGAGCTGAAAGCCGCCCGGAATTACCACGTCACCGCGGACACGCAACGCTATTCCGTGCCGTTCGCCCTGGCCGGCAAGCTACTGCGGGTCCGGGTCACCTCGTCCCGCGTGACGATCTTCGACGGCAACGACAGCATCTGCGAACACCCGCGGCTGACGGGCCGGAAGGGCCAGTGCTCAACTCTTCCGGATCATGTTCCACCGCAGCACCGCGATATCGACGGGTTGTGGTCGAGGCGCTGGTTCATCGACCGGGCGCGCAGCACCGGGCCGGCGACGGTCACGGTGATCGAGCAGATCCTCGACAGCCAAGCGATCGAAGCGCAGGGCTACCTGGCCTGCCAAAACATCCTCGACGGCCTCGGCAAGAACAACCGGGAACGCTTGGAGGCCGCCTGCCAGGACCTCGTCAATCGCAAGGCTCATCCGACGTATTCGACGCTGAAACGGTTGATGGCGGCGATCGATAGTGATGTGAAGAAGCCCCGTCCGGTGGCCCCGGCGGCCTCGACACGCAAACGCAGCAGCACCGTCGTGTTCCGTGACACCGTCACGGACGTTTATGTCCGTGACGCGTCCCACTACGCCCGAAACGAGGACAAGAAGTGACGTTCACCAGCGTTGACTATGACAAGTTCCGCGCGCTGCGGGTGACCCACGTCGCGACCCGGCTGGAGGAACTCATCCAGGACGAAGCCAACGACACTCTCACCCCGGATCAGCTGTTCCTCACCGCGGTCGACGACGCTTTGGAATCCCGACGGGTTAGCCGGGTCGACAAACTCATCCGCCAAGCAGCCCTCCCCATTCCCGGGGCGACCGTCGCTGAGGTCGACTACCGCGAGGGACGCGGCATCACCGCCGTCAGAATGCGGCGCTATGCCGCCCATGACTGGCGCGTGGATCCGACCAACCTGCTCATCATCTCGCCCACCGGCGGTGGCAAAACCTACCTCGCCTGCGCGCTGGCCATCGGTGCCTGCCACAGTGAGCACTCCGTTCTCTACTTCCAAATGGACGACCTCGCCCGCAGGCTCGTCATCGCCCGCGGCGACGGCATCGCCCATCAGAAACTGTTGAACGAGCTCTCCAACATCGATTTGCTGATCATTGATGATTTTCTGACGGTCGGCGTTGACAGCGACGCCGCCAGCGACCTGTTCGCGATCCTCGCGAACCGGGAACACCGGCTGCCGACGATGATCGCCTCGCAGACCGGGCCAGCGCACTGGGTCGCCGAGCTGCCCGACCGGGTCGCGGCGGACTCAATCGTGAACCGCCTCGCCAACAACGCCCGGATCATCAACCTCGGCCAGATCGACATGCGCCAGCACCGCAACGACCAAGCCCGCGCCGAGAAGAGCTACTGGGAGTAACCCCGAGGCGGCTCGGGCACCACGCCCGGGCCGCTACCCCCTCGTCAGAACAGCGCTACCACGTACTCGGACGTGCGCTACCACCAGGGGCTACTCGCCAACCTGCAAAGCTCCTTCCACCACGTGAGGGACTGTCTCTTAAACGGTGTTTCCGGCCTGACGCGCCGGACTTGGGTCTGGCGGGAAAGGTGCCGTGATGACGACACTTGATGCTGTGACGAAGAAGACGAAATCTG
>NZ_SOGF01000016.1:0-1870 GCF_004402355.1 Cryobacterium sp. TMS1-20-1 | reverse complement strand
GTGCCGACCGCTCAGCCGATCTCACAACGCCCCACCCCGGAGCAAAAAAACACTCTAGAGACTCGCCGGGCCGGCTGAACCCATGTTATTCAGCAGCCTCCTAGGAGCGCACCTCTTACTCGATCGCTCCGACGATGCTGAAGAACCACTTTTCGTCTACGCCGATCCGGCAGGACATCCATTCTGTATCTTGGTGGCGGCGTGACAGGCCCAGTCACGCCTGGCGGCCGAACGACCGCTGAGCGTTCCGTTTACGGGCGCCCATCTCGGGCCGTTGCCCTGCAGCGACGCCATGCGGCAATAGCAACGGACATCGCCATCACGCCGAGGGTGACCAGTACGAAGGTGGCAGTTGGAGTCATGCGGCTCGCTATCTCTTTCGGAACGCTCAGGTGAGCTTCTTGAGCATCTTCACCGAAGTTGTTTCGTACCCAAGCGAGTTGTAAAGCCCCCGGGCGCCGGTGTTGAATCCGAAGACGCTCAGGCCGAGAGACTGCGCTCCGTGTGAGTGTGCGTATTCCTCGCCGAGGAGCATTGCCGCTCTCCCGAAACCCTGACCACGCTGGTCAAAGTTGATGACAACGTCCCAGACCCACCACGCCCCTGGATCGGCGCTGACGTCCTGTCCGATCCACAGGTGTCCCACTGCGGCACCCGCCTTGTTCATGACGTGAAAGACCTCATTGCCAGGGCTCGGAGCACCATCCGGGAACAAACGAGCCATGCTCTCGACGGCTCTGCGTTGCGCTTCCTCATGCGTTCCACCCTGGGTAACCAAATCACTTACGTATTCGGTGCAGCTGCGGTCCAACCACGCTGGGAACTCGCTGGTGAGGATTCGCTGAAGGGTCACAGTCATCCGTCAATTCTTCCAGACAAGTGTCGCCGGCCAACGATTCCTGGTCGCAGCAGATTCGGTTTATGCGACCCCATCTGATGCTATATTTGTATAGCACTCTGAGGAGGGATGCCATATGCCGCAAATCAATCTCCGCGTTGACGATGAAACGGATCATCGCCTGCAATATCTGTCGGAGCGCACTGGGCGGTCGAAAACGTTTTATGCGACCGAAGCATTGACCCAGTATCTGGACGAGAACGAAGACTATCTCTTGGCCAAGGATGCGCTCGAGGAATTCACTCAGTCCAACGACGACGCCATTGACCTAGCCGATGTGGTCTGGCCTGTGTGAGCTACACGATCAGATTCACCCCGAAGGCAGCGAAGCAGGTCAGGAAACTCGACTCGGCCGCCGCGAAACGGATTCGTGATTTTCTTGAGCAGAAGCTTTCCGTACTAGACAATCCGCGCCAGCTCGGTAAAAAGCTCGTTAACGAAGAATTCTGGCGTTACCGGGTCGGCGACTACCGAATACTCACAAATATTGACGACGATCAAATTCTCATCCTCATTGTCGAGGTTGCACATCGTCGCGAGGTCTACAACAGGCTCTAAACACAGCAGCGGCGCCGCTCGACGCGCCAAGTTCGATATTGCCAGCGAAACGAGACGTGTCCCGCAGAGGGTTCCCCTGTGGAACTGGATCAAGGCCGGTCTTGGACCATGCACGGGGCGGATGTGCCGACGGCCGAGCGGTGTGTAGGACCATGCAGTCATGAGGATAGCCAGGGCAGCTCGAGTCTTAACCGTTGTTCCGATTGCCTTGACCATGAGCGGGTGTCAGGCGGTGCTGGAGCCTCGGTCGACTATGGGGGTCGATGATGTGGTGGCTGCTTTCACGGCGCAGGCTGACCTTCCCATGACTGAGTATTAGAGCCTCTGAGCCCCACCCGATCGTGCGGTTGAGCCCCATCGATCGTGCGGAAGAGCACCAGTGGTGGTGTGGCTCAGCACCACAGGTGCTCCCCG
>NZ_SOGF01000014.1:0-1666 GCF_004402355.1 Cryobacterium sp. TMS1-20-1 | reverse complement strand
TTAGCCTGAATCCACCGGTCGGCCTCTGAAGAATTCTTGATTTGGGCTCGATCCTCTTTCGTAGTTTTGGGCGCGGTCAAGCTTGGGGCCTCGATGCCTGGGTGTTCCACTGGGGTTCCTGGTTGCGCCCGGTCGGGCTGGATGGTTAGGTGGCGGCGCGGCCGGGCGGGCTGCAAACGCTGGTGAACAGCGCCGTCCAGCCTTCTTCCCAAGGCCAGCTTTTGGGTAGGTGCAACGTGACGCGTCGTGCCGACGTGGATACTCTGGCGGCGACGTTGATGAGTTTGCGGCGAACGGTCGCGGTGACGGCTTTTCCGAGGGCGGGACTGGCGAGGGTGCCGGCGGCGCGGGTGAGATTGAACGTAATGCAGGCCAGGACGAGCCAGGCGGCGTTGGCCGTGAATACGCCGGACGGGAAGTGCGCCATCGCCGACGCTTTCATGTCGGCGTTCAAATTTTCGATGATCGCGTGGTGGCGGTGGATTTTGTCGGCGTCAACGGTGTTGAGTGTGCTGGTGGTGAAGAATGCGTGAAAGCGAAACAGGTCGAAAAGGGTGCCTTGCCCGGCGGCGACGGTCTTGTTCAGTTCCGGGATGCGGCGCACGACGAGGCGTCCCGGGATTTGTTCGCTCTTCTTCTTGGAGCCGAACGCGGTGAAGGGGATCTCGGCGACTTCCGCGTCGGAGATCCACCGCCCGGTGGCGTCGTCGAAGATCGCATTGGTGTATTTGATCGGGGTCCACGCGGTCTCGGGGATGGTGCTGATACCCGCTTTCACCAGTGAATTCAGGCGTGCCGTGATCGAAACCATCGCGCCGGCGCGGAGGGCAGCTTTGATGACGGCGCTGACGTAGTAGGCGCTGTCGGCTCGTAGGAGCAGCATTCCTTTCGCGGTTGGGCTGCGCAGCCGTTTCACGGTCGCGAGGGTGTCGGAGACGAATTTCTTTGCGCCGCGGGCGGAGTTTGTGGGGCCTTTTCGTAGCCGGGAGCTGACGATGATCGGAGCGGCTGATCCGGTGCTGACGATGGCGAGCAGGGCGTTGAGGCCGCGAACTCCTGAGTAGCCAAACCCGGCGCCTTGCTTCTTGTAGCCGTGCACTTCTCTGATGGTGTCGTCGATATCGACCAGGGCGAGGTCGTCGATACCGGTCACGATCGGCGTGACGGCGGCGAGGTTCTGCAGCCACCGGGACGCGGCGGCGTCGAGCTGGCGGACATGGCCGAAAGCGAAGGCGCGCAGGAACGATCCCAGGGTCGAGGGCGCATAGGTTCCGGTGAACAATTTCCGCAGGGCGCCGTGCCGGAGCACGGCCATATCGTCGATGGAGTCGGCGCCGGTGAGCATCCCTGCGACCAGTGCCAGCGTTTTCAGGCCGGCGTTCGCGCCGAAGTAACCGGGCAGTTTCACCCACTCATCGATCAGGGAGCCGAGGCCCGTTTTTGCAGCCAGTGCCATCGTGGGGACCAGTCCGGCTGACGACACGAGGTTGGGGTCGTCAAACGATGCAGATAAGGACCGGTGAGTGTGAGAAAGTTGCATCTACGAGATGTCTCCCTGAGCATTGAATAGCTTGTCTAGATAACAACTATTTTAGCTGGTCAGAGGGGCATTCTCGGTTTAACGCGCCGTCAAAACCTCAAGGTCAACCGGTGGATTCAGGCTTAG
>NZ_SOGF01000028.1:0-1390 GCF_004402355.1 Cryobacterium sp. TMS1-20-1 | reverse complement strand
GGGTGTGTCTCAGTAACGGTGTTTCCGGCGTTTTTCATTAGTAGGATTCTGCGTTCGGCCAGCGGTCGTGGAAGGTGATGGCGAAGGCGTTGAGAGCGGGCTTCCACCTCATTGTCCATCGAGCTCGGCCCTCACCGGTGGGATCGAGACTTCGCGTGACCAGATACAAGCATTTTAGAGCGGCCTGCTCCGTGGGGAAATGCCCTCGAGCACGCACCGCACGACGGTACCGGGCATTGAGTGACTCGATCGCATTCGTGGAGCAGATCACCTGGCGGATCTCGGGGTCGTAGGACAAGAACGGGGTGAACTCTTCCCATGCCGACTCCCACAACCGGATGATCGCACCGTATTTCTTCCCCCAGCTCTCGGATAGATCATCGAGAGCTGCTCGTGCGGCGTCAACGGTCGGAGCGGTGTAGATCGGTTTCACGGCTCGTTTCATCGCATCCCAATCCTTCTTCGAGGACAGTTTGAACGTGTTCCGAATGAGGTGAATGATGCACGTCTGCACCGTCGTCAACGGCCACACGTTCCCGACAACCTCCGGGAGCCCTTTCAACCCGTCACAGACCAGGAAGAACGTGTCGGTGACGCCACGGTTTTTGATGTCGGTCAGGACAGACATCCAGAACTTGGCGCCCTCACCGCCGGTGCCGGCCCACAACCCGAGAATGTCCTTATCACCGTCCAGAGTCACGCCGATGGCCGCATAGATGGGCCGGTTGGCGACCTGCCCATCCCGGATCTTCACCACGATCGCGTCGATGAAGATCGCCGCGTAGACGCCGTTCAACGGGCGGGACTGCCACGTTTGCATCTCCTCGATCACTTTGTCCGTGATCCGAGAGATCGTCTCTTTGGAGACCTGCGCGCCGTAGATCTGGTTGAAGTGCGCGCTGATCTCCCCGGTCGTGAGGCCGCGGGCATACAACGACAGCACAATCTCATCAACCCCGGTCAAACGGCGTTGTCGTTTCGCCACGATCACCGGAGTGAACGTGGCGTCCCGGTCACGAGGCACCTGAATGGTCACCGGCCCCGTCGAGGGGCTGATCACCGTTTTGGGCCGGGTCCCGTTGCGCACGTTGGATTCGTCACGCTCGTCCGGGGCACGGTTTTTCTCATGACCGAGATGCTCAGTCATTTCCTCGTTCAGCGCCGTCTCTAGGAACGTTTTCGTGAACTGGCCCAGCAGGCCGTCCGGACCGTCCAGAGCCAGGCCCTGCTCCTTGGCCAGGCGCACCCATTCCTTCGCAGCCACCGCCTCACGAGTGGGCTCAGATTTCGTCTTCTTCGTCACAGCATCAAGTGTCGTCATCACGGCACCTTTCCCGCCAGACCCAAGTCCGGCGCGTCAGGCCGGAAACACCGTTTAAGAGACAGTCCC
>NZ_SOGF01000003.1:0-1371 GCF_004402355.1 Cryobacterium sp. TMS1-20-1 | reverse complement strand
GGTCGTGCGGTTGAATGACAAGTTTTCGGCCGGTCTGAGCTGTGGTGCACTGAACCATCAGCGGGCAGCTCTGGCAGGACCGACCGAAACTAACTCGGCCTTTGGAACTGATCGACCGAACGATGCTCGCCGGGCACGTCACCGTCTGCGCTTCATCGTTGACGGTGAAGTCATCGATAGTGAAGCCGCCAGGAACAGCGCGGCTCAACGGCATCGGCTTGATGATTGGGGTGTGACCGGCCGTCGTGATCTGGTTGAGGAGTTCCCCGCTGCCATAGGCCGAATCACCCAACGCATCGATTTTCTGAGTGCCGATGCTGGTGTCGGCGGCGATCAGTGCGGATCCCCGAGCCGCATCACTGTTCTCCGGGCCGGATGCTTTCGTGAGCAAAGCGGCGGTCACCAGGCCCGTGTCGGGCTCGATGGCGACGTGGCTTTTGAACCCGTCAACCTTTTTCTGCCGGCTCTTGTGCGCGTGGCGGGCATCAGGATCGACGGTGGAAATCACCCGGTCATACGCGACCTTGCGGGCGATTCTCCACCGGCCGTCGGTGCCGTCGGACCCGTCGGCGGGTTCCACGTCCTGACCGGCGACCAACGCCAGCAGGGCAACGGTTTCCTGCTGTTTCTTGGTCAGGATATGGATATTGATGCTGCCCAGCAGGGCGAGCGCATCGGTGACCAGCCGGGAGACGAGCTCGTCGCGGGCGTCGCGGTCATCCCACGCGATATCGGGCTTGCCCGGCTGGGCGTAGTCGTGACCGGTCAAGCTGGCGACGGTCGCATCCGCGCCGGGAATCTCCCGGCCGACGCGGCGGATCTGCGCGATCAGCTGGGTAACGGTGTCCTGGCGGGCGACGGCGTCCTCCAAGATCGTCGAGTCCAGCGCCCGGCGTTTGCGCCCCGACAACGCTCCCGACTTCGCAATGACCTCCGTCACAGCCTCGAAGATGCGGTGCGGTCGGTCGCTGGCGGCCAGACGCTTGCGCCAGTAGACGAGCACGGTCGGGTGGAACGAGGCCTCAGTCAACGCGAACCCGCACGCGGCTTTCCACCGCAGGTCATACGTCAACGCTTCGGCCGCTTCGCGGTCGGAGAGGTTATGCAATGTTTGCAGCACCATCACCGAGGCGATCACATCCGCTGGCGTTGACGGGCGGCCGTTCTGCGAGGCGAACAAGTCCGCGAAGGCATCGTCGGGAAACAGGTCCCGACGATGCGCCGCGAGGAACGCGAACACCGACCCAGGCGGGAGAAGATGCCCCGCTACGGCGTCGACATCGTAAATCTCACGCTGACCATCATCACGACCCTGCATCACCCCAGTCTTAACGACCACGAGCCAACCCCCGGCAGGCGCGCCTTAAAAAA
>NZ_SOGF01000046.1:0-1266 GCF_004402355.1 Cryobacterium sp. TMS1-20-1 | reverse complement strand
TGGCCTTGCCCCCGGTTAGTGGACACGGGTTAAGCGGCGAGTTGAACTTCCGCGGTCTCTGACGAGTATTGCAGTTCGAAGGTGACGGGGCTGACATCGCCGATCGAGGAGTGTCGGCGCCGGCGGTTGTATCGGTCCTCGATCCAGGCTCCGACTTCTCGGGTGGCGCGGTCGCGGGTGGGCCACACTCGGCGGTAGTAGAACTCGGTTTTGAGCGTCGCGAAGAAGCTCTCAGCCATCGCGTTGTCCCAGCAAATACCGGTCAATCCCATCGAGCGAGTGATGCCATTTTTGATCGCGAATGCGGTGATCTGGGCTGAGGCATATTGGGTGCCGCGGTCGCTGTGGAAGATAACTTGCGCCGGCCTGTCTCCGCGCAGCGTCATGGCCATCACGAGGGCATTCTCGATCAGATCGGTCCGCATGTGGTCGGCGATGGCCCAACCGATGACCCGGCGGCTGTGTGCGTCGATCACGGTCGCCAGGTAGACCCAGCCCTCCCAGGTCCTCAGATAGGTGATGTCGCCGACCCAGACCTGGTTCAGTGCCCCGGTGTCCCATTTTCGTTTGACGGCGTCGACGGGGTAAGCGTCGGCGTGGTCGATGATCGTTGTGGTCCGCCACTTTTTGGGGCAGATACCCACCAATCCGAGGCGTTTCATGGTCTTGGCGACGGTCTTGCGCGAGATGGTCTCCCCGTCAGCGCGGAGGTCGGCAAGGATCCTCGGCGACCCATAAACCTCGTCGGAATCGCCGTGGAACCACGCCACTTTCTGCTCGATGTTCTCTCGTCGAATGGCGCGGTCCGACGGCTTCCGGTCGAGCCAGACGTAGTAGCCCGAGCGGGACACCTCGAGCAGGCGGACCATGCGGGTGATGGTGAAGTTGGTCTTCTCCGCCAGCATCAGTTCGAACGCTTTGCGCTCGTATCCGATGCTTCCTGGGCGAAGAAGATGGACGCTTTTTTTAGAAACGCCCGATCCAGTTTCAGGTCCGCGTTTTCTTTGCGCAGCCGGAGCAACTCGGCCCGTTCGGACTCGGTGACCGCGGTCTCGCCGGTGTCGTTTCGGGCCTTGAAAGCGATGACCCAACGGCCCAGCGAAGCCTCGTTTATGCCGAGCTCGCGGGCCACGGTCGCGATGGCCCTGCCGGTGTTGATCACCAGCTTCACGGCTTCGTCTTTGTACTCAGGAGTGAACTCCCGACGTGTGTTTCCCATGTGAACATTCTCTCTTGTGAGGTGTCCAGTCAACGGGGGCAGGGCCA
>NZ_SOGF01000034.1:0-1190 GCF_004402355.1 Cryobacterium sp. TMS1-20-1 | reverse complement strand
CTGAGCTGCCGCGGATATCTCGGACAGTGGGCCCTCTTAAAATGAGGGTTCACTGAAAGTAGAGATCAGCATGACCGCAGCGCGTAGGCGTTTCACCCAGGAGTTCAAAGACGAGCTGTGCCGCGAGGTGATCACAACCTCCAAACCGATCAAGGACGTCGCCACCGCATACGGCGTCGGGCCCGAGACGCTCCGGAACTGGCTCAACAAATACCGCGAGGCCAACGGCGGCACCGAAGTGGACTTGACCGTGTCGGAACGAGTCCGTCTGAAGGAACTCGAGCGGGAAGTTCAAGAGCTGCGGGCGGAGACCGCATTCTTGAAAAAAGCCAGCGCTTACTTCGCGCGGGAGCAGCGGTAGTGAGCAAGTACGAGTACATCGACTCCCAAAAATCGGAGCCCACCAACCGGAATTCGGTGGTGAAAATGTGCCTCTGGCTGGCCGTCTCCACGTCCGGTTTCTACGATTGGGCAGTGCGGCCGCAGTCCGCGACCTCGGCCCGCCGCGAGGCCTTGATCGCCCGGATTCAGCACTTCTTCGAGGAATCCGATGGCACCTACGGATACCGCCGGATCCACGCTGACCTAGGTGCCGAGCAGACCGAGTGCTCGCCCGAACTGGTGCGGCAACTCATGCGCCAGATCGGCCTCGTAGCCTGCCAACCACGGCCCTTCCGCATCACGACGGAGGCCGATGCCGAAGCGGCCGCGAACATGCCCGACCTCGTCAAACGCGACTTCACCGCCGACCGCCCCGGAGCGAAATTCGTCGGCGATATTACCTACATCCACACCTGGCAAGGATTCATCTATCTGGCCACCGTCATCGACTGCTACTCCAAGAAAGTTGTCGGCTGGTCCATCGCCGACCACATGCGCACCGAGCTCGTCGCCGACGCCCTCCGCAACGCCGCTGCGACGACCCAGATCGAGCCTCACGCGATCTGGCACTCCGACCGCGGCAGCGTCTATACCTCGGCCGATTTTCGGCTCCTGGTGACCGGCCTGGGGATGCGCTCCTCCATGGGCCGCACGGGCGTGTGTTGGGACAACAGCATGGCGGAAAGTTTCTTCTCGATGCTCAAAAATGAGCGTGTTTACCGCACCGCGTATGCCACGAAATCCCAAGCTCGCAGCGACGTCATCCGATATATCGAAGGGTTTTACAACAGTCGACGCCGGCACTCCGC
>NZ_SOGF01000036.1:0-1179 GCF_004402355.1 Cryobacterium sp. TMS1-20-1 | reverse complement strand
CGGGGAGCACCTGTGGTGCTGAGCCACACCACCACTGGTGCTCTTCCGCACGATCGATGGGGCTCAACCGCACGATCGGGTGGGGCTCAGAGGCTCTAATACTCAGTCACTTCTTACCGCTATTTATCCACCCAGCTGTGGACCCATGCCGTCGTGACGAATCTTCTTTAAAAAATTTGCAAATAGGTTATCTGTGCCGGCCGCGGCAACTAGACACTGGCCTTGGAAGGCTGATTTGCCTGAGCAGGGCGAACCGCGTTCAGCCTGCCGATACAGACCCCCGGGCTTGGATGCGTCGCCGCCCGACGGCTATCAGTTCGTCCCTGCTGCTTCACCGATTTGCTTAGCCACGACGTAGCCTTATCGCTAGCGGGGATTCGAAAAACTTTTATCAGGTAAGGCTGTCTTCCGAAAGCTAAACGGTGGAATCAGGGGTATTGTCTGGCACCAGCCCGAGCCACCGCACCGAGTTGGCCTTCTCGACTAGTCCGTCTGCCCAGCCCTCCTGTCGTAACACGGTGGGTCCTTCCGGCTCTAATATCTCGCTCGTGTAAGCGGCGCGGGCCAGTTTCGCTGCGTCCTCAGTACCGAAAAGCACGGCGTAGCTGTCCAGGTTCCAGATTCTTCCTAGCAGCGCACCTCCGTCTTTCGCCGTGTAGAGAACGACCGCACGACCGTCAGCGGCCTGTCCGCCAGCCACCCAATCTTTCTCCGGAGCTATTCGTGGTGTCTGCTGCAACTGCTGCCGGATGGTGTGCAGGAACAGCTCAACGTCAACGGTCATGTTGTGCGTCGATCCCCTTGGGTGCGTACGACCAAGTTGTCGTCACTGTTGAAGTTTCAGAGGTTCGAGACGCCGAAGCCGGCTTTTCCGCGCCAATAGCCCGATCCACCCAGGCTGGGCAGGAAAGCGCGCCGTCGGGATTGACGCAGTAGGCCGTAGTGATTCCCACGACGGCATTCAGGGTGACCCCGTAATAGCTGGCGTAAATGGCCTCCTTATTAATCACCCGCACCTCCCGCTCATCCGTCACAACGCAGGTGTCGGTGCACGTGATCTCTTGGGCGTAAGTGAGCTGCCGCGGGGATTTCGGACAGCGGAATTAGTGGTTTCTTCTACGCTGCCAGGGCTGGCTTTTCATAACCGTAGTGCACTTCGTTAGGCCGTCGGTACCCGAG
>NZ_SOGF01000006.1:0-1057 GCF_004402355.1 Cryobacterium sp. TMS1-20-1 | reverse complement strand
CCTTGAACTCCTGGGTAAATTTTCTCCGCGATGCGGTCATGCTGATCTCTACTTTCAGTAACGCCCCATTTTAAGAGGGCCCACTGTCCGAGATATCCGCAGCAGCTCATCTATACCCGCGTCACCGATGCTGCGATCAGTCTGCAGGGCCCCGATGAGCCCCGCACCCTCAGCCAACTCCGCGCCGACGTCGCCATTGACCTGCTCCAGCAGGGCGTCACCGGCACAGGTCTCGGCGCCGGCCTCACCGCCAACGTCAACATCACCGTCCCCGTCCTCACCCTGATGGGTCAGAGTGAGGAACCCGCCGAGCTCGAAGGGTACGGCCCGATCGACCCGGAGACGGCCCGCCGGCTGGCTGGGACGGCGACGAGCTTCCTCCGCGTCCTCACCCACCCGCACACCGGCATCGTCCTCGACGTCAGCTCCACCCCGTTCCGCGTGCCGGCCGCGCTGAAGAAATACCTGCGCCTACGCGATGGAACCTGCCGGTTCCCCGGCTGCAACCGCTCCGCCGGCCACTCCGACCTTGACCACACCATCGATAAACAATTCGCCAGCCCCACCACCGCCACCAACCTCCACTTCCTCTCGCCCGCCCACCACAACCTCAAACACTTCTCCGACTGGAAAGCCGTCGCCGACCCCGACGGCACCGTCCACTGGACCAGCCCCGCCGGCAAACACTACGCCACCGACCCCGCCACCCGCATCCGTCCGCACCTGCAGCAAACCGAAACGCCACCACCGGCACCATCCCCACCAGAACCACCAGCCCCACCACCGCCCGACCCCTGGAACATCCCCTGGAACACTCCCTCGAACACCGACTGGGACACCGACGACACCGACCCGCCACCGTTCTAGGATCCAGCGCCTCAAATTCGATCGTTACGTCGCCGCCCTGTCACTGGTCCAACATCAACAGCTCGATGCGCGGAACCAGACGGGTGTGTCTCAGTAACGGTGTTTCCGGCGTTTTTCATTAGTAGGATTCTGCGTTCGGCCAGCGGTCGTGGAAGGTGATGGCGAAGGCGTTGAGAGCGGGCTTCCACCT
>NZ_SOGF01000022.1:0-1013 GCF_004402355.1 Cryobacterium sp. TMS1-20-1 | reverse complement strand
TTGAACTCCTGGGTAAATTTTCTCCGCGATGCGGTCATGCTGATCTCTACTTTCAGTAACGCCCCATTTTAAGAGGGCCCACTGTCCGAGATATCCGCAGCAGCTCAGAGCCACGTCGCGATGCGAGCACCCCACGATCTCCACGACGTCGCGATAGCTCCGCCCCTCGAGCAACAACCTCAATATTTTCCGATAATCCGCCATGACCCACCCCTAACAATGGAACGACAACGCCTTGCACGTTGTCGTTCCACAGCAGAGCAGATTGGCAGCATCAGCGCTACCGTGTTCCCGGAATCTTGCTACCGTGTCGCCGGACTCGCGCTACCTTCAAGGGCTGCTCGCCAGCAGGTGGCTCTCAACCACGCCAACTATGGCTCTGAACGACACGATTCATGATTCCGAGGGCTGGCCTTTAGCCACACCGCCCCCGGCTCCCTTGGAAGCCAATATTTATGCAGCAACTTCAACGTCACTCCGACCCGGGCCAATTCACTGTGAACCCGACCCCAATCCGGCTGCGCGAACACGGACTCGTGCACTCCGCGACCCGGAAACAACGCCGCATACACCTCAGCTTCCCGCATCTCCTCGACGTCAGCCCAGCCGACGCCGAGTCGGTCCGCCGCCTCGAGCACCACCTGGACGCTATTGCGTGCGATGCCCTGCCCCGACGCGATCGCCCGGCCAGACAAGCCTTGGTTTTGTAATTGCAAGACAAGCTTCGCCTTGATCTTCCGTCCCATTATCGGTACTCCTTCCACCACGTGGCCCTCACGTGGTGGAAGGAGCTTTGCAGGTGGCTCTCAACCACGCCAACTATGGCTCTGAACGACACGATTCATGATTCCGAGGGCTGGCCTTTAGCCGCACCGCCCCCGGCTCCCTTGGAAGCCAATATTCACCTGAATGCGCGTAATGACCGAGGTGGTGAGTTTGGAGCCACCCTTCGGGCCACGTTTTTCGCTGGTCAGCGCGGCAAAGCCGTCGTTTTCCAGTGTGCGGTGCCACTT
>NZ_SOGF01000035.1:0-1009 GCF_004402355.1 Cryobacterium sp. TMS1-20-1 | reverse complement strand
GAGCCTGTCAAATCTTTTGTGTAAGTGTTGGGAATTGGTTAGAGGTGGGGGTTGATTCGGTCGGGGTAAATCATCACGAGCTGGCTGAGGGCTTGCTTCCAATTCGTGGTGACTTGGCCTTCGACGAGGCGGCCTTCGGCGTTGCGTTTGACGCCTGCGGCTCGACCTCGTTCCTTGGCTCGGTCGCGGGCTCGCTTGTCTTCGATGTTGCAGATGGCCAACCAGAGCATCTTGATGACGGCGTCGTCGTTGGGGAAGTGGCCACGATTCTTAGTTACTTTCCGCAGCTGAAAATTCAATGATTCGATGCTGTTCGTCGTGTAAATCACCCGCCTCAGCTCGGGCGGAAACGCGAGGAACGGGGTGAAACGTTCCCAGGCATCTTCGAACGTTTTGACGGCCGTGGGGTATTTCACGCCCCGCGGCGACGCCGCGAACTCGGTCAGGGCGTCCCAAGCCGTCTCGGCGTCAGCGGCGGTATAGATCGGCTTGAGCGCGGCCGCGACGGCCCGGCGATCGTTGTAGCCGACGAACCGTAACGCCGCCCGCAGCAGGTGCACGACACACGTCTGAACGGTCGCTTGCGGCCAGGTCGTTTCGATCGCCTCGGGGAACCCGGTCAAGCCATCGCAGCAGACGATGAGGACGTCCTTCACGCCGCGGTTGGCCAGCTGCGCGCAGACACTGGCCCAGAATTTGGCACCCTCGGTATCCTGCACCCAGATGCCCAACACATGCTTGATGCCGTCCATGTCGACGCCGACAGCGATGTGCGCGGCCTTGTTGCGCACGTGCCCGCCGTCCCGAACTTTGACGATCAGCGCGTCCAGATAGATCACCGGGTAGAGCGCCTCCAGCGGGCGGCGCTGCCATTCCAGGACCGCGTCAAGGACCGCGTCAGTGATCTTCGAGATCGTCTCGTGGGACAGCTCGGTGCCGATCGTGGAGACGAGGTGGTGCTGGATATCGCGCACCGTCATCCCGCCGGCATAAAGCGAGATGATCATGT